>CP000699.1:5047500-5382261 GCA_000016765.1 Rhizorhabdus wittichii RW1
ACTCCGGCCGAGGCTATTCGGCGGACAGGTCCTCGCCGGTGTCGTGATAGGCCAGCTCGCGCTGGACCGCGATATTGTCCCGATAGGCCGCGATCAGGGCGGCGTCGCGCGGCGCGCGGACGCGGACTTGGACGGGACCGGACATCGCATAGGGGATGATCGGGGCGTCGGCCTGCTGCGGCGCGACCGGCGTCCGCGGGTGGAGGTCGATCGACGGCTGCGCCATGGCGCCGGTGCCGCTGATGATCGCCAGGGTGACGGCCAACGTCCTGAACATCGTTCGATCCTCGAGCTTACAGATACGCAACCAACTTTCGTCCGCTGATTACACCCGCCCGGCTCCCGGAAAAAGTAAACTATCCGCATCCGTGGCGATCGGCGCCGTCGGGCGCGCAAAGAAAAACGCCGGGGGAGGACCCCCGGCGTTTCTCGTTTCTTCGCGGTATCGAAGGGCTGGGATCAGCGCTTCGAGAACTGGAAGCTGCGGCGGGCCTTCGCCTTGCCGTACTTCTTGCGCTCGACCGCGCGGCTGTCGCGGGTCAGGAAGCCGGCGGCCTTCACCGGCGCGCGCAGGATCGGCTCATACTTGGTCAGCGCCTGGCTGATGCCATGCTTGACCGCGCCGGCCTGGCCCGAAAGGCCGCCGCCCTTGACGGTGGCGACGACGTCATACTGGCCCTCGCGCTCGGCGACGCCGAACGGCTGGTTGATGACGAGGCGCAGCGTCGGACGCGCGAAATAGACTTCCTGGTCACGGCCGTTGACCGTGATCTTGCCGGTGCCGGGCTTCAGCCACACGCGGGCGACGGCGTCCTTGCGGCGGCCGGTCGCATAGGCACGGCCCTGCGCGTCGATCTCCTGCTCGCGGAGCGGAGTGGTCGGCAGGATGGGAGCGGCGACGACCGGAGCCGCGGCTTCGTCAGCCGGCGCGGCGGCGGCGGGCGCCGCATCGACGGGAGCGGCCGGGGCGGGCGCCGCGCTGGTCAGCGCGGCGAGATCGGAAAGGGACTGGCGGTTGTCGGACATTATGCGCCCACCTTGTTCTTGCGGTTCATCGACGCGATGTCGAGGACTTCAGGGTTCTGGGCGGCGTGCGGATGCTCCGCGCCCTTGAAGATGCGCAGGTTGCGCATCTGCTGGCGGCCGAGCGGGCCGCGCGGGATCATGCGCTCGATCGCCTTTTCCAGCACGCGCTCGGGGAAGCGGCCGTCGAGGACCTTGTCCGCGCGGGCTTCCTTGATGCCGCCGGCATAGCCGGTGTGGCGATAATAGACCTTCTGGGTCAGCTTCTTGCCGGTGAAGCGCACCTTCTCCGCATTGATGACGATGACGTTGTCGCCGCAATCGATGAACGGGGTGTAGCTCGGCTTGTGCTTGCCGCGCAGGATATTGGCGATGATCGAGGCGGCGCGGCCGACGATCAGCCCTTCCGCGTCGACGATGTGCCACTTCTTTTCCACCGTGGCGGGGGTCGCCACCTTGGTGGTCTTCATGAGCGCCTTCATGGGCCTGGACCTTCTTGTTTCGATCGTTCCAAATGAACGACGCCGCCCGGTGAGGAGCGGCGTTGACGGAGCGCTAATGCGCGCGGGCCCCGAAAGAGTCAAGGAAAATGGGCTTATTTTAATGAGGTATTATGATACCTTTGGCTTGTCCAGACCGTGCCCGGCCCACAGCAGCGCGGCCAGCAGCAGCACCGCCACCGCCTGGTGCGCGACCGCGACGGCGATGTCGACGCCGGTCAGCAGCGTCGCGATGCCGAGGGCGATCTGGACGACGATCAGGGTGGCGACCGCGTGGACCGGGCCGACCGCGCCCCGCTTGCGCGCCGCGCGGGCGACGGCGAGCGCGGCGATCGCCGCGGCCCAGGCCCACCAGCGATGGACGAACTGCACGACGATCGGGTTTTCGTGGAGATTGGCGAGGCCCTGCGCCACGTTCCATCCGCCGGCGGGGAACCATTCGTCGCCCATCTTCGGCCAGGTCGCGAAGGCATAGCCCGCGCGCAGGCCCGCGACGAAGGCGCCGAGCATGATCTGCACCGCCAGGATCAGCACGGCGGCGATGGCGAGGGCGGTCGGCCGCGCCGGGCGGGCATCGGGATCGCGCGCCAGCCGGCGCAGGTCGAGCACCGTCCAGACCAATGCCGAGAAGATCAGCAGCGCGGCGATCAGATGGGTGGCGAGGCGGATATGGCTGACCTCGGTCCGCACCGACAGGCCCGAATAGACCATCCACCAGCCGATCGCGCCCTGCAGCCCGCCGAGCGCGAAGATGCCGATCATCCGCCAGCCATAGCCAGCCGGGATCGCGCGCTTCCACCAGGCGACGATCATGACGCCGGCCAGCACCGCGCCGATGCCGCGCGCGAGCAGCCGGTGCATATATTCCCAGAAATAGATCGCCTTGAATCCCTCCAGCGTCATGTGGAGGTTGAAGGCGGCATATTGCGGGATGCGCTTGTAATTCTCGAACTCGGCCAGCCATTCGGCTTGGTTGAGCGGCGGGACGATGCCGCGCACCGGCTTCCACTCGGTGATCGACAGGCCCGACTCGGTCAGCCGGGTGATGCCGCCGACGACGACGATCGCGAACACCAGCACCGCCACCAGCAGCAGCCAGTTGGCCAGGGCGTTGGGGCGGGGCGAGGGAGCGGCGGGACGGGCGAGGATCGACATGGCCGCGCTCATGCGCCAGCGGACCGCGGGGATCAAGTATGGCGGGCGATGACCCTTTCCACTCCCTTCCACGTCACCCCAGCGGAGGCTGGGGTCCATGTCTCTTTTCACCCGAAATGACATCTGAGAAGACGACAGACATGGATGCCAGCCTCCGCTGGCATGGCGGATGACGATTGCAGTGGTCTCGCACATTCGGCCCGCCTATCATGGTCGCATGCATGCACGGATCGAGCGGGAGGATGGGGTGAACAAGCCCCGGCGCGGCGTCACCCGGCGCAGTCTGCTGGTCGGCGGCGGCGCGGCGGCGGGGCTGGTGCTGGGCTGGGCGGTCTGGCCGCGCCGCTATGGGCCCAATCTCGCGCTCGGGCCGGGCGAGCAGCTTTTCAACGCCTTCCTCAAGATCGCGACCGACGGCCGGGTGATCGTCGCGGTGCCGCAGGCGGAGATGGGGCAGGGCGTCTACACTTCCATGCCGCAGATACTGGCCGACGAACTGGGCGCCGACTGGCGCACGGTCGGCGTCGAGCCGGCGCCGATCAACCCGGTCTACGCCAACACCCTGCTGGCCGAGGAGCAGGCGCGCGAGCAGCTTCCCGCCTGGCTGCACGGGCCGGGCGAATGGGTCGCGCGCGAGGTCGCGATCCGCATGAACCTCACCATCACCGGCGGCTCCTCCTCGATCCGTTCGTTCGAGACGCGCCTGCGCGAGGCGGGCGCGGCGGCGCGCAGCCTGTTGTGCATGGCGGCGGCGGACCGCTGGGGGATCGACTGGAAGGCGTGCGACACCGAGGCCGGCTTCGTCGTGCGCGGCGACGACCGGCTGGCGTTCGGCACATTGGCCGAGGCCGCCGCGCGGCTGACCCCGCCCGACGATCTGCGGCTGCGGGACCGGGACGAACGGACGCTGGTCGGCCGGCCGGTGCCGCGCCTCGACCTGCCGGCCAAGGTCGACGGCAGCGCGCAGATGGGCGCCGACATCCGGCTGCCGGGCATGGTCTACGCCTCGATCGCGCACGGCCCCTATGGCGACGCGCATCCCGTGAAGATGGCGACCGCCGCGGCCGACGAGACGCCCGGCGTGATGGCGGTGCTCACCAATCCCGGCTGGGTCGCCGTGGTCGGCACCAATTGGTGGGCGGCCGATCGCGGGCTGGAAGCGCTGGCGGTCGAGTTCGAGACGCGTTCGCCTCGCCCCGACGACGGCACCGTGCGCCGCGCGCTGGCCGCCGCGCTCGACAAGGGCGAGGCGAAGCGCTTCGTCGAGCATGGCGATCCCGATGCGGCGCTGGCCGGGCAGGGCGTGGTCGCCGCCGCCTATTCGGTGCCGATGATCGCCCATGCGGCGCTGGAGACGCTGACCGCGACCGCGCGCTTCGGCGATGGCGGGGTCGAGGTCTGGGTGCCGACCCAGGCCGCGCCGATGGCCCGCGCCGCCGTGGCGCGAGCGGTCGGCCTCGACGAGGGGCGGGTGACGATCTACCCGACGCTGGTCGGCGGCGGCTTCGGCCGCAAGACCGAGGTGCAGGCGGCGGTCGAGGCGGCGATCATCGCGTCCAAGGTCCGCAAGCCGGTCCAGCTCGTCTGGCCGCGCCGCGAGGATATCCAGCACGGCCGCTTCCGCCCGCCCGCGACCGCGCGGCTGAAGGCGAAGCTCGGCCCGGCCGGGGCGATCGCCGGCTGGTCGGCGCGGATCGCCGCGCCCTCGACCAATGCCGAGATGATGGCGCGGCTGACCGGCGGCGCGCAGAAGTCCAGCTACGGCCCCGACCGCGGCGTGGTCGAGGGCGCCGCGCCGCCCTATGCGATCGCGGCGCTGGCGGTCGAGCATGTCGAGGCGGTGACCGGCGTGCCGACCGGCGCCTGGCGGTCGGTCGCCAACAGCTACACCGCCTTCTTCACCGAGAGCTTCGTCGACGAGCTGGCGCTGGTCGCCGGGCTCGATCCGCTGTCCTTCCGCATGCAGGCCTTGAGCGGCCAGCCCCGCCTCGCCCGCTGCCTGCAGATGGCGGCGTCGATCGGCGCGTGGCAGGGCGGGGAGCCCGGCACCGGCCAGGGGCTGGCGGCCCATAGCTGCTTCGGCAGCCATGTCGCGATGCTGGTCGAGGCGCGGATCGAGGGCGACCAGGTCAAGGTGCCCAACGTCACCGCCGTCGTCGACATCGGCCGCACGATCCACCCCGACATCGTCCGTCAGCAGGTCGAGGGCGGCATCTTGTGGGGGCTGGCCAACGCGTTCGGCAACGGCATCTCGATCCGCGAGGGGATCGTGACCGCGCAGAATTTCGACGGGCTGGGCCTGCCCGACCTCATGTCGACGCCGGAGATACGGGTCGAGATCATCCCCTCCGAGCTGCCGCCCGGCGGCGCGGGCGAGATCGCGGTGCCGCCGGTCGCCCCGGCCGTCGCCAACGCGATCTTCGCCGCGACCGGCAAGCGCCTCCGCCACCTGCCGCTGAGGCTGTCCGACACATGAGCCTTTTGCCGGAGGGGCATGCGCCCGTCGCCGCGCCGAAGGTCGGCGTGCTGATCGTCAATCTCGGCACGCCCGACGCCCCGACGCCGGGCGCGGTCAGGCGCTATCTGGGCGAGTTCCTGTCGGACCGGCGGGTGGTGGAGATTCCGCCGATCGCCTGGCAGCCGATCCTGCGCGGCATCATCCTCAACGTCCGGCCGCGCAAGTCTGCCCATGCCTATGCGCAGGTGTGGAGCGAGGAGGGGTCGCCGCTCGCCGCGATCACGGCGCGCCAGGCGGCGGCGTTGCAGGCCCGTTTCGGCGGTCGGGCGATCGTCGATCATGCGATGCGCTACGGCAAGCCGGCGATCGGCGATCGGATTGCCGCGCTGCAGGCGGCGGGCTGCGACCGCATCCTGATCGCGCCGCTCTACCCGCAATATTGCGCGGCGACGACCGCGACCGCCAACGACGCGGCCTTCGCGGTGCTGGCGAAGATGCGCTGGCAGCCGGCGATCCGTACGCTGCCGCCCTATTTCGATCATCCCGCCTATATCGATGCGCTCGCCGCCTCGGTGCGCGACGGGCTGGCGGCGTTCCATGGCGAGCCCGACGCGATCCTCGCCAGCTTCCACGGCATGCCGGCGCGGACGCTCGACCTCGGCGATCCCTATCATTGCCATTGCCGCAAGACCGCGCGGCTGCTGGGCGATGCGCTGGGCCGCGAACTGTACGTCTCCTTCCAGTCGCGCTTCGGCCGCGCCCGCTGGCTCGAACCCTCGACCGAGGCGATGCTCGATCGGCTCGCCGGCGACGGTGTCCGACGGCTGGCGGTGATCGCGCCGGGCTTCTCGGCCGACTGCCTGGAGACGCTCGAGGAACTGGCGATCCGCGGGCGCGACCGCTTCCTCGCGGCGGGGGGCGAGAGCTTCGCCTATCTGCCCTGCCTCAACGACGGCGCGCCCGGCATGGCGATGCTCGAAACGCTGATCGGCGACGAAATGAAGGGTTGGATCGACCGCCCCTGATCATTGCGTGGCGACGACCTTTGAACTGTCATGAATTTCTGTTCGGGGAGCTTCCGTCACGCACGCAGAGGCTCTAGCATCGAGCCGAGTCTATGGGAGATCAGTTATGGCGCGGGTTGCGATCGTTACCGGTGGAACCAGGGGTATCGGCGAGGCGATCAGCCTGGCGCTCAGGGACGCGGGCGTCGCCGTCGCGGCCAACTATGCGGGCAATGAGGAACGGGCCAGGGCCTTCACCGAGAAGACCGGCATCCGCAGCTACAAATGGGACGTCGCCGACTATGACGCCTGCCACAAGGGCGTCGAGCAGGTCGAGGCCGAGCTGGGCCCGGTCGACATCGTCGTCAACAATGCCGGCATCACCCGCGACGGCACGCTGCTCAAGATGACCTACCAGGATTGGAAGGACGTCATGGACACCAATCTGGGCGGCTGCTTCAACATGGCGAAGTCGACCTTCCCCGGCATGCGCGCGCGCGGCTGGGGCCGGATCGTCAACATCGGTTCGATCAACGGCCAGGCCGGCCAGTACGGCCAGGTCAACTATGCCGCCGCCAAGTCGGGCATCCACGGCTTCACCAAGGCGCTGGCGCAGGAAGGCGCCAAGTCGGGGGTGACCGTCAACGCGATCGCGCCGGGCTATATCGACACCGACATGGTCGCCGCGGTGCCGCAGGACGTGCTCGCCAAGATCGTCGCCAAGATCCCGGTCGGCCGTCTCGGCCATGCCGAGGAGATCGCGCGGGGCGTGGTGTTCCTGTGCGGCGAGGAAGCGGGCTTCGTCACCGGGTCGACGCTGTCGATCAACGGTGGCCAGCACATGTACTGAGCCCCCCGGGAAAGGAGGGGCGCGGACGGATGGCGGGGCCGGTCAAGCGGTCGGTGAACATCGCCGGCCATGCCACGTCGATCACCCTCGAACCGCCATTCTGGGACGCGCTGGTCCGCGCGGCCGGGGAGGAGGGGGTGCCCCTCAACGCCCTCGTCGCGCGGATCGACGTCGATCGGATCGCCGACGACGACCTGCCCAACCTCGCCAGCGCGATCCGTGTCTGGCTGTTCCGCCGGGCGCTCGCCGCCGCCGAAGGAACCGGATGATCGCATTGCGGGTGTATTGAAATAGTAATACACTCCGTCCCGCTCGGATCATGAAGGGGGGATCGGCGGATGGTCGTGATCGGATCGGCGGGGGTGCTGGCGGACGGAAAATGGCGTCCGTTGCGGGCACTGGGCTGGCTCCTGCTGTTGTGCGTCCTCATCGTCGTCACCTTCAACGGCGTCGCCAAGGCGGCGTTGGCGCTCATGGTCGCGGCCGGCGCCCTTCCGTCCGCGCCGGCCAGCTACAGGCTCGTGGCGGCGGTCCTCGGCGCGATGGCCCTTATCGCCGCCTATTGGGGAGCGGTCCGGTTCGGCGAGCGCAGGACGGTCCCGGAGCTGGACCTGCGCCGGGCGCCGTCCGATCTGCTGCTGGGGCTGGCCGTGGGCGCCGCGCTGATGACCGCGATCGTCGGCGCGCTGTGGCTGTTCGGCTGGGCGAGCATCGAGCGGAGCGTCGTCGATCGGGTCGCCCTGGCGCTGCGCGACTCGATCCGGTCGGGCGTGCTCGAGGAACTGGTGCTGCGGCTGGTGATCTTTCGGCTGCTCTGGCGGGCGGTCGGCATATGGCCCGCGCTTGCCGGCGCGGCGTTGCTGTTCGGCCTGCTGCACCTGATCAACCCCGACTCCAGCCCGTTCGCGGCGGCCTGCCTGATCGCCGGGGAGGGCGTCGGCATCGGGCTCTACCTCATCACCGGGCGGATCTGGGCTTCGATCGGGATGCACGCCGGCTGGAACTTCACGCAGGGCTGGATTTTCGGCGCGGCGGTCTCGGGCACCACCGATATCGCCGGCGGGCCGCTGGTCCTCAAGCCGATCCCCGGCGTGCCGGATATCCTCAGCGGCGGCGGCTTCGGCCCGGAGGCATCGCTGGCGGCGCTCGCCATCTCCCTTCTCGCGAGCGCGGCCTTCCTGTGGTGGGCGTGGAAGCTGGGCAGCTTCGCCGCCGCCGACGCGTGAGGTCGCAGAGCCGATCAGGCGTGGGACAGGATGTTGAGCAGCTTGCCGAAGGGATCGCGGACGAAGAAGCGCCGCACGCCCCAGGATTCGGTCGCCGGACCATATTCGATCGCATGCCCCGCCTCGACAATCCGCCGATAGCTTTCGTCGAGATCGTCGACCTCGATCGACAGGTCGGGAACCGGCATCCCCGAACCGCCCTCGCTCGCGAAGCTGATCTGCGGGACGGCATCGCCCGATCCGACGAAGGTGACGATCCAGCCATGGTCCATCGCCAGGCTCATCCCTAGCAGATCGCCATAGAAGGCCTTGGCCGCCTCCATCCGATCGGTCGCGATATTCGCCACGACGCGTCTGACCGTCATCCGTCCGGCTCCTCGGTTGGCGAATTCGTTCCGGGTTTGGTCGAGGCGGGTCTTCTGCCCCTTATCGTCATTCCCGCGAAAGCGGGAATCCATGGACGGTGGCCCGCAAGAGATCGGATGCTTCGTGACCCTGGATTCCCGCTTTCGCGGGAATGACGATGAAGAGAGCAGGGTCGCTAATAGACCGACCGCCGGTAGAGCCCCGCCTCGGTCATCGCCTCGAGCACCCCGGTGCCGAGCAGGTCGCCCAGCGTCGCGTGGACATCGTCGTCCATCCGCTTGCTGCCGCAGACATAGATGGCGCCGCCGGCCAGCACCCAGTCGAGGATCGGCGCCTTGGCGTCCTTGATCTGGTCGGTGACGAGGCGCTGCTCGCCGGTTTCGCCCGGGAAGACGAGGTCGCAGCGTTCGAGGTGGCCGGTCGACACCCATTCGGCGATCTCGGCGGCGAGCACCTCGTCGTCGGCGCTGTTGCGGTCGCCGAAGATCAGCCAGTTGCGGGTGCCCGCCGGCCGCGCCTTGATATGGGCGTGCAGCCCGGCCAGCCCGGTCGCGTTGCCGATCAGGATCAGCGGCACCGTATCGGGCGGCGGCACGAAGGCCGGATCGTCGCGGACCAGCAGCGCGATCCGCTGGCCGGTGTCGACCTCCTCGCACAGCCAGCGCGATCGACGCCCTTCGGCCGGGGCGCTGGTCGGGACCTTGCGGACGACCAGGTGGATGGCGCCCTCGGCCGGCAGCGACCCGATCATATAGTCGCCGGCCGCGAGCGGCGCCGGACGGCCGCCGGGATCGAGCACGTCCTGCGCGGGGCCGCAATAGACATGGGCGACGGCGCCGGCCCGCCATTCGGGCAGGCCGTCCTCCGGCTCGAGCCGCAGCCGGTAGAGCGGTCCGCCGGCCGAATCGGGATTGGCCACGGCCCGCGATATCAGGCGCCAGGCCGTATAGGGCGGCTGCTCGGTCTCGACCGGGTCGGCGATCGGCGGTGCGCGCGGCCGTGCCGGCCGGGGGGCGGGGGCGGGTTGGGGATCGGGCGGCTCCAGCCCTTCGCCGCGCGTCCGCCTCGCCAACAGGAAGACGAGCAGCACGAACGCCAGCGCGGCGAACGCCGCGAGGATCAGCAGCAGATGGTTGAAGCCGTTCACCGACGCGCTCGTCCGGATGGAGGCAGGGCGACCCGGTCCTGCGGGATGGTCGGTCGCATCGGTCGCTGCCTCCCGTCAGTCGCTGGCGGAGGAAGGCAACGGATAGAGATCAACCGGTTCGGCTGCCGCACACTGTCGTTCCCCTACGGGCATGATGATAGGCGGGGTCCGCCCCCGCTGACAACATCATAGCGCGGCCTGGATCGAATTCTCCATTCGTTTCTGTGCCGTAGCGATCTTTCCTGCCGGGCGGCGGCGGCGCCCGCCGTCCCGCCCGCTCACCGCATCAGCAGCGAGCGGGCCTGTGCTGCGATCTGCGCCAGCATCGCCGCGGTCGGGGCCGCCGCCGATCGGGCGCGGCCGACCGTCTGGCGGAACTGCTCGGCCCGGTCGCGATGGGTCTCCAGCCAGGCGGTGACCGCCTCGCCGGGGCCCTTGCCGCCGTGCCGCGCCAGGAAGTCGAGGCGGATCTGGCCGAACTCGCGGGTCAGCCCCGCGATCAGCAGCCGTTCCCAGGCATCCGCGCTGCGGAAGCGCGCCGCCGCGGCCTTGGCCCAGTCGAGCCCCAGCGCCTCGCCCAGCACCACATAGGCGCGGGTGACGTCGACCTCGTCGGCCGAAAGCTCGCTGGCGAGCGCGGCCGTGCCGATCGCGCCGTCGATCTCGGCGATCTCGACGACCGCGTCGATCAGCGCGGGATCGACGTCCTCGGCGGTGATGCGTTGGCGGAGCTGGTCGGACTGCTGGCGCGCCTCGCTGCGGATCAGGTCGGCGCGGGCGTCGTCGAGCCGGGCGAGGCCGGGCTTCAGCATCGCCACCATCGTGCCGATGTCGGTCTCCGCCGCGATGCTGCGGAGCAGGTCGGCGACATGGCCGCGCGCGATCTCGGCCAGCGCGGCGAGCAGCGTCAGCCGCGCCTGCTCGCCGATCGCGGCCTGCTCGATCCGCATGAACAGCGCTTCGAGCCCGAACAGCGCGTCGACCGTGAAATAGGCGGTCGCCACCTGCGCCAGCGAGCAGCCTTCCTCCTCGGCCATCTCGAACGGCGCGACCAGGCCCAGCCGGTTGATCACCCGGTTCGACATCTTGGTCGCCAGGATCTGCGGACGCAGGCGATGCGCCTCGATCGCGTCGGCGAAGCCCTTCTGCATCGCCGGCGGGAAGGCCGCCAGCAGCAGCGGGGCGAGCATCGGATCGCCGGTGCGGTCGCTGTTCTCGATCGCGTCCTGCAGCGCCAGCTTGCCGTGCGACAGCACCACCGCCAGCTCGGGCCGGGTCAGGCCGAGATGCTCCTGCGCGCGGCGCAGCAGCATGTCGTTGCTGTCGAAGCCGTCGACCGCGCGGTTGATGCGGCCATTCTCCTCCAGGATCTCGATGACGCGAAGCTGCGCGGGCATCGCCTCGGCCCCGCCGCGTTCGGCCAGCGACAGCGCCAGCGTCTGCAGGCGGTTGTCCTCCAGCACGATATGCGCGACGTCGTCGGTCATCTTGACGAGCAGCGCGTTGCGCTTGTCGAACTCCAGCCGGCCTTCGAGCATCTCGCGGTTGAGCGCGATCTTGATGTTGACCTCGTTGTCCGAGCAGTCGACGCCCGCCGAATTGTCGATGAAGTCGGCGTTGATCCGGCCGCCCTTCATCGCGAAGGCGATGCGGCCCGCCTGGGTCACGCCCAGATTGGCGCCTTCGCCGACCACCCGGGCGCGGACGTCCTCGCCGTTCACGCGGTGCGCCTCGTTCGAACGGTCGCCGACCTCGGCGTTGGTCTCCGACTTCGCCTTCACATAGGTGCCGATGCCGCCGAACCACAGCAGGTCGACCGGGCTCCTGAGGATCGCCGCGATCAGCGCGGAGGGATCGAGCACCTCGTCGGCGATGTCGAGCGCCTCGCGGATCTGCGGGGAGATCGGGATCTCCTTCTGGTCGCGCGGGAAGATGCCGCCGCCCTTCGAGATCAGCTTGGCGTCATAATCGGCCCAGCTCGACCGGGGCAGGGCGAACAGGCGGTTGCGCTCCTCCCAGCCGGTCGCCGCATCGGGATCGGGGTCGAGGAAGATGTGGCGATGGTCGAACGCCGCGACCAGGCGGATCGACTTCGACAGCAGCATGCCGTTGCCGAACACGTCGCCCGACATGTCGCCGCAGCCGACGACGCGGACCGGATCATTCTGCACGTCGACGCCCATCTCGGCGAAATGGCGCTGGACCGAGACCCAGGCGCCGCGCGCGGTGATGCCCATCGCCTTGTGGTCATAGCCATGGCTGCCGCCGCTGGCGAAGGCGTCGCCCAGCCAGAAGCCGCGCTCCACCGCGATCGCGTTGGCGACGTCGGAGAAGGTCGCCGTGCCCTTGTCGGCGGCGACGACGAAATAGGGATCGTCGCCGTCGCGGATCGCCACCTTGGGCGGATGGACGACCTTGCCCTCGACGATATTGTCGGTGACCGACAGCAGTGAGCGGATGAACACGCGATAGCTTTCGGTGCCTTCCGCCAGCCAGGCGTCGCGATCGGACGGGGAGGGGAGCTGCTTCGGGTAGAAGCCGCCCTTCGCGCCGGTCGGCACGATCACCGCGTTCTTGACGACCTGCGCCTTCATCAGGCCGAGGATCTCGGTGCGGAAGTCGTCGCGCCGGTCGGACCAGCGCAGGCCGCCGCGCGCGATCGGCCCGCCGCGCAGGTGGATGCCCTCGACGCGCGGGCTGTAGACCCAGATCTCGCGCCACGGCACCGGCGCGGGGAGGCCGGGGACGCCGCTCGAATCGATCTTGAAGGCGAGCGCTTCCTTGGCGGCGGGGGAGAAGGCGTTGGTGCGCAGCGTCGCGCGGACGACGGCGCGGAAGCGGCGCAGCATGCGATCGTCGTCGATCGCCGTCACCTTCTTCAGGCCGGTCTCGATCTCGGCATGGAGGCGCTCCGCCTCGGCCGCGTCGTTGCGGGTCGGGTGATGCAGCGCGCGGAAATAGGCGATGATGCCGCGCGCGACGTCCGGCGCCTTCTTGAGCGCCTCGACCGCAGTGGCGAGGCCATAGGCGAAGCCGGTCTGGCGCAGGTAGCGGAACCAGGCGCGGAACAGCAGCGCCTCGTCCGGCGACAGGCCGACCGAGACGATCAACTCGTTGAACAGGTCGTTCTCGGCGCGCCCTTCGAGGGTCGCGGCGATCGACTCCTCGGCGACCGCGCTATGCTCGATCAGCCGGCTGGCGGTATCGGCATCGGGCAGGTCGAGCTTGAACTCGTGGATATAGCCGATCGCGCCGCCGTCGAGCGGGGTCGGGATCTCCTCGATCACGCGGAAGCCGAAATTCTCCAGCACCGGCACCGCCTCGGACAGCGGGATCAGCGCGCCGCGCCGATAGATTTTCAGCCGCAGGCGATGGTCGGGATCATGCTCGCCGCGATAGAGGCGGCAGCCGCGCGCCGCGCCGTCGCCCAGCGCGTTGAGCCGCAGGATATCGGTCGCGGCCTCGGCCGGGGTCGAATGGGTGCGGTAGGCGATCGGGAAGGCGGCGGCATAGTCGAGCGTCAGCCGCACCGCGCGGTTGCCCGCCTCCATCTCGGCGAGCTGCGCCTCGACCGCGGGCTCCCAGCCGCGCAGCATCTCGGACAGCCGCCGGTCGAGCGGCTCGTTGTCGGGCACCGTGCCGCCGGCCGGCAGGTCGAGCATGTAGCGGATCTGGGCGATGTCGCCCTCGCCGAGCTGGAGCGACCAGTTGGACAGGGTCGCGCCCGACGCCTGGGCCAGCATCTCGCCGATCGCGACGCGGCGGCCGGTGGTCAGCAGCTCGCGCGGCAGCCAGACGATCGCGACCAGATGCTCGCCCAGCGTGCTGCGCACCAGTTCGAGCCGCGGGCGCGGGCGATCGACCAGCGACATCGCGGTCAGCACCACCTTCTCCAGCGAGTCGAGTGGCAGCGCCAGGACGAGGTCGGGCGGCAGTTCCGACAGCGCATGGTGCAGCGCCTTGCCGGCATGGCCCTTCGGGTCGAAGCCCAGTCGCTCCTCGATCGCGGTGAGGCGGCTGCGCAGCACCGGGATGTCCTCGGCCAGGGTGCGCAGCGCGGCGCTGGTCCACAGGCCGGCGTGGATCGACAGGCCGGTGACGTCCTTGCCCTGCCGCACCGGGGTGACGATCAGGTCGAGCGGCGCGCGGCGGTGGACGGTCGACCGGCAATCGGACTTGAGCAGCAGCGGCGCCGCGCCGCCCTTCTCGAACCAGGCGATCGCCGCCTTCGCGGTGGAATCGCGCCACAGCTTGCGGCTGCCGACGCGCAGGATGCCGAGCCGGTCGCGCGGCTCGCCCTTCGCCATGGCGACGTGATGGCCGAGCAGGGTGAGGTTCTGGTCGAGCAGCCAGCGCAGCAGCGCCGCTCCCTCGCCGTCGGGCAGTCCCTCGGCGTCGTCGCGCATCGCGATCTGCATCGCCTGCCAGTCGCGCACCGCGGCGCGGACGTCTTCGAGCACCGCTTCGATCGCCTGGGCGAGCGCCTGCCGTTCGCGGGCGTCGACCCGCTCGGCTTCGAGATAGATGAAGGATTCGCGCCGCTCGCCGGTCGATCCCTGCGGCAGCACGGCGGTGAGCGCGCCGTCCTCGTCGCGGCGGACCGCGATGACGGGGTGGAGCAGGCGACGGACCTCGACGCCCTGCGTGGCGAGCGCGGCGGAGACCGAGTCGACCAGGAAGGGCATGTCGTCGTTGACGACGGCGATCCGCATCAGCCGGCTGCCGCCGACATTGCCCGCGATCGTCTGTACCGCGATCGCGGCATGGCCGGGCTGTCGCCGCCGCGCGGTGTGGGCCAGGAAGGCCGCTGCCTTTTCGAGGGGTTCGCCGTCGAGGCCGGCAAGTTCGCCCGGAAGGGCGCCGCTGGTCAGGGCCTTGGCGAAGATGTCGGTGAATTCGTGCTTGTCCGAAGCCGTGCGCCTGGCCGTCTCGGTATCCATGAAAATCCGCTCCTCCTCCCCCGCTTCCGGGCTGTCCGGATCGCGGCTGGGACATTGCCGAGCCGATATGGACCCGTCCGCGGAGCGTCACAAGGGTCGTGCCGTCGGCCGCGAACTTTGCAACGAACGTGCGGGAACGCATCCGTCACGACCATATTGTCGCGTGGGCGTGTATGGGCGCGGGAAAATCTCCCGCCCGAAAATCTCGCCTGCCCGGCGACGGCTCAGGCGCTGAAGCGTTGCAACGCCCGGTCGACCAGCGCGCGTTCGCCGATCGGCCGCGAAACGATCGCCAGCCGGCCGTCGTCTTGGCGCCGCGCGATCAGCAGCACGATCTCGTCCTCGACCGCGCCCAGGTCGACCGTCGCGCGCGACGGGGCGCTGCCCAGCATCATCCGCGCCGAACGCGCCTTGTCGACCTTCAGCGCGGGCCGGCGCTCGCCGCGTTCGGCGGCGACCACCGCCTTGATCCCGCCGGCGAGGCCGGGCAGCCAGCCCTCGACCATGCCGGCCGCCAGGCAGAGGCGGCGCGCATGGGTGAGGACGGCGGCGAATTCGGTGATCCGCTTGCGGTCATAGTCGCGGCCGAACACCAGCTTGACGACCGGCGTCATCGGCGCGCGCGCCTGCGGCACGATGCCGGCCTCGGCGAGCAGCGCGGCGAAGCCGGCCGGATCGCCCTCGGCGGCGAGCGCGACGTCATAGGCGAGCGAGATGGCGCGATAGAGCGCGGCGCGGGTGCGGCCTTCGCAATCGCGCGCCTCGCTGGCGAGCTCGCGGGCGTCCTCGACCAGCTCGGCGAGGTCGGGCTGCTCCTGGTCGGGCGCCGCGACCGGCGTCTCCTCCACGGCCGCCGGCTGGGCCGGGCCGGCGAAGGCGGTGGTCACCGCCTGGACGATGTCGGGGGCGAGCGCCTGCTCGGCGGTTTCCTTCCAGTTGATGACGCCGTGGACCAGGTCGATCGCGCGGCCGTCCGACGAATAGGGCATCAGGATGCCGCGATAGAGCATCGGCTGGCCGCGATGACTGACGAACTCGGCCTCGAAGCCGACCGGCGCGCGGTTGTCGAGGATCTCGGCGTAATGGGCGGTCAGGCGCGACAGCAGCGCGCGCGCGGGCACGTCGGCGACGGTCGCGACCTCGGCGCCCAACTCGCCTTCCTCGCGCAGCGCGCGGCCGAGATAGGCGATCGACGGATTGGCGCGGTCGGCGGCGAAGTCGAGCAGCACCGAATAGGGGCCGAACTCGCCCAGCGCCTCCGAATCGAGATCGGCGATCGACGGATAGTCGCGGCCATCGAGCAGCGACAGCCAGGTCTCATAGGCGCGCACATGCATGCGCCGCTCGTCCGCGCCGATCAGCGGCGGCAGGTCCATGCAGGGCTCGTCGGCGACGGGGAAGTCCCAGT
Organism: Rhizorhabdus wittichii RW1; assembly: GCA_000016765.1. Taxonomy (NCBI): domain Bacteria; kingdom Pseudomonadati; phylum Pseudomonadota; class Alphaproteobacteria; order Sphingomonadales; family Rhizorhabdaceae; genus Rhizorhabdus; species Rhizorhabdus wittichii. The sequence continues at coordinate 5,063,578 of CP000699.1, forward strand.
CGGCGAGATCCTCGGCGATGAACGAGCGATAATCTTCCATGGTCGATCCCCGATAGGGCGGCCGATTCCGGAATCGCCGCCTCATCGACCATCATGCGCGCGGGCGGGTTGAGGATTGGTAAAGGCGCGGGCGCTGGGCCGGCGTGAAAGATAGCGGCGAGAGCGCTTGAAACTGCCGGTCACCACTGTTAGAGGCGCGCTTCGGTTCGCCGCTTTAGCTCAGTTGGTAGAGCATCGCATTCGTAATGCGGGGGTCACAGGTTCGAGTCCTGTAAGCGGCACCACCTCAATCCGAAATTGCTTACTTTCCGTCGCGATCACCGAGAGCGCGCGCGGTCCACAGACCGGCGTCGTTCGTCTCGACGGCGACGCGCTCACCAGGGGCGAGGCCGTCGGCGACGAAGCAGATCAGGTGGGGGGCGGCGTCGAGCAGGACCGTTCCGATCCGCAGCGGCAGCCGCGCGGCGAGGTCGGGTTCGAGCGAGCGGTGGAGCGCGCTGGTCGCGAGCAGCCGGCCGGTGCCGGGATGGTCGGCCGGCGCCAGCGCGTCGGACAGGCAGGATCGGCAGATGTCGCGGCGCGGATATTGCCAGGTCCCGCAGTCGGAACAGCGCTGCAACGATATGGTCATGGCCGCCCCTCCAGGATCGCGGCGGCGGTGGCGAGGCAGCGGTCGAAGGTGACCATGCCATAACCGCTCGCCAGCGCGATCCGCGCATCGGGCAGCTGCGCTCCGATCGGCCGGCGGACCACCTGGCGCAGCGCCTCGACCACCGGCAGGAAGCCGCCCGCCGCCCCGGCCTGGCCGCAGCCGAGCTGGCCGCCGCAACTGTTGACCGGAAAGTCGCCGCCGACGCCGAGATCATGGCGGCGGACGAAGGCCGCGCCCTCGCCCTTGGCGCAGAAGCCGAGGTCCTCGATCTGCTGGAGGACGATCACCGGATAGTCGTCATAGGCCTGGAGGCAGTCGACGTCGCCGGGGCCGAGGCCGGCCTGGGCGTAGAGCGTGTCGCGGTCCATCGCCCAGCCGCCGCGCTCGGCGATCGGGTCGTCGGCATAGGCGTCGTGCCGCTCGATCGCCCCGCGGATCACCGCATAAGGCAGCCCCAGCCGGCGGGCGCGCTCGACCGTCATCACCAGGAAGCCCTCGGCCCCGGCGCACGGCATCACGCAGTCGAACAGATGAAGCGGCGTCGCGACCGGCGGCGCGGCGAGATAGTCGTCGATCGTCAGCGGCTTGGCGCCGAGCAGCGCATTGGGGTTGGCGCGGGCATGGCTGCGCTGGGCGACGACGACCCGGCCGAAATCGGCGCGCTCGGCGCCATGGGTCCGCATATAATGGTCGGTGATCAGCGCGAAGACGCCGTTCGGGCCGGCCGCGCCATAGGGATAGACCGCCTCGCGCGAGAAGCGGCTGAAATTGCGCACCAGATCGCCGAACGCGCCGGCATCGGCCGTGTCGCCGCCGATGCAGGCGACCACCGAGGCGTCGCCGGCCTGCACCGCCCGTGCCGCACGGCGCAGCGCCATCACCCCGCTCGCGCCGCCGGTTGGAATCCAGTCGAGCCAGCGCGGCGACAGGCCGAAATGCTCGGTCAGCGCGATGCTGGTGTCGGGGCCGAGGGTGAAGGAGGAAGCGGCGAGGCCGTCGACCTCCGCCTTGGCGATCCCCGCCTGCGCGATCAGCTCGCGCAGCGCCGTGCCGATGTGCCAATGCGCCGAGCGGTCGCTGTGCCGCGCATAACGGACCGTGACCGGACAGGCGATCGCGACCCCGTCATAGCCGCGCGGCAGGGTCACGCGCGCCGCGCCCCGCCGCCGCGACCGACGGTGTAGCCGGCCGCCTCCCGGTCCCATGTCTCGGGCGTCACCCCGATCTCGCGCAGCCGGTATTTCTGCACCTTGCCATTCTCCGTCATCGGCAGCCGGTCCGCGAACAGCACATAGCGCGGCACCGAGAAATAGCTCATCCGCGGCTTGCAATAATCGAGCAGCGCGACCGGATCGAGGGCCATCCCTTCTTTCAGCACCACCGCCGCCATCACCTCGTCCTCGGTCAGTTCGGAACGGACCGGGAAGACCGCGGCCTGGGCGACCGCCGGATGGCTCGCCAGCACCTGCTCGACCTCATAGGCGGAGATGTTCTCGCCACGCCGCCGGATCGCGTCCTTGATCCGGTCCATGAAGGTGAAGCGGCCGTCGGCGTCGCGGACGACGCGGTCGCCGGTGTGGAGCCACAGGTTGCGCCAGGCGGCGACGGTCGCCGACGCCATCTCGAAATAGCCGGTCGCCATCGCGAAGGGCTCGTCGGCGCGCACGACCAGTTCGCCCGGCACGCCCGGCGGCAGTTCATTGTCCTCCTCGTCGACCACGCGCGCCGTGAAGCCGGGACGGACGCGACCCATGCTGCCCGGCTTCTGGTCGGCCAGCCGGTCGCCGATGACGAAATTGGTCTCGGTCGATCCATAGCCGTCGACCGCGCCGATGCCGAAGCGCGCGCGGAAGTCGGCGGCGAGCGCGGCCGAGACGCCGGGGGCCAGCGCGCGCGTCGTCGGATGGTCGTTGTCGCGGTCGGACGGCGGGGTCGACTGCAGGATCGAGACCATCGCGCCGAGCAGATAGGTGACGGTCGCCCGGTGCTTGCGCAGCGCATCGGTGAAGCCGCTCGCCGAGAAGCGTTCGAGGACGACGAGCGTCGCCCCGCTGAGCAGCGCCGAGAAGAAGGTGGCGAGCGCGTTGACGTGGAACAGGGGCAGGGTGGTCAGCAGCACGTCGCGCGCCTCGATCTCCAGCAGGTCGACCGAATGGGCGCCCCACCAGTAGAATTGCGCATGCGGGCAGCAGACCCCCTTGGAGGGGCCGGTGGTGCCTGATGTGTAGATGATCGCGGCCATGTCGCCGGGGCGCGGCGATGCGGCGTCGGCGCCCGCGTCCAGCGGCGGCATCGGGCCGACCTTCCAGGCCGCGGGCCAATGGCCGGCGGCGGGGGGCGGGCTATTCTCGCCGTCGAGCAGCCAGACCTCGGCCAGCGCCAGCGCGGAGGGATCGACATGGTCGAGCGCGGCGGCGCCGTCGGCATCGGCGGCGATCAGGCGCGCGCCGCTGTTGCCCAATATGTGCTGGAGTTGCGGCCCGCGCGCGAAATGGTTGATCGGCACCGCCACCGCGCCGATCCAGGCGCAGCCGAGGAACAGGTCGAGAAAGGCGATCCGGTTGCCGCAGAAGATCGCGACCCGGTCGCCCCGCGCCACGCCGGCATCGCGCAGCAGCGCGCCCGCCGCCGCCGCGCGCGCCGCCATCTCGCCATAGCCGAAGCGCGTGTCGCCGAAGATGACCAGAGGCTTGTCGCCCAGCGCCGCCCGCCGCGTCAGCAGGGCGGGGATCGATCGATCGGCAAGAACCTCGCTACCCGCCATGACAGGCTGCGCGGCGTCTTCATGAACAGGCATTTGGGCATCCCGGAAAGGCAAGGCATAGGGCGATCGTGGGGCAGGCTCGCATGGCTCCATGAATGGTTCAAGCTTAAAATGAATTCGATCTGCCAATCATCGCTGACTTTCTCGATTATGCCCCATGGCGGGGGGCGTTCGGAGCCCTCCCGGAGCCTGATCGTTTGAGGCGGAAGCGCCCCGCGCTTCCGCCGATGACGTGAATCAGGCTCTCTTCAAGGTCTAGAGGCCGCCCCAGAAACCCTGCGGAACGCGGCAGGTTCCGGCGTCGTACATCGCGGCGGCCACGGTGTCTTCCGACAGGAACCATGCGCCGTCCAGATCGACGATCTCGCAATATTGCCCGACCACGAAGGCGGGCGCCATGGCGAGGCTGGATCCGGCCATGTTGCCGACCATCAGCCTGACCCCGATCCGTCGGGCGAGGTCGACCATCCGCAGCGCCTCGGTCAGTCCGCCGCACTTGTCGAGCTTGATGTTGACGACGTCGAAGCGATGGCGATGCCGGTCGAGCTCGACGCAGTCGAGGATGCTCTCGTCGGCGGCGACGGGGATCGGGCAGCGCCAGCCGTCGAGCTGCGCCTCCTCGCCGCGGCGGACGGGCTGTTCGAGCAGCGCGACTCCCGCCTCCACCAGGGCGGCTGCCAACGCCTCGAACGATTCGGCCGAATAGCCCTGATTGGCGTCGACCCCCAGCCACACATCGGGGCGGGCTCGCCGCACCGCCCGCATCCGCGCGATGTCGGCCGGCAGGTCGCCGTCCAGCTTCAGTTTGATCGCCTCGACCGGCGGAAAGCCGGCGAGCCGGTCGAGGATCTCCTCGGGCGTATCCGCGGGAAGGGTGAATGTCGTGACGAGCGGACGCGCGGCGTCGAGCCCGGCGATCCGCCAGACCGGCTGGCCGGTCAACCGCGCCTCCAGGTCCCAGAGCGCGCAGTCGAGGGCATTGCGGGCGCCGCCCGGGGGGAGGAGTTCCTGCAGTTCGGCGCGGCCGGCCCCGGCCTCGATCGCATCGCGGACCCGCTCGATCTCGGCGGCCATATGGGCCGGATCGTCGTGGAGATAATAGACGCCCGCCGCCTCGCCGCGCCCCGCCACACCGTCCTGCTCGATCGAGGCGACGACCGAAGGCATCGAATCGAACTGATAGCCGGCGATCCGGAAAGGCTCGCGCATCCGGTTCTCGATCCGCTTATGGGTCAGGACCCGCCGGCTCATCGGGGCGTTCCCGGGATCGGGCGGCGGGAAAGGGCGGGGGCCGCCGGCGGCGGGCTGTGCATGGTCGTGGACATGACCGCGACATCGCACAGCCGTGACGATGTTTCAATATTAGAAACAATATGCCATATCAGAAATGATCATCCGTCCGGGCCGTCGCCCGCATCCGCCTCGCCGGGCGGGGCTTTGTCCCAGCGATGATTGGCGGTTTCGACGAAGCGCTGTATCCCGGCGCCGGCGCAGATCGACAGCAGCCGGCAGGGGCCGTCGCTGACGCGGACATAGGCATGCGCCATGCCGCTGTCGAAATAGATCGAGTCGCCCTGTTCGAGGCGCAGCGGCGCGTAAAGATCGGAGTGCAGCTCCATCGCGCCGCACAGGACGTACAGATATTCCTCGCCCTCGTGCCGGGCGATCCCGCGATATTCCTCCAGGGTGCGGGCCTCCACCTCGATGATCATCGGGACCATCATCTTGTCGAGCAGATCGGCCGCCAGATAATGGTGACGATAGCGCTCCGAACTCGATTCGGGCCACTCCCCCGCCCGGATGATGCTTCGCCGGCCGACCGCGCCGCGGGCGGGCTCGTCGGGCGCGGCGGTGGAGAAGAGCTTGCCGATCTCGACGCCCAGCGCCTGGGCCAGCAGCACCAGCCTGTCATAGGTCATCCCCATCTTGCCGTTTTCGAGCTTGGACAGGGTCGAGAAGGGCAGGCCGGTCCGGGCGGCGAGCTCGCGCAGGCTCAGCCCCTTGTCGAGGCGCGCGGCGCGGAGCGCGGGGCCGGGCTGGGAAGTGTTGCGGGGTGTTTTCGCCATGGTTTCCGGGGAAATCCCTAGAGCCTGATCGTCTGAGGTGGAAGCGCTCCGCGCTTCCGCGATGATGTGCACCGGGCTTTTCAAGGGTTTATCCTGGAGCCCGGGGCGGCCGAGATTTAGCGCAACCAATTCCTCTTGTGAACCGGCGCGATCCTGTGCAAGAAACGTGTTGCTAAAAATGAAACATGCGTCATCCTCGGGCGGCGCAGATGCAAGGGAGCATGAAATGGCGATAAGGCTGAAGGCATTCTGCCTGGCGGGCGCGGCGCTGGTCGCGGTCGCGCCGGCGGCGGCCCAGCGGTCGGGGGCGGCCGATGCGACGGCGCCGGGGGCGGACGATCGGATCGACGAGATCGTCGTGACCGCGCAGAAGCGCGAGGAGCGGCTGCTCGACGTTCCCCAGTCGATCTCGGTGGTGTCCAGCGCGACGCTCGAGCGGCAGCAGATCAGGAGCATCGCCGATTATGCTTCGCTGGTTCCCGGTCTCACCATCCAGCAGCAGACGCCGGGGCAGGCCCGCGTCGTCCTGCGCGGCATCAACACCGGCGGGGCGAGCCCGACCGTCGCCATCTATGTCGACGACACGCCGTTCGGGTCGAGCACCGGCCAGAGCAACGCGGCCTATCTGGCGGGCGACATCGATACGTTCGACGTCGAGCGGATCGAGGTGCTGCGCGGGCCGCAGGGTACGCTCTACGGCGCCAATTCGCTGGGCGGCGTCGTCAAATATGTCACCGCCGGCCCCAAGCTCGACCGGCTCGAAGGGAAGGCCCAGGCCGGTCTCGAAACGGTCAAGGGCGGGAATCTGGGCTGGTCGGCCAACGCCGCGGTCAACGTGCCGCTGTCCGGCAAGATCGCCGTGCGGGCGAGCGGCTTCTATCGCCGGACCGGCGGCTTCATCGACACGCTGGGCCTGGCGCGCCGCGACGCCAACGACGTCGACAGCTATGGCGGCCGCGGCTCGATCCTGCTGCAGCCGACCGAGACGCTGACGGTCCGCCTGTCGGCGCTCGCCCAGAATCTGCGCAGCGATTCGCGCGCCATGTACGATGCCGATCCGGTCACGCTGGCGCCCCAGGCGACCGATCCCAGCACCGGCGCGCCGGTGTCGGGCCTGACCCGCACCGAATTCTATGCCGAGAAGACCGGCGTCGACTATCGCCTCTACAACGGCACGCTCGACTGGGACGCGGGGTTCGCCACCCTGACCTCGGTGACGAGCTACGGCCGGCTCTTCTCGAACGACGTCGGCGACGTCAGCTATCAGCTTCCCGGCATCGGCGACGCGGTCTTCGGCACCGGGCCCAACACGCGCGGCCTGTTCTTCCCGACGCAGATCACCCAGAAGAAGTTCACCCAGGAACTGCGCCTGGCATCGCCGGACAATGATCGGCTCGAATGGCTGGTCGGCGGCTATTACACGCATGAGAAGGGCCGGATATTCCAACGATATCTGCCCTTCGACCTCGCCACCGGCAAAGCCGTCGACCAGACGCTCGTCCTGCCGGTGGGGCCGGGCGGCGCGGACGTCACCTTTCCCGATTTCCTGGTCGCGAACCTTGCCTCGGTCTACAAGGAATATGCCGGCTTCGGCAGCGCCACCTGGCATGTCGGCCCGCGCCTCGACCTGACCGGCGGCGTCCGCTACAGCCATAACCGGCAGAGCACGGTCCAGAGCCTCGACGGGTCCTTCCTGCCGCTTTCGGGCGCGCCGATCGGGCCCGACACGAGCCGCGGGCGATCGTCGGAGAATGTCTTCACCTGGTCGGTCTCGCCGCGTTTCGAACTGGGCGACCATGCATCGATCTATGCGCGGGCGGCGAAGGGCTATCGGCCGGGCGGCCCGAACGTCGTGCCGCCGGGGGCTGGACCGGACTTCCCGCGCCGGTTCGAGGCCGATACGCTGATCAGCTATGAACTGGGCCTGCGCGCCGAAACCCCCGGTCACGGCTTCTCGGTCGACGCGTCGGTCTATTATCTCGACTGGCGCAACATCCAGACCACGGTCACCTATCAGACCAGCCTCGGCCCGGTGACCGGCGACGGCAATGGCGACAAGGCGCGCAGCAAGGGGGCGGAGATCACCGTCACCGCGCGGCCCGCGCGCGGCTTCGACCTGACGGCGAGCATCGCCTATAGCGACGCCAAGCTGAAGGACGACCTGCCCGGCATCGACATCGGCGCCCCGGCGCTCATATCCCCGGGGCTGAAGGGCGACCGGCTTCCTTATGCGCCGGAATGGACGGTCGACCTGTCGGGCGACTATCGCTGGTCGATCGGCGGCGACGCCGAGGCCTTCGTCGGCGGCAATATCCGGCTGATCAGCGACCAGGCGACCGATTTCGACCTGGCCTATCGGCTGACCTATGGCCGCCGCCTGACGATCGACGGCTATGCCACCGCCGATCTGCGCGCCGGTATCGAGACCGGACGGTTCAACCTCCAGTTCCAGGTCCGCAACCTCACCAATTCGCGTGGCCTGATCAACGCGGGCCGGTTCCAGACACGGCCGGGCACGCTGGTCAACGCCTCTCCGATCCGGCCACGCAGCTTCGGCGTCACCTTGGGAGCCTCCTTCTGATGTCCAGACTATCTTCGCAGCGCCCGGACGTGCCGGGCCGCCTCGGCCGCCTGTTCCGGCGGGCCGCGGTCCTGCTGGCCGCGCTGGCGCTGCCGGCGGCGGCGCAGTCGCCGACCGATCCCAACCCGGCGCACGCGATCGTTCCCGCCGCCACAGGCCGGACCGGGGACACGCCGGTCCTCGCCGGACAGGCGCAGCGGGCGCTGACGGCGGCCGACGTCGATGCCTGGCTCGACGGTTTCGTACCCTATTCGATCGAGGCCGGCGGGGTCGCGGGCGCGGTCGTCGTGGTCGTCAAGGACGGGAAGCTGCTCACCGCGCGGAGCTACGGATATTCGGACGTCCGCGCGCGCAAGCCGGTCGATCCGGCCAGGACGCTGTTCCGCCCGGGCTCGATTTCCAAGCTGTTCACCTGGACGGCAGTGATGCAGCAGGTCCAGGCCGGGAAGATCGACCTCGACAAGGACGTCAACGCCTATCTCGATTTCCGGATTCCCGATGCCTTCGGCAAGCCGATCACGATGCGCCACCTGATGACGCACACCGCGGGCTTCGAGGAAACCGCCAAATATCTGATCGTCGAGAAGGCGGAGCAGAAGCATTCGCTGGGCCATGTGCTCAAGCGCTGGGTGCCGACCCGCATCTACGCGCCGGGGACGATGCCGGCCTATTCCAACTATGGCGCGTCGCTGGCGGCCTATATCGTCGAGCGCGTCTCCGGCGAGCGGTTCGAGGACTATGTGCAGCGGCACATCTTCACGCCGCTGGGCATGCGCCATTCGAGCTTCGAGCAGCCTTTGCCGGCCCACCTCGCACCGCTTCTCTCCAAGGGCTACAACCTCGCTTCGGAGGACCCCAAGCCCTTCGAGATCGTCGAGATGGCGCCCGCCGGGGCCTTGTCGTCGACAGGCACCGACATGGCCCGCTTCATGCTGGCCTTCCTCGACAATCGCGGCGCGCTGATCAGCCCGGAGACCCGCGCCCGGATGTTCGCCGACGTCAACCGGCCGCTCCCGGGCCTGCCTGCGATGGGGCTCGGCTTCTATCATGAGGATCGCAACGGCGAGGTGATCGTCGGCCATGGCGGCGACACGAACTGGTTCCATTCGGACCTGCACCTGATCGTCGACAAGGGTGTCGGCGTCTACATGTCGTTCAACAGTTCGGGCAAGGACACCGCCGCGCACGTCATCCGCCAGCGGCTGTTCGAACAGTTCATGGATCGCTATTTCCCCGATCCGAACTCCGAGCCGCGCACGACGGCGACGGCGCGCGAGCATGGCCGCCTGATGGCCGGCCATTATCTTCTCAGCCGCGGCTCCGCCACCAACTGGCTCCGCTTCGTCGGCTTGCTGAGCGAGGCCGAGGTGATCCCGAACGACGACGGCACCATTTCGGTGTCGATGCTCGTCGATCCGGCAGGGGCGCCCAAGCGCTGGCGGGAGGTCGCCCCCTTCCAGTGGCGTGAGGTCGGCGGCAGCGGCCGGCTGGCCGCCAGGGTCGAGAACGGCCGGGTGACCGCCTTCTCGATCGCGGACTTCGCGCCGATCTTCCTGTTCCTCGCGGCGCCCGGCGATCTCGACGCGGGGTGGATCGTCCCGGCTCTCGTCGCCGCGCTCGGCGTGATGCTGCTGACCGTGCTCGCCTGGCCGGTGGTCGCGGGAATGCGCAAGGTCTATGGCTATCGTTCGTCGCTGGCGGGCCGGCCGCTCATGCTCGACCGCGCGATGCGGGCGACCGCGGTGGTCTCGGTCCTGGCGGCGGCAGGCTGGATCGGTATGGTGGGGGCGATCGAATCCGACGTCGGGCTGCTCGACGGGCGGCTCGACATCTGGATGCGCGTGATCCAGTTGCTCGAGATCATCGCCATCGTCGGGACGCTGGCTTCGATCTACAACGCCTATGTGACCATCGGCGCCTCCGGCCGATCGCTGGTCGCGAAGATCTGGTCCGTCGCGGTTCCGCTGGCCGGGCTGTTCCTCGGCTGGATCGTGCTCAGCATGGGCCTGCTGACCTTCGGACTCGATTATTGACGTGACGGTCGTTTCCCCCCTTTCGTCACCGGACGCGCCGGCGCTCTCCCCTGGAGGCGCCGGCCGTACGCTGTTCGGTCATCCGCCCGGTCTCACCAGCCTGTTCCTGACGCAGATGTGGGCCGAATTCTCCTATTTCGGCCTGCAGGCGCTGCTCGTCTACTACATGACCCGGCACCTGCACTTCTCGCAGGGCCAATCCTCGCTGATCTATGGCCTCTACGGCGCCGCGGCCTTCTTCAGCCCCTTCGTCGGCGGGATCGTTGCCGACCGCTGGCTGGGGCGCACGCGCAGCGTGGTGCTGGGTGGCGGGCTGATGATGATCGGCCATTTCCTGATGGCGTTCGAAGGCCTGCTCTTCCCGGCGCTCGCCCTGGTCGCCGTCGGCAACGGCCTGTTCATCCCGCCGCTCGCCGTCCAGGTGGGCGGCCTCTATGCGGAGGACGATCCCCGCCGGCCGCAGGCGTTCAGCGCCTATTATATGGGGATCAACCTCGGCGGGCTGCTGGCGCCGCTCGTCTGCGGGACGCTGGGCGAGCTCTATGGCTGGCACTGGGGCTTCTCCGCCGCCGGGATCGGCATGGCGGTGGGGCTGGCGATCTACCTCGGCACGCTCCGCCTGCTGCCGCCCGACCCCGCGGCCGGCCGGATCGGCGGCGCCCGCCGGACGCCCCTCGACGCGGAGGACTGGCGCAAGCTCCGGCTGCTGCTCGGCATCGTCCTGGTCATCGTCCTCTTCCGCATCGGCTATGAGCAGAGCGGCAATGTGATCGCGCTGTGGGTCGACGAGCAGACCGACCGGCACGTCGCGCTGATGGGCCTGGATTTCGAGATACCGGCGACCTGGTTCCAGGCCGTCAACCCGCTGCTGATCATCCTGTTGACGCCGCCGCTGATCCGCTTCTGGCGGCGGCACGATCGCGACGGCTCGCCCGCGGCGCTCCTGCGCCGGATGAGCCTCGGCTGCGCGATCGCGGCGGTGGCGATGCTGGTGATGGTCGGGGCGGCGGCGCTGTTCGGCGCGACCGGCCGGCCGGTGGGGGCGGGCTGGGTGCTCGCCTATTTCCTGTTCCTGACCCTCGGTGAACTGCTGACCCTGCCGGTCGGCCTCAGCCTGATCGGGTTGCTGTCCCCGGTGCAGATCGCGGCGATGCTGATGGGGGCCTGGTATATCGCGAAGTTCCTCGGCAGCCTGCTGGCCGGGGTGATGGGCGCCTATTGGGGCGCGATCCCGGCCACCGCCTTCTTCGGGATCGGCGCGATATCGGTGCTCGCCGCGTCGGCGATCCTGCTGGCGATGAGCCGGCGCGAGCGAGCGCACCCGGCGGGACGGAGCTGAACCGGCAGTCCGCCGCTCGTCATTCGGCGGCGGGGAGGGGCGGGGCGCGCCGGCCGCCCTTCCAGAGACCCAGGACCACGACCTGCCACGCCAGCGCGACCGCGCCGATGATGAACACCACGTCGCCGAAGGTGCGGACCCAGCGGAGCGTCTGGAACAGCGGCTGCTGGAGGAAGTCGGCGCTGCGCGCATACCACATGCCGGTCGTCACGCTCGCCTGGAACTGGAACAGGCCGATGGGCAGGAGGCTGGTGAAGATCATCAGCACCAGCCCGGCGTTGAGCGACCAGAAGCCCACCCGCATCAGCCGCTCGTTGAGGATCAGGTCCGGCCGGATGTAGCGCAGCACCAGCAGGGTGAAGCCCAGCGCCAGGAAGCCGTAGACCCCGAACAGCGCGGCATGGGCATGGACGGCGGTGGTGTTGAGCCCCTGCAGGTAGAACAGCGCGACCGGCGTGTTGATCATGAAGCCGAAGACGCCGGCGCCGAGCATGTTCCAGAAGGCGACCGCGACGAAGCAGGCCAGCGGCCAGCGCAGCGCCGTCATCCACGGCGCCTTGTGCCGCTGGTCCCACCGCTCCCAGGCCTCATGGCCGAGGATGACGAGCGGGACGACCTCGAGCGCGCTGAACGCGGCGCCGATCGCCATGACCGGGGTGGTGGTGCCCGAGAAATAGAGATGGTGGAAGGTGCCGGGCACGCCGCCGACCATGAACAGTGAGGCGGACACCAGGCTGGCGGCTGTGGCGATGCGCTTCGACACCAGGCCGAGGGTCGCGAAGATGAAGGCGATCGCGGCGGTGGCGAACACCTCGAAAATGCCCTCGACCCACAGATGGACCACCCACCAGCGCCAATATTCCATGACGGTGATGGAACTGCGTTCGCCGTAGAACAGGCCGCTGCCGTAGAACAGGCCGATCGCGACGGTGGACAGGCAGAGCAGGGCGAGCAGGTTCCGGTCGCCGTCGGCCCGGAGCGCGGGGATCATCGCGCGCAGCATCAGCGCGAGCCACAGGCACAGGCCCGCGAACAGGGCGATCTGCCAGACGCGGCCGAGGTCGAGGAACTCATAGCCCTGATGGCCGATCCAGAAGCTCCAGTCCCGCGGGAGCAGATGGGCGATGGCGAGGTAATTGCCGAGGAAGGAGCCGGCCACGACCAGGACCAGCGCCCAGAACAATATGTCGACGCCGAGCTTCTGATGGCGGGGATCGGCGCCGCCGTTGATCACGGGGGCAAGGAACAGGCCGGCGGCGAGGAAGGCCGTCGCGATCCACAGCACCGCGCTCTGCAGGTGCCAGGTGCGCGCGAGCGAATAGGGCAGCCATTGCGACAGGTCGACACCGTAGAAGCTCTGGCCCTCGACCGTGTAGTGCGCGGTCAGGCCGCCGATGAATATCTGGAAGATGAAGAGCGCGATCACGACGAAGAGATATTTGCCGAGGGCCTTTTGCGACGCGGTGAGCGCGATGCCCCGCAGCGGATCGGCCGCGGCGACCGGCGCCGCCGTCTCGTCATGGTCGCGCAGGAACGCCCAGCCCCAGATCAGCGCGCCGATGCCCGCGATCAGCAGGACGACGCAGGCGAGCGACCACAGCACGTTCTCGGTCGTCGGCCGGTTGCCGATCAGCGGTTCGGGCGGCCAGTTGTTGGTGTAGGTGGCGACGGTCCCGGGGCGCTCGGTCGCGGCGGCCCAGGCGGTCCAGAACAGGAAGTCGGCCAGCGCCGCCCGCCGGTCGGGGTCGGGCAGCGTGTCCTCCTTCATCGCATAATCTTCGCGCAGCGGGCGCAGCTCCGGGTCGTCGCCGAACAATTGCTGGTAATGGAGCGCGGTCCGCCGGATCGCCTCGGCGCGGCGATCGGACACGGTCAGCGTGCCGCTCGCGCGATCGAGCATGTTGCGGCGATACTCGCCCTGTAGCCGATAGGTGAGCGCCGCCTTCTGCGCCCCGTCGAGCCGGTCGAACGGCTTGCCATGCTCCTGCGCCGCGGCCAGGTCGAGCCAGGCGACGAGTTCGCGGTGGAGCCAGTCGGCCGACCAGTCGGGCGCCTGGTAGGCGCCATGGCCCCAGATCGAGCCCAGCTGCATGCCGCCGACGCTCTGCCAGGCAGCCTGGCCCTCCATGATGTCCTCGCGGGTCATCAGCTCGGTGCCTGACGTGGTCACGATCTTGGCGGGGATGGGCGGCGCCTGCCGGTACACCTCGACGCCCGACAGGCCGAGGATGGCGAAGGTGATCGTCAGGATCGCGATCAGCGTCCACCAAAGGCGTCGATATTCGCCCATAACATCTCCCAACCGCTTCCGGCGTCCGCGACCGTGCCGCCTGTCTATCGTGAGCCGGCCCGGCTTCGTCACTTCGGTTCTTTACGGACCCGATCGGCGCAGTGCTCATGGCCCGTGTCGGAATCTTCCTCTATTTCCCTATAGACCGTCGAACGTCATCGAAGCATGACTTCGACGAAACAGGGAGTTCATGTGGGCAAGGGGGCGGGCTATCGCGCGGACATCGACGGCTTGCGGTCGGTCGCCGTCTTGCCCGTGCTGCTGTTTCACGCGGGGATTTCCGGTTTCTCCGGCGGCTATGTCGGCGTCGACATATTCTTCGTCATCTCGGGTTTCCTGATCACGGGCATCATCGCGCGCGAGATCGATGGAGGCCGTTTTTCGATCGTCCATTTCTACGAGCGGCGCGCGCGGCGGATATTGCCCGCGCTGACGGTCGTGATCGTCGCCATATTGGCGGCGGCGGCATGGCTCTATCTGCCCGGCGATTTCGAGTCCGTGCCGAAATCGGCGCTCGCCGCCCTGCTGTTCGTCTCGAACGTCGGCTTCTTCCTGGAGACCGGCTATTTCCAGGGCGGCGCCGAGACCAAGCCGCTGCTCCACACCTGGTCGCTCGCGATCGAGGAGCAATTCTATCTGACCTTTCCGCTGCTCCTGATCCTGCTGGGGCGCCACGCCATGCGATGGCGCACGGCCGTCATCGCGGGGATCGCGCTCTTGTCCTTCGCGCTGGCCGTCGCGACGCAGAACGATGGCGACGGCTTCGCCTTCTACCTCCTGCCGCCGCGGGCGTGGGAACTGGCGGTCGGCGCGCTGCTCGCCCTGGGGGCGGTGCCGCCCGTGACGGCGCGGCCGCTGCGCGAGGCGCTGGCGATGGCGGGGTTGCTGGCCATCGGCGTGGCGGTTTTCACCTATGACAAGCACACCATCTTTCCCGGCATGACCGCCACCCTGCCGGTGCTCGGCGCGGCGGCGCTGATCCACTGCGCGCCGCGGACCTTGATGGGCAGGCTGCTCTCGCTCAGGCCGCTCGTGGCCGTCGGGCTGATCTCCTATTCGCTCTACCTGTGGCATTGGCCGCTGATCGTCTTCACCGAATATGCGACCGACCAGCGGCTCGCGGGCTGGCCGCGCGCGATCGTGGTCGCCGCCGCCTTCGCGCTGGCGTTGCTGTCGTGGCGATATGTGGAAAGGCCGTTCCGCGATGCGTCGCGGGTGCCGCGCGCCCGGCTGTTCCGGATGGCGGCGGGCGCGATGGCGGCGCTGTGCGCGGTGTCGCTCGCCATGATCGCGGCCGGGCCGTGGCCGGCGCGCTTCGATCCCCGCGTCATCGCCATGGCGGAGGCGAAGAACGACGTCAGCCCTTATCGCGGCCGCTGTCACGACAGCAGCTCGGCCGGGCTGCCGGCCTGCGTGCTCGGGGCCAAGGCGCCGCCCGGCGCGGTGGTGTGGGGCGACAGCCATGCGGTCGAACTCGCTTATGTCCTCTCGCGGATCGAGGCGGAGCAGGGGCGCTCGCTCGTCCAGCGCACCCAGTCGAGCTGTCCCCCCATCGCCGGCTATGATCCGCCCGGTGATCCTCGCTGCGGGAAGGCCAACCGCGAGGCCATCGCGGCGATCCGGTCGGACCCGCGGTTGCGGACGGTCTATCTCGCGGCCTTCTGGGCCAGCCCGCTCAACGCCAGCGACGCGGTGCTCGCGGGGCTGGACCGTACGGTCGGGCTGCTGGCCGGGGAGGGGCGCCGGGTCGTCATCGTCGGCCCGGTCCCGCCCGCGCCCTTCGAGGTGCCGCGCCGGCTGGCGCATCTCGCCGCGTTCGGCCGGATGGACGAGGCCTTCAACCCGCTCGGCGCCGACACGAGGGCGGCGGCCGCCCGCATCGAGGCGATCGCCCGCCGCTGGCGGAGCGCCGGCGTGACCTATATCGATCCGGTCGCGGCCCTGTGCGACGGCGAGCGCTGCCTGCTCCTCCATGACGGACGGCCGCTCTATTTCGACAGCCATCATCCGAGCCTCGCCGGAATTCGGTTCATCCTCGCCCGGCAGGGCGGAAATCCGTGGACCTCGCCGCCGGTCCGCCGCTAGGGTCGGGGCATGAGGGACGCGACCACGACGACGACCGCGACCGCGACCGGCCGGCGCTACACGCAGGCGCGGGGCCGCGCGCGGCGGGAGGCGCTGATCCAGGCCGCCCGCGATCTGCTGCAGGAGCGCGAGATCGACGACATCACCCTGCCGATGGTGTCGGAGGCGGCGAACATCCCGTCCAGCTCGACCTATCATTTCTTTCCCGACCTGCGGGAACTCTACAAGGAACTGGCGCGGACGATCTCCGACGAGATGGCGAGCGTCGAGCCCGCGATCGGCGCCGACGCGTCGTGGCAGGCGATCATCGGCACCTTCCTCGCCGCCTCGGCCGACTATTTCAACGCCGACGCGGCGGCGCGGCAGCTCATCCTCGGGCCGCGGACGACGCCCGACATCCGCCAGGCCGGCTGCCATGACGATTATCGTTTCGGCGTGCAGCTCCACGCGGCGCTGGCCGCGCATTTCCACCTGCCCGAACTGGCCGAGCCGATCGCGATCTTCTTCCGCGCGATCGTCATCGCCGACGCCTTCTTCGCGCTGTCGGTGCTCGAGGACGGGGTCATCACCCGCCACATGGTCGGCGAAGCGAGCCGCGCCGCCACCGCCTATCTGGGCAACTACCTGCCGCCGATCCTGCAGCGCAAGCGCAGCCACTGATCAGCCCGGACGAGAACGGCCCGATCCCCCGCCAGGGAGTCGGGCCGTCGATCGGTGACAAGGACCGGGAAGGGGTTCACCGGTCCTTGTTCCCGAACCGGATCACAGCATCGGCAGGACCTGTTTCGCTGCGCGCTCGCCCTCCAGCACCGCGGTCTCCCACATCTGCGCGCCCGCCAGTTCCGAATGACCGAAGGCGATGCGGTGCCACGGTTCGCGCAGCACGTCCTTCGCCGCCTTCTTGCCGTTGCGGCCGAAATGGAAGCCGGGCGGCGCGACCATATAGGCATGGCCCTGCCGGTTGGTGATGATCCCGGCGATGTCGCGCTCGGCGTCGAAGCCATAGGGCCCGAACATCTTGGTGAACTGATCGCGCACCTGCGCCTCGATGTCGGCGTAGGACATCGAGAAGAGCATCATCCGCGCCTGGGTGCACTGGTCGGGCCATTCGACGCCGGGGATCAGGAAGGGGATGTACTGCGTCAGCACCACTGGCTTGTCCGGATCGAGCGGCTGCGGCTCATGCCCGTCGATGACGAGGTTCCGGCGCAGGCTGGTCCACCAGCCTAGCCCCTCGAACCAGCGGATGCCGGCGACGCCGAGCTTGTCGAGGAACTTCCAGTTCCTGAGCGCGACGTTGATCACCAGCATCGGCGCATGGTGGAATTCCTGCATCGCCGTGCGATACTGGGCGTCGATGTCGTGGCAGATGCGGCGGTTCGCGTGCTGCTGTCCCGCGCAGATCACCGCCTTGCCGCGCGCGCTGACCAGCTTGCCGTCCTTGTCATAGGTGACGCGCACCGTCTTCGCCTTGGCGGGCTTGCCCTCATGGACGACCGAGAAGACCGTGCTCGACAGGCGCAGCCGCACCTTCTGGCCGGGCAGGTCGAGCTGGTCCCAGCGGACCTGGCTCTCCATCAGGCCGTGGAGGCTGTCGTCGCCGCTCAGCGCCTCGGGCTTGGCGAGCTTCAGGAAGCGTTTCGCGGCGATCGTGTTGCCGCCGGGGAAGGTCGCCAGGTAGATGGTGTCGGTCGGATCGGCGCCGCCATGCTGGTAGCGATAATAGCCGATCACCCCCGGCATCAGGTAATTATAGGCCGAATAGGCGGAGATGACGTCGCCGCCCTGGCCGCAGCCCATGCTGGCCATCACCGGGCTCAGCACGTCGAGCACGCCGTCGATGCAGTCGGCCGGCACCTCGGCGACGTTGAGCAGGAATTCCTTGTAGGTCATCGTGTCGAGCCACTGCGCCCAGTCGTCGCGGACCGGCGGGGTGCGGTAGAGTTCGAGGTCGACCAGCGCCTTCTTGACCTTCTCGGGGATCGGCGCGTCGCGGAAGCCGTTGCGCCAGGGATTCTTCACCATCCCCTTGCCTTCATAATAGAAGGCGGTGTCGGCCATCTCCCAGGAGATGTGCATCGGCCCCCAGGCGTCGCGCGGCACCAGGATCGGCTGCGACAGGTTCTTCGGCTCCTGGTAGACGAACTCCTCGGGATAGCCGAGCTCCTTGAGGAACGGGCTGCCGAAGCCGAATTTCTCGGCCGGCGCGAAGGGGACGACGATGCCGGTCGATCCTTGCGGCGCGGTCAGGCGATAGCCGTCGACGTCGAACTCGTTCTGCTTGGCCTCGCCGCCGAAGATGGCGTGCTGGTCGAGGATCAGGATCTTGGCGGACGGGTTGTCCCGCGCGGCGACGAAGGCGGAGGTGAGGCCGGAGATGCCGGCGCCGACGATGATCAGGTCGTAGAGGTCGTCGACCAGCGGGGCGTTGGCGATCCGCTTGTCGAGGTCGCCGTTGCGGATATGGCCGTGGGCGGCGTTGACGACGACATGGGTGTTGCCGTTCTTGTCGGCATAGTCGCCGACGCCGCCGGGGCCGGTCCAGTCGGGGCCCAGCCCGGTGAGCGGGCTCGGCACGGTCTGCGCCTGCGCGCTCGTCGTCATCGCCGGCGCGCCCATCGTCAGCAGCGCCGCGCCCGACCCGATCATGGTGCCGCCGACGAAGTCCCGCCGCGTCACCGACGGCCTGGTCTTTTCTTCCCCTTGTCCGTTCATCGTTGATCGTCCCTCCCGTCCGGCCGTTCGCCGGTCACTGTCTCCATAGTGCCAAAGCTCGATGTCGCTGGCAATCGAGATTCTCGATTCAAATTGACTTTCTTGTCGCCAGGGAATTTTTCCTTCCGCGGCCGGCCGCGGAAACGGGATTTGCGGCGGATATGGTATAAAAATCCAGATTTATCATGGTGTTCATCTGGTATTCCAGAAGCTGACCCAGCCCGATTGACATCGGCCGGATAGCGCGAGATACTCGATTCTATTCCAAAACTAGCTCGAATGAAATCGAGTCGCGGCAGGGACGGTCAGCGAAAAGGGGAACGGGAATATGGCGAGTCGACTTTCAAAACTGATGGCTTCCGCCGCGATCGTCATGGGTTCCGCCGGCGGCGCGATGGCGCAGGTCTCCACCACCGAAGCCGGTTTCGAGCCGGGCGAGATCGTCGTCACCGCGCAGAAGCGGACGCAGAGCGCGCAGGCGATCGGCGTCGCCGTCTCGGCGCTGGGGGCGGACAATCTGGCCGCGCTGGGGCGGCAGGACATATCGGCGCTGGCGGCGCAGGTGCCCGGCCTGCAGGTCAACCAGTACAGCCCGACGGTGACCGTCTTCAACATCCGCGGCGTGTCGCAGAACGACTTCGCGGACAGCCAGGAGGCGCCGATCGCCTTCTACAATGACGAGGTCTATATCAGCGCGCTCGGCGCGATCGCCGGCATGACCTACGACCTCGAACGGGTCGAGGTGCTGCGCGGGCCGCAGGGCACGCTGTTCGGCCGCAACGCCACCGGCGGCCTGATCCAGATCGTGTCGGCCAAGCCGACCGACCATCTCGACGGCTTCGTCACCGCCACGGTCGGCAGCTATGGCCAGGTCGCGACCGAAGGCGCGGTCGGCGGCCCGCTGAGCGACCGGCTGCGCGCGCGCCTGTCCTTCACCACCAACCATGGCGGCGGCTATTTCAAGAACCGGATCGGCCGGGACCTGGGCGCCGCGAAATTCTATGCCGGTCGCATCCAGCTTGCCGGGGATGTCGGCGAGGGCGGCAAGTTCAACATCAAGGTGCAGGCCCTGCGCAACGACCGCGATCGTCAGGCGGGCATATATTCCCATCGCTCCGCCTTCCCGAACGCGCTGGGCCTGGGCGTCTATTTCGACCCGTCCGAAAACGCCTGGGGCAATTGCAACGGCTGCGATGCCCTGGGCTATGCGGAGCCCGATCGCGATCCCTTCACCGGAGCGCTCAACGGGCCGAACTATTTCAGCCGCACCTTCTGGGCCGTCACCGCGCGCTACGAACAGGATCTGGGCGGCGCGACGCTGACCTCGATCACCGACTATCAGGACCTGCGCAAGCGCTATGGCGAGGACAGCGACATGTCCCCCGCCACCAACTTCGTCTACACGACGGCGCAGGACCTCTATCAGCTTTCCCAGGAATTGCGGCTGTCGGGGGAGGGCGACCGGCTCACCTGGCTTGCCGGCCTCTACGGCATCAAGATCCACACGAAGAACGGCTATGTCACCGACACGACCGGCGCCTTCGGCCTGCTCGAGCGATATGACAGCGTCCTGAACACCGAGTCCGTCGCCGCCTTCGGCCAGCTCGAATATAAGCTGGACGACCGGTTCACCCTGATCGGCGGCCTGCGCTATTCGCGCGACTGGAAACGGTTCGATTATGTGCATTCCGAGAATGGCGTGCAGGACTTCGCGTTCGACAGAAGGCTGTTTCCCGATCTCGCGAAGCGGCGCTTCAGTGATTATTCGGGCAAGATCGAGCTCGATTTCAAGCCGAGCCGGAACGCCTTCCTTTATGCCAGCGTCAATCGCGGCACCAAGAGCGGCGGCTTCGGCACCCAGGCCTTCGGACCCTTCGATCCGGCGACGATCGCCTTCGATGGAGAGGTTTTGACCAATGTCGAAGGCGGCGTGAAGCTCACGCTGTTGAACCGGACGACGAACTTCAACGTCGCCGGCTTCCACTACAAATATAGCGGCTACCAATCGTTCGAACTGGTCGGCGTCACCCAGATCATCCGCAACAAGCCCGCTCGCATAAAGGGGCTCGAATTCGAGTTCACGACCCGTCCGGTTGCCGGCCTCTATCTCCAGGCGTTCCTGACCCTGCTCGACGGCGAGGTCCGCAATGTCACGGTTCCCTCGGGCGATGTCCTCGATCGGGACATGCCGCAGGCGCCCTCGCTCAGCGCGGGCGGCCTGATCCGCTACGAATTCGCGGCGGGGCCGGGGCGGCTGGCGCTCCAGACCAACTGGAAGCATGACAGCCGGCAATATTTCTCGACCTTCAACGCCCCGGTCGATCGCGAGCCGGCCCGCTGGGTCGGCGATGCGCGCGTCTCCTATGCCTTCGACGACCTGCCGATCGAGGCCGCCTTCTTCGTCAACAACCTGACCGACCGGAAATACCGGCTCTACACGCTCGATCTGTCGGGGCCCTTCGGCTTCACCCAGCAGAACTACGCCCGCCCGCGCTGGTTTGGCGGCAGCCTCACCTACCGCATCCAATGATCCCCCTGAAAGGAAAGAGGAAAAGAATGTCCAAGTCCATTGCTATGCTGGCGTCCGTCCTGCTGGGCCTGTCGGCCATGGCGGCGCCCGCGGCCGCGGCCGCTCCGGCTCCGGCGATCGGCGATCTGCCCAAGGCCGATGCCGCCGACGTCACCGAGTTCCGCCGCCAGGTCGACGCGCTCTACCGGATGAAGGAGGCGGCCTTCGCCAGGGACGATGCCGACACGATCGTCGACCGCTTCTACACGCGCGATTCGATCACCTTCGGTCCCGACGGCAAGCCGGTGATCGGCCGGGACGCCTTCCGGAAGGAATATCAGGGCATCGTCAGGATCGCCAATGTGAAGGTCGAGCCCATCGCCACCCATGTCGGCAAGGACGCCGCCTGGGAATGGGCCAATTTCCGGGCCTTCCCGAAGGACAAGACGCAGAAGCCCTTCACCTTCATCATGCTGTTCGTCTTCGCGAAGAAGGACGGCCAGTGGGTGTCCGGCGGCGATGCCTATACCGTCGGGGAGTTTCCCGGAAGCCATTGAGGCCGTTGCTCGCCGGAGGGAGCCGACGGCTCTCCCCGGCGGCTTTCCGCCGGTCCGAAGCCGGGCCGGGCGGGAAGCCCGCGCAATGGAGCCGCGGCCGGGGGAGGGGGCGATGGACAAGGGCATGATCCGGCGGATTTTTCCGATCGTCGCCGGAACCTATATCGCGATGATCCCCATGGAGGTCGCGCCCTTCGTGATCGGCGCGGCCGTCGAGCGCGGCCTCTCGGCCGGGCAGGCGGGATGGGTGGGCACGGCCACCATCGCCTTCGTCGCGATCGCGTCGATATGCGCTCCACCCCTGATCGCGCGCCTGCGCTTCCGCCAGGCCATGATCGGCTTCGCCTGTATCGAGGCCGCCGGCTATTGCGGCTTCGCGGCGGCACAGGGCTTCGCCCTGCTGCTGGCGATGGGCAGTCTTGCCGGCTGCGGGGCCGGCGGGTTGCTCGCCGGCATGGCGATCCGCATCGCGCGCACCGACGATCCGGACAGGACCTATGGCTATGTCTACGCGGCCACCGGCCTGGGGTTCGCGCTCCTGCTGTTCCTGTTCCCGATCATCGGCGCGAAGTTCGGGACGGCGGCGATGTTCCTGTTCGCCGGCTTCATCGCGCTGGCGCTGAGCTGTCTTCTCCGATCCCTGCCGGCGGGCTTCCTGCATGAGGAGGTCGAGGCGGGCCCTGCGCAGCCGGTCGACCGGTGGGGCGTGGCCCTGCTGGTCGCCGCGATGATCGTCGCTATGCCCGTCTATGGCGGAACCTATGGCTTTTCCGAAAGGAAGGCCGTGGAAATCGGCCTGTCCTCGCGCGATGCCGGGCTCGCGCTTTCCTGCGCCATGCTAATGTCGATCATCGGCTCCTCGATCGTCGCCCTGGTCGGCACGCAAAGGGGACGGCTGCTTCCCATGGCCACCGTCCTCCTGCTCGCCAGCCTCGCCTATCTCACCGTGCTCGGGGCCCGGTCGGCGCCCGTCTATGTCGCGGGCACCTTGATCTTCGGGCTGATGCAGCTGGCCCTGACCTCCTATTTCTTCGGATTGGCCTCGGCCCTGGACAGGAACGGGGGCGTCGCCGCGCGACTGCAGGGCTTCTCGCTCATTCCCTATGGGCTCGGCACCGGGCTGTTCGGCAGCCTGGCCGACGGCGGCAGCCTGGCGCGCCTCGCCGTGCCGGCCGCCGCCGCCAATCTCGTCGCCCTGGCCATCGTCCTGCCGGTCCTCGTCAGGCAGGACCGTGGCCGCCGCGCCTGACGGCCGGCGCGGAAATGCTCTTGCCAAATAGCGGCGGTGGCTATAGCCGTTATCGGTATATATACCGATAACGGAAGAGGGCTTCGAATGCGTGACGACATCCGTGCTTGGCTGGACGCGGAAAGCGGCCTGCCGGATCAGCCGCTGCGAGGGGAATTCTATGTCGATGCCGGGATCTTCGCGGCGGAGATGCGGGATGTTCTCGGCCGGCAATGGCTCTATGCGGACCATGTCTCCCGCATTCCCCGGCCGGGGGATTATTTCCTGTTCGAGGTCGGCGGCGAATCGATCATCGTCGTGCGCCGCAAGGACGGGACGATCGGCGCCTATTTCAACGTCTGCCGGCATCGCGGCTCGCGCATCTGCCTCGACCGGCAGGGATCGCTATCGTCCTTCGTCTGCCCCTATCATGCGTGGACCTATGATCTCGACGGGGCGCTGCGCGGCGCGGCGCATATGCCGGACGACTTCGAAAGGCGCGACGCCGGGCTGATGCCCTGCCACGTCCGCGAGCTGGAGGGGCTGATCTTCCTCTGCCTGGCGGAAGGGGAGGCTCCCGATTTCGACGCCCTGGCCGAGATCGCGCGTCCCTATCTGGCGCTGAACGGCCTGGCGCCCGCCCGGCTGGCGGCCCGGCGATCCTATCCGACCTCGGCCAACTGGAAGCTCGTCGTCGACAATTTCCAGGAATGCTATCACTGCGCGCCCGCCCACAAGCTCTATTCGAGCGCGCATTCGAAGGACAAGCTGCTGGCCTTCGGGGCCGGTCCCGGCTCCGGTCCGGTCGATGCGGCCGAACGTTTCTCCGGCGAACTGGCGACATGGCGGGAAAGGGCGTCGGCGGCCGGCACCTGGCTCGATGCGCGCGCGGAGGAAGAGGACGACATCCGTTCCATCTGGAGCGTCGGGCGGCTGCCGATCAAGGCCGGGGCGCTCACCGAAAGCGTCGATGGGGCTCCCGTGTCGCGATTGATGGGCCGCTTCGCCGAATTCGACGGAGGTCACAGCGCCGTGGCCTTCAACGTCTTCTCCTATTTCCTCGCCAGCAACGACCATGTGGTCATGATCCGGTTCACGCCGCGCGGCGTCCTGGAGACCGATGTGGAGTTCCAGTGGTTCGTCCACCCCGAGGCGGAGGAGGACGTGGACTATGAGGTCGAGCGCCTCGTGCGGGTCTGGGACGTGACCACCACCGAGGACAAGCGGATCACCGAGGACAACCAGGCCGGCGTGGCGTCGAGCCGCTACCGCCCCGGGCGCTTCTCCGCGCTCGAAGGGCGGCTGTCCACGATCAAGCGATGGTATCTCCACGAAATGGCGACCGCGTCGGTCCCATCCCATGAGGAGTTGGGTGCATGAGTGACGACGAGAAGAAACAGGCTGTCGTGAGGCGCTTTTTCCAGGCCGCCGGCAGCGGCGATTTCGCGACGGCGATGGGGTTGATCGCTCCCGGATGCCTGTGGACATATCATGCGCCGGTCGATCTCATTCCCTTCGGCGGCCGTCATGAGGGGCCGGCGGGCGTGGCGCGCTTCTTCGAGATCACGGCGGGCCTGCTGTCGATCGACGCGATGGAGATCGACCGGATGGCGGCCTTCGACGATCATGTGATCGTCGCGGGGCGCGAGCGTTGCACCGTGCACCGGACGGGCGCGAGCTACGAGGCGGAATGGCTCCACCTCGTCAGGACCGATGGCGAGACGATCCTCGCCTATGACGAATATGTCGATGGCGCCACGATCGCCCGGGCGATCGGGGCATTGTGAGCCCGACGGCTTTCTGGCACCTGCTCATCCGTTGCGTCCGTCCGGACCGCAACGGATGAGGTTCCCTTGGCGACAGTGAAGACGCCGCGCCAGCGGCTCGATCCCGACACGCGGCGGGCCCAGATCGTCCGCACGGCGCTCGATGTCCTCCTGGAGAGCGGCTATGCGGCCGTCTCGATCAAGAACGTCGCCGAGCGGTGCGGCATCCGGCTCTCGACGGTGCAGCATCATTATCCGGGCAAGCCGCGGCTGATGGCGGCGGTGATCGAGGAGGTCGCCGATCGCTGCATCCGCAAATATGGGCATCTGGCCGAAGCCTCCGGCGCGGATGCCCGGGAAAGGTTGCGAGCGACCATCGGCGCGCTGTGCGGCGTCGAGCCCGATGCCGAGATCGACACGCTGTTCGTGGAGCTGTGGGCCTATGCCCGCCGCGATGCGAACGGCGCCGCCATCCTGCGGGCCTTGTACGATCAGGGCCGCGCGATGCTCAGCCGGCTGATCGAGGAACTGGTTCCCGGCCTAGCCCCCGATGAGGTGCGGCAGCGCGCCGTCACCATCATGGCGGCGGCGGACGGCCTCGCCGCGATCAGCAGCGCGCCGACGGCGGTCGGCGCCGCCGATCGGCGGGCGACGGTTTCCCATCTGATGGACCTCGCGAAGGCGCCGCCCGCCGCCGGTGACGATCCCGATGGAGAATATCGGGCCTAGTCCAGATATCGGGCCCGCAGCGCTTCCCTGGCCCGGGCGTCGATGCCGATGCGTTTCTCCAGATAATTATCGAGCGAGCCATAGCGCCGCTCGATCTCGTCGATCGCATGGGAGAGGAACGGGGTGCCGTCCGGCTCCAGCAGGGGATGGGGCTTCTCTTCCTCGTCGGCGGGGCTGAACAGTCGCGCGGCCGCATTGTCGGGGAAGGCCGCCGGATCGAATTTCGGCATTTCAAAGGCCGGGCGGCGATAGCGGGTGGAAAGATGATAGTCGGCCAGGATGGCGTCGCGCGGCACGCCGAGCGCGGTGAGGATCAGCGCCGTCGCGAAACCGGTCCTGTCCTGTCCCGCCGAGCAATTATAGGCGAGCGGGCCCTGATGGGCGAGGAGCAGGCGGAACAGCAGGCGCATCTGTGGGGCGAGCTGCTCCGGCATGCGCCGATAGATGTCGGCCCAGCTGATGTCGTCGGCCTCGTCGGTCGACAGGATATCCCTGATCGAATAGCCGACCGCATGATAGGCGACGCCGCCGATCCTGGTGGGCGCCAGCTGGCGCTCCTCGCTGCTGCGCAGGTCCACCATGTCGGTGAGCCCGAGACGGCCGATCGTCTCGAGATCGCCGCCGCCGAGAAGGGGCGTGGCGGCCGAGCGATAGATCATGCCCCAGCGGACATGCTTGCCCCCGGCCGCCGGATAGCCGCCGACGTCGCGGAAGTTCGAGCCCCGCTCCAGCGGGATGAGGCGCTCCGCCGCCCACAGGCCGGCGCCGTCCCGATGATCGCGCACGAAGAAATAGGGATGTCCCCGTGGCGGAACCGTCGTCTCGTAGACGCCGTCGCGATCGTCGGCGGAGACGAGGCGCGCCGCCTCGATGGCGGCGTCGGGCCGGTCGGCCATATAGACGTCGACCGGATGGGGACTGGTCCAGCGGACCTTCAGGCGGTCGGGCTGGGACCGTTCGACGGTCAGCCCCCCCGGCGGTCCGGCGATCAGCGGAGCCGGCGTCGCGGCCAGCAACAGCGCGGCGATGGAGACTGTCCTGGACAT
This sequence comes from Rhizorhabdus wittichii RW1, assembly GCA_000016765.1. Classification (NCBI taxonomy): domain Bacteria; kingdom Pseudomonadati; phylum Pseudomonadota; class Alphaproteobacteria; order Sphingomonadales; family Rhizorhabdaceae; genus Rhizorhabdus; species Rhizorhabdus wittichii. The sequence goes on from CP000699.1 coordinate 5,089,938, forward strand.
GGCGGAGACCCTTTCGACCGGCCCGTCGGTCCCGGATGTCTCCGCCGGGGCCGGCGCCTGCATGGGGAGGGGATCGAAGCGCCTTCGATGCCCCTCCCGGTTCACGATCAGAAATGCTTGCGAAGCGACAGGAAGACCTGCCGGGGCGTCCCCACGAGCATCGATTGGACGTTCCCGCCCGGATCGGAGAATTTCAGCGCGGTCTGCCCCACCGTGCTGATATATTTCTTGTCGAACAGGTTGGTCACATTGGCCTGGAGCTCGAGGCCGTCGAGCAGGCCGCCCCCCTCCGGGAAGCGATAGCCGGCCGAAAGATCGACCAGCGCGCGGCCCTTGACGCTGTTGTCGTTGATGTAGGTGTAATAGCGCTTGCTCTGGTAATTGGCGGAGATCCGGCCGAACAGGGCCCCGTCGTCATAGGCGATCTCGCCGTTGATCAGGTGCTTCGGCGTGTTGACCACCGTCTTGTTCTTCGTGGCGTAGAGCACGCCGCTCAGGATGTCGTCGTCATATTGCGCATCCGTATAGGCATAGGCGCCGTACAGCGACAGGGCGCGGGTCAGCCGATAGGTCCCCGCCATCTCGATCCCGTTGGTGGTGACCGAGCCGACATTGGACAGGATCGACGGACAGCCGATGATGATCGCGCAGGGCTGCACCGAAAGCAGCCTGTCGTCGAACTTGACGTGATAGCCGGCGATCGAGCCCTCGAAGTTCCGGAGGTGGAAGCGCAGGCCGCCCTCCAGCGTCCAGGAGGTCTCGGGCTTGATCACGTCCTTGACCGCGAGGAAGCCCGCCCGGCTCGTCAGGAAGGGCTCCGTGGTGAAGGCGCGCATGTTCTCGGTGTAGCTGGCGAACAGCTCGAACGCGCGCGAGACGGCGTAGTTGACGCCGATCTGCGGGATGAACATGTCCTTGGCCCTCAGCAGGCCGGACGTGTCCCGGTTCGGGCTGTTCGCCGGATTATACTCGTTGATGACGGTGTTCCTGATCCCCTTGAACCCGTAGTTCATCTTGAGTTCGGGGGTCAGGTTCCAGGTGTCCTGGATGAAATATTGGTAGGTCTTGATCTTGAAATTGTACGAATAGTCGCTGGCGAAGGGGTTCTTCGGCCACTCGCGCTTGCCGATGCTCGCGACGTTGGACGCGGCAAGGGGGAAATAGGGGCGGCCGGCGCGGTAGCGATTATATTCGTACCAGCCGCCGATCTCCAGCTGATGGTCGCCGAAGGTGAACGACAGGGAGCCGGTCGCGCCGCCGCGATTGATCGCATAGGTCGCCCCGCGCACCGACATGGGGGAGCCGCCCGGGGTCGGCGTGTACGGCGTGAACCAGGTGCTGATGCCGCGATGCCGATGATAGTATGGGGTCAGCTTGAGGGTGACCGCATCGGCCAGTTCATAGTCGATATTGGCGCCGGCCAGGAAATCCTTGCGGAGGCCATAGGCGTCATAATAGGTGTCGTCGCCGCAGATCTGCTGCGAATATCCCGCATAATTGGCGCAATAGACGCCGTTCTGGAGATTGGTCGCGATCGCCATCGCCGTTGGATAGTCGTTCCGGATATAATCCCAGTTCCACCCATATTTCCGGATCAGGGACAACGACATGTCCATATAGTCGTCGTCCTTGAAGTCGGAATAGTTGACGAAGGCGGCGACCTGCCCCCGCTCGCCGAGCGGCACGACCAGCTTGCTGTTGATCGACCAGGCCTCCTGCTTGCCCTGGCCCTTCCATTTCGGCGCGTCCAGCCAGGAACCGCTGACATAGCCCATGATGCCGTTGCCGAGGTCGCCGGTTTCGAGCCGGCCGAACAGGCGGTAGGCGTTCTCGCTGCCGTAGCTCACCTCTCCATCGAGGCCGAAGTCGGGTGACGGCGCCTTGCTGAAGAACTGCACGGTGCCGCCGAGGTTCGAGCTGGAGGCGGTGCTGAGCGCGCCGGACCCCTGCGCGAGCGTGGTCCTGCCGATATTCTCGGAGGCGATCGCGCGGCTGATGTGGAGCCCGTTGAAATTATGATAGCTCATGTCGCCCAGCGGTACGCCGTCGAGCGTGAAGCCGAGCTGGTTCTGGTTGAAGCCACGGATCGAAATGCGGCTCGACCATTCGTTGCTGCCGAGGGCATTCGCGGACTGAAACGAGACGCCCGGTAATTTTTCCAGCACTTTGAGCGGGCTCGTGCCGGGCGTGGCGACGGCGATATCCACCGCGGTCACCGTCTGTACCTGGCGGGTCTCACCCTTTCCGAACACCACGATCTCGGCATCGTCGGTTTCCGACGATGCCGGCGTCTGGGCGGCGGCGGGCATCGCCCACATGCCGAGGAAGGCGAAAGCCGCGACGCTCGTGAGAAGCTGACCTTTGTTCATGGAACCCCCTTTTCTTTGGACGTCGGATGGCGGGCCGGATCGGAGCCCCCCCCGACAAAAGCTATTCATTTTAGTTTTCGATTCGAATCGACTTCTAGCTTTCATGTCCTATGGCGCCTGTCAAGGTGATCTGTGGTCGAAAGCTCTCTGCCTAAGCAGGAAATATCCCTATATGTATGAGTTTATTGGCTTGAAAAGTGAATGGGGTTGCGGTGAGGCAGAATCCGTGCACCGAAACGACCCTTGAAAGATACTCGATTGTATTTGATAATCTCGGTGAGAGATGGCCATGGGGAGCGTCCTTCCGTTGCGGAGGGGCCTTTGCCCATCGGAACGGATGGCGTGCGGGGGCGTGTGGACCTGCGCGGCGGGGAACGGGTAGATTCGATCTGATGCCAAACGACCTGACGGATTCGGTGAATGCGCGTCGCTACATGCAGGCGCGGGGCCGGGCGCGGCGCGAAGCATTGCTCGACGCCGCGCGGCTGTTGCTGCAGCAGCGCGATGCGGACGAGATCAGCTTCTCGATGGTGTCCGAAGTCGCGGGAATCCCGTCGAGTTCGGCCTATCACTTCTTCCCGGACATGCGGGAACTGTACAAGGCGCTCGCCCGCGCCATCGCCGATGAGATGATCGAGCTCGAACCGGCGATCGATGCGGAGAGTTCATGGGACGCCATCCTGGCGGATTTCCTCAAGTCCTCCGCCGATTTCTTCAACGCCAACGCCGCCGCCCGGCAACTGATGCTCGGCCCGAGGGTCTCTCCGGAAATCCGTCAGGCCGCCTGTCATGACGACCACCGCTTCGGCGTCCTTCTCCATCGGCTGTTCGACGAGCGGTTCCTCCTGCCGGAGATGAGCGAGCCGGTGTCGGTATTCTTCCGGGTCGTCCACATCGCGGACGCGTTCTTCGCATTGTCGGTTCTGGAGGATGGTTGCGTCTCGCCGCATATGGTCGTGGAGGCGACGCGCGCCGCGACGGGCTATCTGGCGAACTACCTCCCTCCCATCCTGCAAGCTCGGGCCTCCTTGCCCGATCATTTGCCGGGTTAGGCTGCCGATGGCTTTATCCGATCCGGTCGGCTTCCCCGTCCGAACCGCCGGCCGGCGGCAGGTTGTGGCTGGCGACGGCGGTGGCGAGGTCGAGCCAGCGGATCGGCTTGACCAGCATGTGGGTCATGTCGTCCCGGGCATCGCAGCCGCGCGGATCGCCGGTGATGAACACCACCGGGATGCTGCCGAGCGACCGGCGGATCGACGCCACCGCGTCGACGCCCGATCCTTCGCGCAGCCGGCAGTCCGCCGTGATCAGGTCGGGCGCGTGATCGAGCGCGGCCGCGACCGCCGCCCGTTCGGTCTCGACAAGATCGCAGCTATCCGCGCCAAGTTCGCTCAGGAAGCATTCAAGATCCGAAGCGACCAGCGGCTCGTCTTCGATGATCAGGACGTGCATGATCCTCTCCACCGATTCAGGGCCTTCAAGCCCTCGACTTGAACAAGGTTCCCCATTCATCGACCAATTGGCCGAACCTCCAGTTTAACCGATGTCGATTTCTCGGCCAACCTGGAAAATTCGAGGGACTCGTCGTCGGTTTTTCGGTGGTCGTCGCGCCCCGCGCGACCGTCACTCCGCGAACAGCGCGGCGAAGTCGTGCGCGGTCTTCTCCAGCCGCGCCAGCGCGTCGTCGACCTCGCCGAAGCCGTCGGCGAGATGGTCGATCTCGCCCGCGACATTCTCGGTGTCGGCGCGGATCGCGGCGATCGTCGAGGACATGGAATCGGCGGCGAGCGCGGTCTCGTCGACGGCGGCGGTGATCGTCGTCACCGTGCGCGCCTGGACGTCCATCGCGTCGCGGATGCGCGCGGCGCAGGCTTCGACCTCGCCCACCGTGTCGCGGATCGATCCGTTGGCGTCGACGGCCTGGGCGGTCGCAGTCTGGATCGCGGTGATCTTCCGGGCGATGTCGTCGGTCGCGCGCGCGGTCTGGTTGGCGAGGTTCTTGACCTCCTGCGCGACCACCGCGAAGCCGCGCCCGGCCTCGCCCGCGCGGGCGGCCTCGATCGTGGCGTTGAGCGCGAGCAGGTTGGTCTGCCCGGCGATGTCGCGGATCAGGCCCAGGATCGATTCGATCGCGCGGGCATGGTCGGACAGCGCCTCGGACACCGACAGCGCCTCGGCCGACTGGCCGGCGGCGCGGGTCGCGACCGACGCGGCGACGTCGACCTCGCGGCGCGCCTCCTCGATCGCGCGGATCAGGCCGGCGGCGGTCTGCGCGGCGTCGCGCATCGCGGTGGCCGACTGCTCGGCGGCGGCGGCGACCTCGGACGTCTTGCCGAGCATGCCGCGCGCCGATTGCGAGGCGAGGCTGGTCTGGTCGCGCAGCGTGGTCGACCGGCGCGACGTGCCGGCCAGGATGTCGCCGATGTCGGTGCGGAACATCTGGCTCGCCGATTCCCGCAGGGTGAGCGAACGCTGGCGCCGGATGCCGTTGAAATAGGACAGGTTGAGCTCGAGCTGGATCGCGCCGAGCATGTCGATCGTGCGCTGCGCGGACAGGACGAACGCCATGTCGTCGGGGAAGCGCTCGGCGATCCGGTCGACGATCATCCCGTTCTCGCGCGCGGTGTCGAGCAGGACGGTCGGCAGGGGGATTTTCAGGCTGTAGACCAGCCGGCTGTTGAAGCCGAGGATGCGGATCCAGTCGGCGTCGATCGGCTGCGAATAGACGTGGCGGCGGCGCTCGATCAGGTCGTCGACCGACATCGCCAGGAAGGAACCGACATCGCCCTCGGCGCTGTTCGCCAGCCGCCGCAGCTTCGGCGTCCAATTCTCGCGGAGCACCTCGACGATCGTGTCGGAGGCGCGCTCCCACAAGGCGGCGAGGCGCTGGTGCAGGCCGGCCTCCCGGTAATGCGCCACCCGCTCCGCGATCTCGGCCTCGGTCAGCACCGCTTCGATGGGCGCCAGCGGCGCCGATGCCATATCCATGGACCCCTCTCCCTTCGGGCGCGGACCCTAGCCGGATATGGTTAACGGCGCGTTGAGCCCTCCACGGTGAAGCGGACCAGCAGCGCCGCGCCGCCGGCCGTCACGGGGTCGGCGACGCTGAGCACGTCGAGCCGGCCGAGTTCGTCCGCCCCTATCCGCTGCGGTTCGAGGGCGAGGAGGAAGATCGCATCGCCGCCCGCGACCTCGGCGCCCGCCGCGAGGCGCTCCATCGCGACGCCGCACCGCCCACGCCGCGCCATGGCGTTGAGGTCGAGCACCGGGCCGGCCAGCGGCTCGCCGGCGATCGGTGCCCCGCCGTCGAAAGCGAAGGGCGCGCTGTCCCCGTCGAGCGCGACGTCCAGGCCCGCGCCGGACAGGAACAGCCTGCCTTCCAGCACGGCGAGCACGCGATCGACCCCGTCGAAGGCCGAGAAGGCGCCCGCCTGCTCGACCCGCGCCATGCTCAGCCGCCAGACGAAATCGTCCATGCCGGCGTCCGGCGGGAAGACGGCGATCTCGCGCGTCGTCCCGCCGCCATTCTTCCACGGGACCGCCGGGCGATCCGCGATCCGGATGACCCGGTTCATGGTCAGCCGAGGATGCCGGGCAGGTCGAGCCCCTTGTCGCGCGCGCAGTCGAGCGCGATGTCGTAGCCGGCGTCGGCATGGCGCATCACCCCGGTGGCGGGATCGTTCCACAGCACCCGTTCGAGCCGCTTCGCCGCCGCCTCGGTGCCGTCGGCGACGATCACCATCCCCGAATGCTGCGAATAGCCCATGCCGACCCCGCCGCCATGGTGCAGCGACACCCAGGTCGCGCCCGAGGCGGTATTGAGCAGCGCGTTGAGCAGCGGCCAGTCGGAGACGGCGTCCGATCCGTCCCGCATCGCCTCGGTCTCGCGATTGGGGCTGGCGACCGATCCGCTGTCGAGATGGTCGCGGCCGATCACCACCGGCGCCTTGAGTTCGCCCTTCGCCACCATCTCGTTGAAGGCGAGGCCGAGCCGGTGGCGGTCGCCGAGGCCGACCCAGCAGATGCGCGCCGGCAGGCCCTGGAAATGGATGCGGTCGCGCGCCATGTCGAGCCAGCGGTGGAGGTGGTGGTTGTCGGGCAGCAGCTCCTTCACCTTGGCGTCGGTCTTGAAGATGTCCTCGGGATCGCCCGACAGCGCCGCCCAGCGGAACGGGCCGATGCCCCGGCAGAACAGCGGACGGATATAGGCGGGGACGAAGCCGGGGAAATCGAAGGCGTTGGCGACGCCCTCGTCCTTCGCCACCTGGCGGATGTTGTTGCCATAGTCGACGGTCGGCACGCCCGCCGCCTGGAAGTCGAGCATCGCGCGGACATGCACCGCCATCGATGCCTTGGCGGCCTTGGCGACCGCCTCGGGCTCGCGCTCGCGCCGCTCGATCCATTCGGCGACCGTCCAGCCGGCGGGGAGGTAGCCGTTGACCGGATCATGGGCGGAGGTCTGGTCGGTCAGCAGGTCGGGGCGGATGCCGCGCCGGTACATCTCGGGCAATATCTCGGCGGCGTTGCCGAGCAGGCCGACCGAGAGCGGCTTCCTCGCCGCGCAGCTCTCCTCGATGATCGCCATCGCCTCGTCGATCGTCTCGGCGGCGCGGTCGAGATAGCCGGTGCGCAGGCGCATGTCGATCCGGCTCGGCTGGCATTCGATCGCGAGGCAGGACGCGCCCGCCATCACCGCCGCCAGCGGCTGCGCGCCGCCCATGCCGCCGAGGCCGGCGGTCAGCAGCCAGCGGCCCGACAGGTCGTCGTCATAATGCTGGCGGCCCATCTCGACGAAGGTCTCGTAGGTGCCCTGCACGATCCCCTGGGTGCCGATGTAGATCCAGCTTCCCGCAGTCATCTGGCCGTACATCGCCAGGCCCTTGCGATCGAGTTCGTTGAAATGCTCCCAGGTCGCCCATTTGGGGACGAGGTTCGAATTGGCGATCAGCACGCGCGGCGCGTCTTCATGGGTGCGGAACACGCCGACCGGCTTGCCCGACTGGACCAGCAGCGTCTGGTCGGCTTCGAGCCGCTTCAGCGTCTCGACGATCCGGTCGTAGCTTTCCCAGTCGCGCGCGGCGCGGCCGATGCCGCCATAGACGACCAGCTCCTCGGGTCGCTCGGCGACGTCGGGGTGGAGGTTGTTCATCAACATCCGTAGCGGCGCTTCGGTCAGCCAGCTTTTCGCCGACAATTCGGTGCCGGTCGCCGGCCTGATCACGCGGCTGTTGTCGAGACGGGTCATGGGAGGTCCTTTCAGGTTCGGGCGAAGGCGAGGCACGCCGTCAGGATCGCGCGCAGATCGGCGATGACGGGGCTCGTCGGGTCGAAGGGGGCGGGCCAGTTGTCGGGCCCGGGGGCGTCGGGTTCGTCGAGATAGGCGCGCATCGCCAGCTCCATCTGGATCGCATGGATGCCGTCGGCGGGGCGGCCGTAATGGCGCGTCGTCCAGCCGCCACGGAACCGCCCGTCGAGGACGTGGCTCCGTCCGGTCGCGGCGGCGATTTCGGTGACAGCGGCGGCGAGCGCGGGATCGCAGGTCGCGCCGTTGTTGGTGCCGATGTTGAACAGCGGCAGTTCGCCGTCGAACAGGCGCGGCACCCGGCTCAGGATCGAATGGGCGTCGTAGAGCACGACCTTGCCGTGGCGCGCGCGGAGCCGGTCGAGCTCGGCCGCCAGCGCGTCATGATAGGGATCGAACCAGGTCGACCGCCGCCAGCCGATCTCGCCGGCGTCGGGCGGGCCGTCACGATAGAGCGGCTCGCCCGCGAAGGTGGTCGTCGGGCACAGCTCGGTCGTCGCCTGTCCCGGATAGAGCGAGGCGCCCGACGGATCGCGGTTGAGGTCGATCACGCTGCGCGAGATGCGGCTGCGGATCGTGGTGGCACCGAGCGTGTCGGCGAAGCCGTAGACCTGGTCGATCCACCAGTCGGCATCCTTGCGCGCCAGCCAGGGCGAGACGAAGCTGCCCTCCAGCTCCTCCGGAATCTCGGTGCCGCTGTGCGGGAAGGCGACGACCAGCGGCGCTTCGCCCCGCGAGATTTCGAGCCAGGGGATCATTGGTATTCCTCCCCATCAAGGATGGGGAGGGGGACCGCCGAAGGCGGTGGAGGGGTTTGCGACGCCTGATGGTTCGCCCGGCTGGAGGTCGCGCGGAACCCCTCCACCATCCTGTGGATGGTCCCCCTCCCCATGCTGCGCATGGGGAGGAATGGGCGGGCGGACATCACGCCAGTCCCGGCAGCGCGATCGCCGCCGCCGTCACCAGCGCGCCCGAGCGGACCAGCGCGTTGGCCGCCTCCATGTCGGGGTGGAAATGCCGGTCATGGTCGAGCATCGGCACCTGCGCGCGCAGCACGGCGCGGGCGGCTTCGAGCGGGCCGCTCGACCGGAGCGGCGCGTGGAAGTCGCACCCTTGCACGGCGGCAAGCAGCTCGATGCCGACGATCGCATTGGCGTTGGCGGCCATGTCGAGCAGCCGCCGCGCGCCGTGCGCCGCCATCGAGACATGGTCTTCCTGATTGGCCGAGGTCGGCAGCGAGTCGACGCTCGCCGGGGTGGCGCGCTGCTTGTTCTCGGAGACCAGCGCGGCCGCCGTCACCTGCGGGATCATGAAGCCCGAATTGAGGCCCGGCTGCGGGGTCAGGAAGGCCGGCAGCCCCGACAGCGCGGGATCGACCAGCATCGCGATCCGCCGCTCGGTGATCGATCCGATCTCGCAGATCGCCAGCGCGATCATGTCGGCGGCGAAGGCGACCGGCTCGGCGTGGAAATTGCCGCCCGACAGCGCCTCGTCGGTGTCCGGGAAGATCAGCGGATTGTCGGAGACGCCGTTCGCCTCGACCTCCAGCGTCGTCGCGGCCTGGCGCAGCAGGTCGAGCACTGCGCCCATCACCTGCGGCTGGCAGCGCAGGCAATAGGGGTCCTGCACCCGCGCGTCGTCGACCAGATGGCTCGCGCGGATCGCCGAGCCTTCCATCAGCCGGCGCAGCGCGTCGGCCGTCTCGATCTGGCCGGGCTGGCGGCGCAGCGCGTGGATGCGCGGATCGAACGGGGTGTCGGAACCCTTGGCCGCCTCGGTCGCGAGCGCGCCGGTGACGAGCGCCGAGCGGAAGATCGTCTCGGTCTCGAACAGCCCGGCCAGCGCGTTGGCGGTCGAGAATTGCGTGCCGTTGAGCAGCGCCAGTCCTTCCTTCGGGCCCAGCGACAGCGGCGCCAGCCCGGCGCGGGCGAGCGCGCCCTCGGCGCTCAGCACCTGGCCGGCCACCTCGATCTGGCCGACGCCGATCATCGCCGCCGCCATGTGCGCGAGCGGGGCGAGGTCGCCCGAGGCGCCGACCGATCCCTGCGACGGCACCACCGGGGTCAGCCCGGCGAGCAGCATCGCCTCCAGCATCTCGACCGTCTCCGGCCGCACGCCCGAGGCGCCCTGGGCGAGGCTGGCGAGCTTGAGCGCCATCATCAGCCGGACGACCGGGACGGGGGAGGGCGCGCCGGTCCCCGCCGCATGGCTCAGCACGATGTTGCGCTGGAGCGTGGCGAGGTCCTCGTCGCCGATCTTGACGCTGGCGAGCTTCCCGAAGCCGGTGTTGAGGCCGTAGACCGGCTTGTGCTGGGCGATGATCCGCTCGACCGCCGCCGCGCTCGCGGCGATGACGGGAGCCGATGCGGGGTCGAGGCTCGGCGCCGCGCCCTGATAGATGGCGCGCCAGTCGGCGAGCGGCACGGCGCCCGGCTTGAGGAGGATGTCGCTCATAGACCTTTCCAGATACGGGTGTGGAGGGGATTGAAGCCGATGCGGTAGACGAGCTCGGCCGGGCGCTCGATGTCCCAGATGGCGAGGTCGCAGCTCTTGCCCGGTTCGAGCGTGCCGATCTCCGCCTGGAGGCCCAGCGCGCGCGCCGCGTTGCGGGTGACGCCGGCCAGGCATTCGTCGACGGTCAGGCGGAACAGCGTCGCGCCCATGTTCATCGTCAGCAGCAGCGAGCTGAGCGGCGAGGTGCCGGGGTTGCAATCGGTGGCGATCGCGATCGGCACCCCCGCCGCGCGCAGCCCGTCGACCGGCGGCAGCTTCGTCTCGCGCACGAAATAATAGGCGCCGGGCAGCAGCGTCGCGACGGTGCCGGCGCGCGCCATCGCGGCGATGCCGTCCGCGTCGAGATGTTCGAGATGGTCGGCCGACAGCGCGCCCGCCTCGGCCGCGAGCTTCGCGCCGTGCAGGTTGGAGAGCTGCTCGGCATGGAGCTTGACCGGCAGGCCCGCCGCCCGCGCCGCGTCGAACACGCGCTGCGTCTGCGCGGGCGTGAAGCCGATCCCCTCGCAGAAGGCGTCGACCGCGTCGGCCAGCCCTTCGCGCGCGGCGGCGGGGATCATCTCGCGGCAGACCAGATCGACATAACCGTCGGCGTCGCCGGCATATTCGGGCGGCAGCGCGTGGGCGCCGAGCAGGGTGGCGCGGATGCCGACCGGCCGGGCCTCGCCCAGCCGCCGGGCGGCGCGCAGCATCTTCAGCTCGTCGGCGACGGTCAGGCCGTAGCCCGATTTGACCTCGACCGTCGTCGCGCCCTCGGCGATCAGCGCGTCGAGCCGGGGCAGGGCGAGCTCGACCAGCCGGGCTTCGTCGGCGTCGCGGGTCGCGCGCATCGTCGAGACGATGCCGCCGCCGGCGCGCGCGATCTCCTCATAGGAGGCGCCCGCCAGCCGCAGCTCGAACTCGCGCGCGCGGTCGCCGGCATGGACCAGATGGGTGTGGCAGTCGATCAGCCCCGGCGTGATCCAGCGGCCGTCGAGAGTCTCGGCCCGATCAGGATCGAAGGCGGGCGCGTCGGCCGCCGGGCCGGCATAGAGGATGCGCCCCTCGCTCGCCGCGACGACGCCGTCCTCGACGATGCCGAGGCCGTTCCCCGCCATCGTCGCCAGCCGCGCGTCCCGCCAGAGCCTGTCGCATCGCATCCCGTCGAATCTCCCTTGCCCACCATCATTGCACCGACTCTCAATAATGTATAGACATTATCGCGAGAGGTGACGATGAGCGGCCAACAGTCTTTCCATTTCGACCGGATTTTGCTGCCCGAGGGCTGGACGAGGGACGTCGCGATCACCGTGCGCGACGGGCTGGTCGCGGCTGTCGAGCCGGGCGTTGCGCCAGCCGCGGGCGTCGAGCGCCACGCGATCGCGTTGCCCGGCCTGCCCAACCTCCACAGCCACGCCTTCCAGCGCGGCATGGCGGGGCTGGCCGAGGTCAATCTGGGCGGCGACGACAGTTTCTGGAGCTGGCGCGAGACGATGTACCGCTTCGTCGCGCGGCTGACCCCCGACCATCTGCGCGCGATCGCGGCGCAGGCCTATGTCGAGATGCTCGAGACCGGCTTCACCCGCGTCGGCGAGTTCCATTATCTCCACCACGATATCGGCGGCGGCGTCTTCGCCGATCCGGCGGCGATGAGCCTCGCGATCGTCGAGGCGGCGGCCGAGACCGGGATCGCGCTCACCCATCTGCCCGTCTTCTACGCCCATGCCGGCTTCGGCGGGCTCGCGCCGGGCGAGGGGCAGCGCCGCTTCGTCCACGACGTCGACGGCTATGCCCGCCTGATCGACCGGCTGCGCGCGCCGCTCGCGACGCTGCCCGACGCGGTGCTCGGCGTCGCGCCGCACAGCCTGCGCGCGGTGACCCCCGACGAGCTGGCGGCGGTCGCGACGCTCGGCGACGGCCCGGTCCACATCCACATCGCCGAGCAGGTCAAGGAGGTCGAGGACTGCCTCGCCTGGAGCGGGGCGCGGCCGGTCGAATGGCTGCTCGGCCATGCCCCGGTCGACGCGCGCTGGTGCCTCGTCCACGCGACCCACATGACCGACGAGGAGGCCCGCCGCTCGGCGGAGAGCGGCGCGGTGGCGGGGCTCTGCCCGATCACCGAGGCCAATCTGGGCGACGGCATCTTCCCCGCCGATCCCTTCCTCGCGGCGGGCGGCGTCTATGGCATCGGATCGGATTCGAACGTGCTGATCGACGCGAGCGAGGAGCTGCGCCTGCTCGAATATGGCCAGCGGCTCGCCCATCGGCGGCGCAACCGGCTCGCCCCGGCGGGCGCGTCGGTGGGCGACACGCTGTATCGCGCGGCGGTCGCGGGCGGGGCGCGGGCGCTCAGCGCGCCGGCGGGGCTGGCGGTCGGCCACCCGGCCGATTTCGTGACGCTCGACGCCGATCATCCGGCGCTGGTCGAGCGCGACGCCGGGCTGCTGACCGACGGCTGGCTGTTCGCCGCCGGGCGGCAGGCGATCGATGGGGTCTGGCGGCGCGGGCGTCGGCTCGTTACGGCAGGTCGCCATGCCGATCGCGCGCGGATCGCCGCGCGCTATCGCCGGATATTGGGGGAAGTGCTGGCATGACGCGCGTCGCAATCCACGATCGTATCCGCCAAGAGATCGAGGAGCGGATCATGTCGGGCGCCTGGGAGGCCGGGCACCGGCTGCCGCCCGAACATGCGCTGATGGCCGAATATGGCTGCTCGCGGATGACCGTCCACAAGGCGATCGACGGGCTGGTCGATCGCGGGCTGATCGAGCGGCGCAAGCGCGCCGGCAGCTTCGTCGCCGCGCCCAAGGTCCATCGCGCCGCGCTGGAGATCCCCGACGTGGCGAGCGAGGTCGCCGCGCAGGGCAAGGAGTATCGGCTCGGCCTGATCTCGCGCGTCGAGCGCGAGGCCGACCCGCGCGACCGCGAGCTGCTGGAGATATCGGGCGGCCCGGTCCTCGCGCTCCACTGCCTCCACCGCGCCGACGGCAAGCCCTTCGCGCTGGAGGAGCGGCTGATCAGCCTCGCCGCCGTCCCCGCCGCCCGCGACGCCGATTTCGCGCAGCAGAGCCCCGGCGCCTGGCTGCTCGCCCATGTCCCCTGGACCGACGCCCGCCACCGCATCAGCGCGATCGCCGCGACCCGCACGATCGCCGACCGACTGACCGTGCCGCAGGGCAGCCCCTGCATCTCGGTCGAGCGCTGGACCTGGCGCAACGACGCGCGGATCACCTACGCCCGCCAGGTCTATCCCGGCGATCGCCATGCGCTGGTGGCGAGCTTCCTGGCCTGAGCGTCCGCTGAATTCCATTCTCTGTTTGTTCTTGGCTTTGGCGGCCTGTTGCGTCATCCTTTCCATGTTTGGACAGCGATGGAGCGGACGGGGATGGGAGATATCCGCCCAAATAAAATGGCGGCTGTGCTGCTTGCGTTCGGCCTGCTGGTTGCCTGCAAGGGCAAATATGCCGACATGTCGTTCGAGGAAATCCAGGCGATGGCCCGCAGGCTGCCGCTGGCCGAGCGGTATGATTTTTATCTTGAGGTTCGCGGCAATTCGCGCCTGCCGCCGAATGATCAGGTGAAATATGACATCGTTGCCCTGGGCGATCCGGCGTGGCGATATACGATCGGGCGGGCGATGCGCAACTCAGGCGAACTGAGCAGGGCCTTGCCAGTGCTCAGCGCTTTCGGGCGGTCCTGCACAAAGGCCGAATATCGGCGTTTGCGCGATGCCGTGAAGCGGCTGACCTATGACGGCACCGACGATCAGCGATATATGTTCTCCTCCGTGGACACGGCCTGCGGACTGACATCGCCGCAGCGTGGTCCCCAAAAATACGAGACGCTCAACGCGGCGCTCGACTTGCAACCTTGAGGGGGCCGACGCATTCTTTCCTTCTCAGGGAGGCAGGCATGCGGCTCGACGACGAAGCGGAAAGCACCAATTACGAGATACGGTCGGGACGCGGCGGCGGCGGGTTCGGCCTGCCGGTCGGCATCCCCCTCGGCCGGGGCGGGCTCGGCTGTGGGTCGCTGATCCTGATCGGCATCATCTCGCTGGTGCTCGGCGTCAATCCGCTGACGCTGCTCGGCGACGGCGGCGGACAGGGGCCGGTCGTGCAGCAGCAGTCGCAACCGGGCGAAGCGCCGGGATCGTCGGGCGAGAAGACCCCGGTGATGAGCCGCTCGCTCAAGGTGCTCGGCTCGACCGAGCGGGTCTGGGGCCGACTGTTCCAGGAACAGGGCGGCACCTATCAGCCGACCACCTTGGTCTTCTATTCGGGCGGCACCCAGGCGGGCTGCGGCTTCGCCAACGCCTCGGCGGGGCCTTTCTACTGTCCGGCCGACAAGCGCATCTTCCTCGACACCAGCTTCTTCGACGAGCTGAGCGGCCGCTTCGGCGCGCCGGGCGACTTCGCCCAGGCCTATGTCATCGCGCATGAGGTCGGCCACCATGTCCAGGACCTCGAAGGCACGCTCGACAAGGTCCATGCCGCGCAGAACCGGCTGAGCGAGCGCGAGGCCAATGCCTTGCAGGTCAAGGTCGAGCTGCAGGCCGATTGCTATGCCGGCGTCTGGGCGGCGCAGGACCGCAACCTGCTCGAACCCGGCGATGCCGAGGCGGGGCTGCGCGCGGCGGCCGCGGTCGGCGACGACACGCTCCAGAAGGCGAGCCAGGGCTATGTCGTGCCCGAGGGCTTCACCCATGGCAGCGCCGCCGACCGCCAGAAATGGCTGCGCATCGGGCTCGACAGCGGCGATCCGGCGCGCTGCGACACCTTCGGATCGCGCGGGCCGTAAAGCGATTTCTAGGCAGATGGAAACATCTGCCGACTCGGAAATCGCGGTAAAACAAGAACTTGGAGCGGCCGATCTGATGCAATCAGATCGTGAACCGCTCTAAGCCGGCTTTTATTACCGGACGGGTAGCTCGGCGAGGCTGTCGCGATCGATCGCGGCGATCGAGGTGGCGCCGGTCAGCGCCATCGCCACCCGCATCTCGGCCTCGATCAGCTCGAGCAGATGGGCGACGCCGCGCTGTCCGCCGCCGGCCAGCGCATAGGCCCAGGCGCGCCCGAGCATCACCGTGTCGGCGCCGAGCGCCAGCAGCCGGACGACGTCGAGCCCCGATCGCACCCCGCCGTCGACGAGGATCGGCAGCGATCCGCCCACCGCGTCGGCGATCGGCGGCAGCGCCCGCGCCGTCGACAGCACCCCGTCGAGCTGCCGCCCGCCATGGTTGGACACGACGATGCCGTCGGCGCCGCTGGCCACCGCCTCGCGCGCGTCCTCGGGATCGAGGATGCCCTTCAGGATCAGCGGACCCTTCCATTCGCTGCGGATGAAATCGAGGTCGCGCCAATGGATGCCGGGATCGAAATTGCCGCCGACCCAGGCGAAGAAATCCTCCATGCCCTTGC
The DNA here is from genome assembly GCA_000016765.1 of Rhizorhabdus wittichii RW1. Classification (NCBI taxonomy): domain Bacteria; kingdom Pseudomonadati; phylum Pseudomonadota; class Alphaproteobacteria; order Sphingomonadales; family Rhizorhabdaceae; genus Rhizorhabdus; species Rhizorhabdus wittichii. The sequence goes on from CP000699.1 coordinate 5,105,519, forward strand.
GCCCGCCCAGCACCGGCGCGACGTTGCCGAGGTGGTGCGGCCGGCCCAGCAGGCCGACGTCCCATGCCCAGCCGGGCCGCATCATCGCCTGGCCGATCCGGCGGAGCTGCCCGCCGAGGCCGGGCGCGCCCGACAGGCCGCTGCGGCGGTCGCGATAGCGGGTGCCGGGCACCGGCATGTCGATGGTGAAGACCAGCGCCGAGCAGTTCGCCTCGACCGCCTGCGCCAGCAGGTCGCGCATGAAGGCGCGGTCGCGGATCATGTAGAGCTGGAACCAGAAGGGCTTGCTCGCCCCGCGCGCCACCTCGGCCAGCGGGCAGGCCGAGACGGTCGAGAGGGTGAAGGGGATGCCCGCCGCCTCGGCCGCGCGTACCGCCTGCACCTCGCCGCGCCGCGCGGTGAGCCCGGCGAGGCCGACCGGGGCGAGCGCCACCGGCATTGCCAGCTTCTGGCCGAACAGCTCGGTCGACAGGTCGATCGCGGACACGTCGCGCAGCACCCGCTGGCGCAGCGCGATCGCCTCCAGATCGGCGATGTTGCGGCGAAGCGTCACCTCGGCATAGGCGCCGCCGTCGATATATTCGAACAGGAAATGCGGCAGCCGCCGCCGTGCCGCTTCGCGATAGTCGATCGCCGATGCTGCGATCATGTCCCGTGCCTCCCCTTTCTGATTGTCGTCCCGGCCGGTGCGGTCAGCCCGCGAAATTGCCGGCGAAGGCGATCTGGTCGAGCGCCTTGCGGTCGCTCGGCTTCTCGCGCTCGCGATATTTCTCGGGCAGCACCGACGGATCGGCCTGCCGGCCGACCGCCGCCGCGGCGTCGATGCGGAAGCCGTCGGGCACGCCGAGCTCGCGCCGCGCCGCGTCGAAGTCGACGCCGGCCATGCCGTGCGCGCGCAGGCCCAGCTTCTCCGCCTGCAGCGCCAGCGACATCCAGGCGGCGCCGGTGTCGAAGCTGTGGCTGTGCGACAGGCTGTCCTTGAAGGTCGTTTCCGACACGAAGACGATCAGCAGCGAGCTGTTCCCCGCCCAGGCCTGGTTGGCGGGAAGGAGCAGGCCGACGAAGCGATCCCAGTCGGCGCCGCCCTGCTCCGCATAGAGCAGGCGCCACGGCTGGGCGTTGAACGCCGACGGCGCCCAGCGCGCGGCCTCGAACAGCGCGTCGCGGTCCTCCGCCGACAGCCGCGACCCGTCGAAGGCGCGGGGCGACCAGCGGTCGAGGAACAGGCGGTCGACGTTGGTATCGCTGCTACGGCCGGTCATTGCGTCATCCTTGTGCCAGGCGGTGTCGGCCGCATGATTAGACGGCGAAGGGGCTCGCCGCCAATGGCCGGATCGGAAAAGTTGTGTTCGCGAATCCGCTCCGGCCTACCGCTTGCCGACCGGCGGCAGCACCACCGTTTCGAGCAGGTCGAGCGGCATCGCGCCGTTGCCGAGGACGAGCGCGTGGAACTGGCGCAGGTCGAAGCGCCTTCCCATCCGCGCCTTGAGCCTGTCGCGCATCGCCAGCAGGCGGAGCTGGCCGAGCTTGTAGCCGAGCGCCTGGCCCGGCCACGCCATGTAGCGCTCGATCTCGGCGACGATCTCGCTCATCGGCGATCCGCTGTTCGCCTCCATATAGGCGATCGCCTGCTCGCGGCTCCATTTGAGCTGGTGCATGCCGGTGTCGACGACGAGGCGGACGCAGCGGAACAGGTCGTCGGCGAGCCGTCCGACGTCGCCCGCCGGATCATGCGCATAGAGGCCCATCTCGGCCGCCAGCCGCTCGGCATAGAGGCCCCAGCCTTCCTGATAGGCGTTGAAGCTGGCGATGCGCAGCATCAGCGGCGCCTGCGGCAGCGCGAGCAGGGTGGCGCCCTGGGTATGGTGGCCGGGCACGCCCTCATGATAGCTGAGCGTCGGTAGGCCGTAGCGGTGGACGCCGGCCATGTCGCGCAGGTTGATCCAGTAGATGCCGGGGCGCGAGCCGTCGAGCGACGGGCCGTCATAATAGCCGCCCGGCGCCGAATCCTGGGTCGCCTCCGGCACCGCGCGGATCTCCAGCCGCTGGGCGGGGATCATCGCGCGGGGCAGGAATTCGTGCTGGCGCGCCTCCATGCCCGCAACCAGCTTGCGCAGATAGTCGAGCACCTCCTCGCGCCCGGCGGGCGTGTCGGGGAAACGCTGCTTCGGGTCGTCGGCGAGCGCGTCGAGCCGGTCGCGCAGCGATCCCCTGGAGAAGCCGAGCTGGCGAAGCCGCGCCTCGATCCGCGCGGTGACGAGCTTGACCTGCTCGAGGCCGATGCGGTGGATCTCCTCGGGCGTCTCGTCGCTGTCGCCGACCGAGCGGACATTGGCGGCGTAGAGCGCCTCGCCGTCGGGCTGGGCCCAGACCCCGGCCTCCTCGCGGCCCTCGGGTAGCAGGTCGCGCACCCGCTCGCGCAACTGGCCGAAGGCGGGACGGGCGCGTTTCTCCAGCGCGGCGATCGCCCGCTGCTCGGCGGCGTCGCGGGTGCGCGCGTCGAGCCCGGCGGTCGCCATCCGGTCGCGCAGCGCGACGATCATCGGATGCCGGTCGGCCGGCCCGGCCAGGAAGCTCTCGACCACCGGCAGCGTCTTTTCGAGCAGCGCGCGGGGCGGGATGCAGCCGATCGCCTCGTCCGCCCGCGACTTCTCGACCACCCCGGCGAAGCCCGTCGCGAAGCCGTCGAGCTTCTCGATCCAGGCGTCGACCTCGATCGGCGAGGACAGCGGCTGCTGCGCGATCATCACGTTCGGGGTGTTCACCACCGGTCCGGAGATCTGGTTGATGACATAGGGCTCGTGCCCCGAGAACCAGAAGGGGTTGGGCCGGCCATAGCCGATCGCGGCGCTGCGCGTGCCGTTCTCGATCACCGCCGCGGCGATCTTCAGCCGGAGCTGGCCGAGCCGGTCGTTCTCGCAATCGATCTGTTCGATGGCGATGCCCGCCTCGCCCAGCGCGGTGCGCCAGGCCTCCTCCCCCTCGGGCGAATAATCGTCCATCGAGCGCGCATAGGGGCCGCCCGCCGCCGACCCCGCGACCCCGCCATAGGTGGCGATCTCGGGCGTGTGGCGCAGCAGCTTGAGCGTGATCGCGTCGACCGGCGTGGTGATCGGGCAGGGACCCGGTCGCTTGGGCGGCGGGGCGGTCTGGGCCGCGAGCGCGGCGGGCAGCGCCGGGGCGATGGCGGTGGCGCCGAGCAACTGCGCGAAGCGGCGGCGGGAGAGGGCGGGCAAGGGGGCGGGGAAGCGAGATGATTCCATAGATGCTGCGGCATGTGGTGACATTTTCGGGGCGGGACGGCAACAGTCGGCCGATGTTCATTCTCGATTCGATCGAAGCCGCGGGCGGGCGCATCGCGCGGATCAGCCTCGACCGGCCCGCCGCGCGCAACGCCATCGCGATCGGCCAGTGGCCGGCGCTCGCCGACGCGGCCGGGGAAGCCGCCGCCTCGGGCGCCCGCGCGCTGATCGTCCGGTCGGGCGCGCCGGGCATCTTCTCCGCCGGAGCGGACCTCGGCGACCTTGCCGGGCTGGCGGCCGATCCGGCGCTGCGCCATCGCTTCCGCATCGACATGGCGCGCGCCTTCGATGCGATAGCGGGCCTGCCGATCGCGACGATCGCGGCGGTCGACGGCGGCTGCTACGGGGCCGGCGTCGCGCTGGCCATGGCCTGCGACATGCGGGTCGCGGGCGACGGGGCGCGGTTCGCGATCACCCCGGCCAAGGTCGGCATCGTCTATCCGGCCTGCGACGTCGAGCGGCTGAAGGCGCTGGTCGGGCCGGGGCAGGCGGCGCGGCTGCTCGCCACCGGCATGACGATCGACGCCGACGAGGCGCTGGCGATCGGCCTGGTCGAGGAGCGGGCCGGCTCGGCCGACGCGGCGGCGCTGGCGCTGGCCGAAGCGATCGCCGCCAATGCGCGGTCGAGCGTCGCCGGGCTGAAGCGCATCCTGGCCGGCGACGAGGCCGCCGACCGGCTGTTCGAGGAGGCGTTCGGCGGCGCCGACTTCGGCGAGGGGCTGGCCGCGTTCCGGGAGCGGCGCAAGCCGGCGTTCGGGGCATGAGCGACGTGCTGCTGATCGCCGACCATGCGTCGAACCATGTGCCGGCCGATATCGACCTCGACATCGATCCGGTGCTGCTGAACCAGCATATGGCGATCGACATCGGCGTCGATCCGCTCGGCCGGCTGCTCTGCGCCCGGCTCGGCATGGACGGAATCTTCGGCCCGGTCTCGCGCCTCGTCATCGACCTCAACCGCGAGGAGGACGCCGCCGGCCTGATCCCGTCCGAAAGCGACGGCTTCGCGATCCCGGGCAACAAGCTGCTCGACGCGGACGGGCGGCGGGCGCGGGTCGAGCGCTTCTGGCGGCCCTATCATCAGGGGATCGCCGCGCGGATCGCGGCGGAGCGCCCCTGCCTGATCGTGTCGCTGCACAGCTTCACGCCGCGCCTGTCGGCCCGGCCCGAGGAGGCGCGGCCCTGGCAGGTCGGCGTCCTCTACAACCGCGACGACCGCGCCGCCCGGCCCGGCATCGCCGCGCTGCGCGCCGCCGGCATCGTCACCGGCGACAACGAGCCCTATTCGGGCAAGGTGCTCAACGCGACGATGAACATGCATGCCGAGGCGAACGCCGTCCCCTATCTGGGGCTGGAGGTGCGCCAGGACCTGATCGGCGACGAGGCGGGCGTGGCGGCCTGGGCCGACCGGCTGGGACCGGTGATCGCCGAGGTGGCGGACGGCCTGCGCAAGGCCGCCGCCGATCGCTGAGCGGCCGCGCCGCATGGACGCTCGGCCGGTTCCTTGTTAGGCAGGGCCATCGCCGGCATCGCCCCGTAAGCGCCGGCGACTGAGAGACCGGCGTGCTCCCGCTTACGATGGAGTGCTGCCGTGAACCCCGATATCGACCGGACGGCATTGCTCCGCGCGCACGCGACGCTTTCCGCCGGCTGCGCGTTCGTCGCGACCTATGCCGGGCGGGAGGGGGCGGCGCGGACGGCCCATCCGGCCCATGCGCGGATGACCGGCAATCGCCTTCACGAGCTCGATCGCTTCCTGTCGGTGCTGATCGACGAGGCGGCATCGCTGCTGAACGGACCGCGCCGGGACGCGCGGCTTTTCGCCCGGATGCGCAACACCCCGGAAAAGCTGCGACGGCTCGGGACCGTGGCCGCGCTCCACGGCGCGGTCGGCCAGCGCCTGGGCGCGATCGGGCGTATCTGCGCCTATCTGCGCCATTGCGGCGACGGCGTCCATCGCTCCGGGCTGGCCCGGGATATCCAGCTCGCCGGCGGGCGGACGGACGGCGGGCGAACGATCGCCGAAACCCCCATGGGGCTGTACCTCGAACCGCCGACGATCGTCGCGATTGCCGGCCTCTACCGGCTCGTCGGGGATGCGCTGCTGCTGTCCGTCGATGGGACCGCACCTTGACTTTTGGCGGTGCAGGGCCCATTTGCGTTCCGCTAACGTCGCCTGCGACGGAATTTGATGCCTAGACCTCGATAGGGGTCTGATCCACGTTATCGGCGGAAGCGCAGGCGCCTTCGTCCCGAACGTTTCGGCTCCAGGCTGATCCTTCCTTTCTCTCGCTTCAAGCTCTGTCCGTGCTTTTGCGGACGGATTCCCTGATGTTTTGAAAGGACATCATCATGCCGATCGGCACCGTCAAATTTTTCAACGCCGACAAGGGCTATGGCTTCATCGCGCCCGAGGAGGGCGGCGATGACAGCTTCGTGCATATCAGCGCCGTCGAGCGCGCCGGCATGGCCACGCTGAACAAGGATCAGCGGATCAGCTACGAGGTCGAGACCGATCGTCGCGGCAAGTCGTCGGCCGTCAACCTCCAGGCCGTTTGAAGCCTTGGCCAAGGAGGAACTGCTCGTTCTCAATGGGTTGATCCAGGAGATCCTTCCCGATGGACGCTTTCGCGTCTCGCTGGAGAACGATCATTCCATCATCGCCTACACGGCCGGCCGGATGCGGCGTTTCCGCATCCGATCGGTCGTCGGCGACGCCGTTCAGGTGGAGATGAGCCCCTATGATCTCGGCAAGGGCCGGATCATCTATCGCGAGCGGACACCCGGCCCTGCGGGCGCGGGTGGCCGCAGGCCGCGACGCTAGAGCCTGATCGCTCGAGGTGGAAAAACGCTCTGCGTTTCCACCGATGACGTGAATCAGGCCCTATTCGAGGTCCAGGGCATCGCGAACAGGAACCTGGAACGAGCCGCGCGATATCCGATCGCGCGGTTCGCTCCGGTTCTCATGACAACCCGCGTCCGATCGGACGCGACAAGGACATCAATGTTTTTCAAGAAGACCATAGGTAACAGCAAGAATCTTTACCCCAACGCCGCTTTTCCCAAGAAGGCACGAGGCATGACGAGCGGCACATTGTCCCGCCAGGAACTCCAGCGCATCGTCGCCGACATCATCGGCTGACGGGCCTTCAACCAAAGGACCGCGCATGTCGGCTACCAGCGATTTCTATCTCGCCCGCGCGGCGGAAAGCGCCCTTCAGGCGGAATCCACCGATCTGGCGAACGTGCGGGATCGCTGGCTTCGCGCCGAAAGCGCCTGGCGCGCCATGGCCGACAAGCTGGTGAGCAGCGAACGCAAGCGCGCCGAGGCGGCAACCGAGAAAGCCGAACGCGCCAGCTTCTGATGCGACAGGTCGTTCGGCGGGATTCGTCATCGCCTTTCGACCGTCACCAGATCGGCGGCGTCGCGCGCCGCGATCGCCGCGCTCTGGGCCAGCAGGTCGAGCATGCGATCGCTGACCCGCTGGTCGAGCAACATCTGGATGCCGAGCTCGACCTTGGTCGCCCGGGCCATGTTCCCGGCCCGCGCGAAGATCGTCCGGCTATCCTTCAGGCTCTTGAGCAATCCCCGGCGCCGCAGCGAGCGGCCATCGTCGTCCGGGTTCATCGGAACCTCCTTCAGCAACCACGATACGGATCGACAACGCATCGGCGCGCCGGTTGGTTCAGCCCGCGGCGCGGCCGAGGCGCGAGCGCAGGTAGAGGTGGGTCGTCATCGTCGCGCCCAATATCGGCGCGATCAGGTTGACGAAGGGGATCAGGAACAGGCCGGTCACGGTCGATCCGATCAGCATCCGCTCGATCCGCGTCCTTCCCAGCCAGCCATGCCGCTCGGCCCGATCGGCGTGGCGCGCGGCGACCATCTCGCCCAGGTCGCGGCCGAAGGCGATGCCGTTGACGACCACGAACAGGATCAGCGGCCCGATGCCGGTGAACAGCAGGATGACGTAGAAGGGCAGGGCGACGAGATTGTAGATCAGCACGCGCGCGGCCGATCGCAGGCCGAGCAGGACGGCGGCGCCCGGCCCGATCGATCGCGCCGCGACCGCGGCCTGCGGATAATGGCGTTGCTCGACGATCGCCGCGATCCGCTCGACATAGGCGCAGACCACCCCCAGCGCGACGGCGGGGAACAGGAACCACAGCGCGAGCAGGGTCAGCACCACGGCGCCGACGCCGCCCTCGGCCAGGCTGAGCGTGCATTCCATGTCGCCGAACGCGGCGCAGGGATCGCTGCCCGCCAGGGCCCAGCCGAGCGTGACGCCCAGCGCCGCGAAGATCAGCAGGGTGATCAGCAGCGACCGGAGCAGGACGCCGAGAATCCGGGAGTCGGCCAGGTCGCCGACAGCGAGGGGAAGGATGCCGATCATGGCGGCACTACGGTTGACGGCGGCCGGGGTTCCGGGAGGCGTCACCGCGCCTCATGCGGCACCGGCCTCGGCCTCGCCGTCGCGCTCCTCCAGGATGGTCCGGCGGAACGCCGCGCCGGTCGGCGACAGCTCCTCGCCATGGACGAGCCATAGCGAGCTGGGGCTGGGCGCGGCGAAGGAGCGGTTGACGACATTGTCGACGTGCAGCCGCGCCATCGACTGGGCGATGATGGTCGGCCCGAAGCCGGCCGAGACGAGGCCGAGCAGCGTCGCCAGGCTGCGCGCCTCATGCGCGATCTTCGGCACGAATCCGGCCTCCTCGCACAGCGCGAAGAAATGCTCGGTGAAGCCGGTGCCGTTGGGCGGGCCGTAGAGGACCAGCGGCTCGTCGCGCAGGTCGGCGATCCGGGGCGGCTGCGGGCGGCGGGCGAGCCAATGGTCGTCGCGCACCGCCAGGATCATCTCCTCCTGCTGGAGGCATTGCGCCACCACGCCGTCGGGCAGGACCGGGGTCCGGTAGTCGCGGACGATGCCGATATCGAGCTGGCGGCTGAGCACGCCCTCGATCTGCTCGTCGCGCCCCTGTTCGCGCAGGATCAGTTCGACATCGGGATAGGTCCGGCGAAAGCGGTGCAGCGCGCGCGCGACGAACGGGATGAACGGCCCGGAGGTGGTGAAGCCCAGGCCGAGCCGGCCGATCTCCGCGCTATGGGCGAGCCGCGCGATCCGGGCCGCGCGATCGGCCTGTTCGAGCGCGCGGCGCGCCTCCGGCTCGAACAGCCGCCCGGCCTCGGTCAGGCGGACGCGCCGGCTGGTGCGGTCGAACAGCTTTACGCCCAGCTCGTCCTCCAGCGCCCTGATCTGCTTGCTGAGCGGCGGTTGCGAGATGCCCAGCCGCTGGGCCGCGCGGCCGAAATGCATCTCGTCGGCCACACGAAGGAAATAGCGCAAATGCCGCAGGTCCATCGATCCATTCCGCTGGGATATCGATCGAGGCATATTATGTATTAGACGCGAAATGTCCAACGCGGCATGGGCGTGATCAAATGGGACGGCGCCCCGCGCCGGTCGCCGCGGATTCCGTGGAGTCCACGACCAGTGCTCCCCGCGCCGACATCGTCAGGAGAGGCGAATGCTATTGCGTCGCGGCACCGGTTCCGCCGACGATGCATCCGGGAGTCGTGAATGATCGGTATCGTCAAGGTCGCCCTGCATCGTCCGCTGACCTTCATCGTCATGGCGATCCTGATCGCGATCGGGGGCACGCTGGCGGCGCTGCGCACGCCGGTCGACATCTTCCCCAACATCCGCATCCCGGTGATCGCCGTGGCCTGGCAATATGCCGGCCTGCCGCCCCAGGACATGGCGGACCGGGTCATCGGCCCCTATGAGCGGGTGCTGACCACCACGGTCAACGACATCGACCATATCGAGAGCCAGTCGCTGCTCGGCGTCGGCATCGTCAAGATCTACTTCCAGCCGGGCGCCGACATCCGCACCGCGACGGCGCAGGTCACCTCGATCTCGCAGACCGTGCTGCGGCAGATGCCGCCGGGCACCACGCCGCCGCTGATCCTCAACTACAACGCGTCGACCGTGCCGATCCTCCAGCTCGCCCTGTCGGGCAAGGGGCTGTCGGAGCAGCAGTTGTTCGACATCGGCCAGAACCAGATCCGGCCGCAGCTCGTCACCGTGCCCGGCCTCGCCATGCCCTTCCCGTCGGGCGGCAAGCAGCGGCAGGTGCAGATCGACCTCAACCCGCTCGCGCTCCAGTCGAAGGGCCTGTCGGCGCAGGACGTCGGCGCCGCGATCGCCGCGCAGAACCAGATCAACCCCGCCGGCTTCATCAAGATCGGCGAGACCCAGTACAGCGTCCGCCTGAACAACGCGCCCGCGTCGATCGAGGCGCTCAACAACCTGCCGGTCAAGGTGGTCAACGGCGCGACCATCTACATGCGCGACGTCGCCTATGTCCGCGACGGCAGCGCGCCGCAGCAGAACATCGTCCATGTCGAGGGAAGCCGGTCGGCGCTGCTGACCATCCTCAAGAACGGGGCGACGTCGACCCTGGCGATCGTCGAGGGGGTCAAGGACAAGCTGCCGAGCATCGCCGCGACGCTGCCCGACAGCCTTCGCATCCTGCCGATCGGGGATCAGTCGTTGTTCGTGAAGGCGGCGGTGCAGGGCGTCATCCACGAGGGCGCCATCGCCGCCGCGCTGACCTCGCTGATGATCCTGCTGTTCCTCGGCTCGTGGCGCTCGACGGTGATCATCGCGCTGTCGATCCCGCTCGCCATCCTCGGCGCGATCGCGGCGCTCGCCGCCTTCGGCCAGACGCTCAACGTCATGACGCTGGGCGGTCTCGCGCTCGCGGTCGGCATCCTCGTCGACGACGCGACGGTGACGATCGAGAACATCAACTGGCACCTCGAGCAGGGCAAGACCGTGATCGAGGCGATCCTCGCCGGCGCGGCGCAGATCGTCACGCCGGCCTTCGTCTCGCTGCTCTGCATCTGCATCGTGTTCGTGCCGATGTTCTTCCTGCCCGGCGTCGCCGGCTTCCTGTTCGTGCCGATGGCGCTGGCGGTCGTCTTCGCGATGATCGCCTCCTTCGTGCTGTCGCGCACGCTGGTGCCGACGATGGCGATGTACCTGCTCAAGGCGCACCGGCCCGGCGACGAGGACGAGCATCTCGCCGGCACGGCCGGCTCGCGCAATCCGCTGGTCCGGTTCCAGCGCGGCTTCGAGCATCGCTTCGAGAAGGTCCGGGCCGGCTATGTCGGCCTGCTCCGCCGCGCGCTCCAGGCGCGCAAGCCCTTTCTGCTCGGCTTCATGGCGGTGGTGCTGCTGTCGTTCGCGCTGGTGCCGTTCCTCGGCAGCAACTTCTTCCCGTCGGTCGATTCCGGCCAGATCGCGATGCACGTCCGCGTCCCCGCCGGCACCCGCATCGAACAGACCGCCGCGACCTTCGACCGCATCGCCCGCGAGGTCCGCACGATCATTCCGGCGACCGAGCTGACGTCGATCACGGACAATATCGGCCTGCCGGTCAGCTCGATCAACACCGTCTACAACAACAGCGGCACGATCGGCCCGCAGGACGGCGACATGCTGATCGCGCTCGCCGAGGGCCATCGTCCGACCGAACAGGTCGTCGCCGAGCTGCGGCGCGAACTGCCGCGCCGATTCCCCGGCTCGACCTTCTCCTTCCTGCCGGCCGACATCACCAGCCAGATCCTGAACTTCGGCGCGCCGGCCCCGATCGACGTCCAGATCGCCGGCAAGAAGGCGGCCGACAACCGCGCCTATGCGCAGAAGCTGCTGGCCAGGATCGCGACCGTCCCCGGCCTGGCCGATGCCCGCATCCAGCAGCCGGCCTACGCGCCGCAGCTCAACGTCGACGTCGATCGCTCGCGCGTCGGCCAATATGGGCTGACCGAGCGCGACGTCACCACCAGCCTCGCCAGCCAGCTCGCCGGCACCTCGCAGACCGCGCCGGTCTTCTTCGTCAATCCGGAGAACGGCGTGCAATATCCGGTGGTCGCGCAGGCGCCCGAATATCTGGTCGGATCGATGGGCGACCTGTCCAACCTGCCGGTATCGGGCGCCGCCAACGTGCCGGTGCAGCCGCTCGGCGGCCTCGCCGCGATCGAGCGGTCCAGCACGGTGCCGGTCGTCTCGCACTATAATATCGAGCCGGTGCTCGACATCTTCGCGACCACGCAGGGCCGCGACCTGGGCGCGGTCGCGGGCGACGTGCGGCGCGCGATCAGGCAATTGGAGGCGGAGCAGCCCAAGGGCGTGACCGTCACCATCCGCGGCCAATATGCGACGATGAACACCGCCTTCTCGGGGCTCGGCTTCGGCCTGCTCGGCGCGATCGTGCTGATCTACCTGCTGATCGTCGTGAACTTCCAGAGCTGGGTCGATCCCTTCGTGATCATCACCGCGCTGCCCGCGGCGCTGGCCGGCATCGTCTGGATGCTGTTCACCACCGGCACGACGCTGTCGGTGCCCGCGCTGACCGGCGCGATCATGTGCATGGGGGTTGCGACCGCCAACTCGATCCTGGTCGTCAGCTTCGCGCGCGAACGGCTCGCCGAGCTGGGCGACGCGACCATGGCCGCGATCGAGGCGGGCATGGTCCGCTTCCGCCCGGTGCTGATGACCGCGCTCGCGATGATCATCGGCATGGCGCCGATGGCGTTCGGGCTGGGCGAGGGCGGCGAGCAGAACGCCCCGCTCGGCCGCGCCGTGATCGGCGGCCTGATCTGCGCCACCGTCGCCACCCTGTTCTTCGTCCCCACCGTCTTCGCCCTCGCGCACCGCAAGCGGGATGCGGAGGCCGTCTCCCTGGAAATGCAGTCAAGCCATGCCTGATCCCGTCAGCACCCCCGAAAGCCAGATCGATCGCGGCCCCGACGGCCGCACCCTGAAGCGGGTGGGCATCGGCGCCGGCGCGGTCGCGCTGATCGTCGTCGGCCTCGGCGTCGCCTCGCGCATCAGCGCCACCAACGAGCTGCGCCGGACCGCCGCCGACGCGGCGGTGCCGACCGTGTCGGTGGTGCTGCCCGGCGTCGACGGGGAAGGGGCGAAGCTGCTGCTGCCCGGCACCGTCCAGGCGTTCAACAGCGCCGCCATCTATGCGCGGACCAACGGCTATGTCCGCCGCTGGCTCGCCGACATCGGCGACCGGGTGCATGCGGGCCAGCCGCTCGCGGTGCTCGACGCGCCCGAGCTCGACCAGCAGCTCGCGGCCGCCCGCGCCGATTACCAGACCGCGCTCGCCAACCAGCGCCTCGCCGACACCACGGCGAAGCGGTGGAGCGCGATGCTGGCGCAGGACGCGGTGTCGCGGCAGGAGGCGGACGAGAAGGCCGGTGATCTCGCCGCGCGCACCGCGTTGTCCAACGCCGCCCTCGCCAATGTGAAGCGGCTCCAGGCGCTGCAGGGCTTCACCCGCCTGACCGCGCCCTTCGACGGCGTGGTGACGAGCCGGTCGGCGCAGATCGGCGCGCTGGTCGTCGCGGGCAATGCGGCGGCGCAACCGCTGTTCACCGTGTCCGATACGCATCGCATGCGCGTCTATGTCCGCGTGCCGCAGGGCTATTCGGCCTCGATCCGTCCCGGCATGGAAGCGACGCTGTCGCTGCCCGAATATCCAGGCCGCGCCTTCACCGCGACGCTGACCCGCAGCGCGGGCGCGGTCGACGCGCAGTCGGGCGCGGTGCTGGTCGAGCTCCAGGCCGACAATCGCGACGGCGCGCTCAAGCCGGGGGCGTTCGCGCAGGTCGACTTCCGGGTCGGCGCGGGCCAGGGCAAGGGCGTCAGCCTGCCCGGCAGCGCGATCCTCTACGGCAATGACGGGCCGAGCGTCGCAGTGGTCGGCCGCGACGGCCATGTCACCGTCAAGTCCGTCGCGATCGCCCGCGACGAAGGCGCCACGGTGCTGCTGTCGGGCGGCGTCGCCCCGGGCGAGCGGGTGATCGACACGCCCCCCGATGCGATCCGCAGCGGCGATCGGGTGCGGGTGCAGGCGGCGGCCGAGGCCGCCGGCAAGGGCGCGGCGCATGCGGGCTGAGCGCGGCGTCGCGATGCTGGCGCTGGCGATGCTCGCGGGCTGCTCGATGGCGCCCGCCTATCGCCCGCCGCAGACGCCGGCGCCGGAGAGCTTCAAGGAGGTCGAGGGTTGGGCTGCCGCGACGCCGATGGACGGCGCGCCGCGCGGCGACTGGTGGACGGCGTTCGACGATCCCGTGCTCGACGACCTGATCGCGCGCGCCGCGCGGGCGAGCCCGACGCTGGAGGCGGCGCTCGCCCGCTACAACCAGGCGCGCGCGGCGGCGCGGATCGAGTCCGCCGACCTGTTCCCGCAGATCGCGGCCGGCGCCGATGCGGGCCGCCAGCGCGTGTCGGGCAACCGCTTCAATGGCAACGGCACCGCCCAGACCTACGACCAGTACACGGTCGGCGCGACGCTCGACTATGAGGTCGACCTGTGGGGCCGCATCCGCAACGGCGCCAGGGCGGCGCGCGCCGATGCCGAGGCGAGCGGTGACGACCTCGCCTCGGCCCGGCTCAGCCTCCAGACCGCCGTCGCCGACGCCTATGCGCGGCTGCGCGGGCTCGACGCCGAGGCGGCGTTGCTGCGCCAGACCGTCGACGCCTTCGGCAAGGCCTATGACCTGACCGCGAAGCGCCACAATGGCGGCATCGCCTCGGGCATCGACGTCAATCGCGCACGGACCGTGCTCGACAATGCCCGCGCGCAGATTTCGGCGATCGCCAACCAGCGCGCGGCGACCGAGCATGAGATCGCCGCGCTGGTCGGCGCGGTGGCGTCGGACTTCGCGATCCCGGTGCGCGACCAGCCGCTGCTGTCGCCGGCGATGCCGTCCGGAGCGCCGTCCGCCCTGCTCCAGCGGCGGCCCGACATCGCCGCGGCCGAGCGGCGGATGTTCGCCGCCAATGCCCGGATCGGGGTCGCGCGGGCCGCTTTCTTCCCGACGCTGACGCTCGGCCTCGCCGGCGGCTGGCAGACCACGCATGGCGAGCTGTTCGCGGCGCCCAACGGCTTCTGGGGGCTCGGGCCGGCCTCGGCGCTGCTGTCGCTGTTCGACGGCGGCCGGCGCAAGGCGGGGGTGCGCCTGTCGCGCGCCGAATATGACGAGCTGGCGGCCGACTATCGCGGTACCGTGCTGACCGCCTTCCGCGAGGTCGAGGACGCGCTGGCGGCGAGCCGCCACCTCGCCGACCAGATCGCCCAGCAGCGCAGCGCCGCGACGGCGGCCGAGCGGACCAGCCAGCTTGCGCTGACCCGCTATCGCGACGGCGCGGCGGACTATCTGGAGGTGGTGACGGCGCAGACCGACGCGCTCGATGCGCGGCGCGCCCTGCTGTCGGCGGAGACCCAGCGCATGCGCGCCAGCGTCGCGCTGGTCCGGGCGCTGGGCGGCGCAGCCTGAAACGCCTCTTTCGTCATGCCGGCGGAGGCCGGCATCTCAGGCGGCTCCTGCGACGACCTTGCCGCGCCTCTCCCGAGATGCCGGCCTCCGCCGGCATGACGGTTATGGGACAGCCTCAACCTCGCCTCAGAGCGCCAATGTCGCCGCCAGCTTGCGGTATTTCTCCACGTCCTTGTCGAAGAAATAGAGCGCCGGGGCCTCATAGGTGACGAGGTAGAGCTGGCCGTCGACGAATGCGCCGATGGCCTCGCCCCTGCGCCGCACGCCGTCGTCCTCGCGCGCGAAGCGATAGGTGAAGCGGATCGCCTTGTGCCCGCTCAGCGTCGCCGGCTCCTGGCTGTCGACCTCCATCTGCGTCACCGCATATTGGATGCGATAGGTCGATTCCAGCAGCACGGGGATGTCGGTGATCAGCATGTCGGCTGCCACCTTGGGCAGCGGCTGGTGCTTCTTGTCGATCTCGCGCACCAGCGGTTTCCCGCTGGGGATGCCGCCGAAGAAGGTGACCTTGTTGAGCTGGTCGCCGTCGCGGGTCCATATCTCGACATTCTTGCCGTCCTTGCGGCTCAGCCGGTTCCATTCGTCGGTCGGCGAAGCCGAGAAGCGCGACTCCGCGATGTGCGGACGGGGGCCGGCCGTGACCAGCGAATTGGCCGAGGCCGGAGCGACGACGGCGAGGCCCAGCGACAGTCCGATCAGAAGGCGCTTCATCATCAATCCTCAGTTTGCGACCAGCGCGCGGATCATCTTGGCGTCGCCGGCCTCCGGCGCGGCGGCCAGATAGGCGTTCAGCGATTGGCGTCCCTCCTCCGCCTGTCCGTTGCGGAGCAGCGCCAGCCCCAGGTTGCGGTCCAGTTCGGGGCCCGCATAGCCGGCGGCGCGAGCCTCGCGATAATATTGGGCGGCGACCTGCAGGTCGCGCGGATTGCCGCGCGTGCGATAGAGTTCGGCGCGGGCGAAGAGCAGATCGGGGCTCCACCCCGACGCCGCCGCGATCGACTGGAGGATATGCTCGGTGCCGCCGAAGTCGTTGCGCTTGATCTGCGCGGCCAGGAAGCGCGGCAGATAGGGCGCCATGGCCGCGCGATATTCCCTGGCGCGCGCATCGCCGCCGGCCGGCATCTTCGCCGCGGCTTCGGCCAGATAGATCGATCGGTTGAGCGCCGTGGGATGCGAGTCGAAATAGCCGGCCGTGTATTTCTGCTTGGATTTCTGGTTGCGGCCGGCCGCGCTCGCATCCTCCTCGGCCATCAGGTTCTTCCACACCTCGGCGGGCGTCGACGCGGGATAGCCCGACGACGCGGCATATCGCAGGCCGAGCAGGTCGGCGTCGGTCTCCTGTTCGCGGCCATAGCGGTAGATGCCCCTCGCTATGATGTTCTGCGTGAAGCTGGTGTCGCTGTTGGCCAGCGCGCCCCACAGGCCGATCCAGGCGATCGCATCGGTCGCCCGGCGCCTTTGCTGGAAGCCGGTGAGGCTGTGCCGCAGCTCGAAATGCGCGAACTCGTGACCGAGCACCGCCGCCAGTTCCGCCTCGCTGCGCGACCGCAGCAGCAGGCCCGACCAGACCTGCATCGTGCCATTGGCCATCATCGACGCGTTGAAGCCGGGAATCTCCATCGCATAGATGCGGACCCCCGCGCAGCGGTCCGCGCCCACTTCGCGGCACAGCACCTCGCGCAGATAGGCCTCCAGCCCGGCTTCGCGGATTCGCAGCGGGCTGTCGCGCAGGCCGCGCTCGGCTTCGTCCGCCTCCATCCACACCCCGCGTTCGTCGACGGTCCGGGGTTCGTAGGCGTGGCTGTAGGCCGGCAGCTCCAGCCCCGGCTCGGCCGCGCGCGTCGGCGGAGTCGTGCCGAGCATCGCCAGGCTCGCGGCCGCGCCGCACAAGGCGAGGCGGGAAAGGGCGCGCATGCTATTCGCCCGTCGTCGGCGAGGCTGTCGCCGCCGCCGCCGTTGCAGGCGCCTCGGCCGGCCGGCCGGGAAAGCCCTCGAGCAACTGACTGACCCGCTTGGCCGCGCCTTCGGCGGTGCGCACGTCGCCGCCCATCTGCTGGTCGGCGTTCAGCCAGACCAGTTCGCCGGTCTTGAGGTCGACGAGGCCGGCATGGCCCTTGTGCACGCCCGACGTCACGGCTGCGCCGGGCGCGAACAAGGAGACGATCTGCAATATCTTGCGGCCGGTCGAGCCATATTCGTCGTGGACGTTGATGAAGAGGGCGTAATCGCCGCCTTCCAGCGACTTCAACCGGGCGATGTCGCCGCCGACGCCCCAGTCGAAGCTGTCCTTGCGCTTCTTGGTCGGCAGCCGGTTGCCGGAAAAGAACTGATATTCGATCACGGACTCGGCGACGGCGCCGAAGAGCTGCGAATATTCGCTCACCAGCGCGCCTTCGCCGGACGACCCCTCGTCATAGCTGATCACCACATTGCCCAGCCCCGCCTGGGCATCGGCCAGGGCCCGCGCGATGGTCTCGCGCGCCTGCATCGTCCAGTCGGCATTGGGCTCGGCCATGCCGCCGGTCGACTGCTCCCCCACCCAGATGGTGGGCCGCATCAGCACGATGCGGGCGGTGCCGGGCGCCAGGGCGAAGCCCGGCTTGTTCCCCGTCTTCTCCTGCGCGACGGCGGACATGCCCGTCGCCGCGATCGCCACGGCACAGGCCGCGCGCAAAAGCCGTGTGATCTTCATGAGGCCCCCCTCCGAAGGCCATCATCCGATCAAAGCGCGACGTTGGAAAGCCGACCGCACCGTATTGGTTCATTCTCCCGCCCCGTCCCGTGCGGGCCGGGCGGGAGAGAGGGGAGGCGCTACTCCCCCTCGACCTGGCTCACGTCGCGGACCGCGCCGCGCGCGGCGTTGGTGGTGAGGGCGGCGTAGGCGCGCAGGGCCGGGGAGACGTTGCGCTTGCGGCCGAACGGCTTCCACGCCTTCTTGCCGCGCGCGACCATCTCCTCCTGCCGGGCGGCCAGCGTCGCGTCGTCGACGTCGAGGCGGATGCCGCGATTGGGGATGTCGATCAGGATCGGGTCGCCGGTCTGGACCAGCGCGATCAGGCCGCCCTCGGCCGCCTCGGGCGAGACATGGCCGATCGACAGGCCCGACGTGCCGCCCGAGAAGCGGCCGTCGGTGATCAGCGCGCAGGCCTTGCCCAGGCCTTTCGACTTCAGATAGCTGGTCGGGTAGAGCATCTCCTGCATGCCCGGTCCGCCCTTCGGCCCCTCATAGCGGATCACCACCACGTCGCCCGCCTTCACCTCGTTGCCGAGGATGCCGGCCACCGCCGCGTCCTGGCTCTCATAGACGCGCGCGGTGCCGTGGAAGGTCAGCACGCTCTCGTCGACGCCCGCCGTCTTGACGATGCAGCCCTCGGGGGCGAGGTTGCCGAACAGCACGGCGAGGCCGCCATCCCTGGAGAAGGGCTGCTCCGCGCTGCGGATCACGCCCGCCTCGCGGTCGAGGTCGAGCTCCTTCCAGCGGTTGTTCTGGCTGAACGCCACCGTGGTGCGCACGCCGCCGGGGGCGGCCTTGTAGAAGTCGCGCACGCTCTCGCTCTCGGTGCGGCTGACGTCCCAGCGGTCGAGCGCCGCGCCCAGCGTCGGCGCGTGGACGGTCGGCAGGCCGGCGTCGATCAGCCCGGCCTTGTCGAGTTGGCCGAGGATCGCCATGATCCCGCCGGCGCGGTGGACGTCCTCCATGTGGACGTCCTGCTTGGCGGGCGCGACCTTGCACAGGCAGGGGACGCGGCGCGACAGCCGGTCGATATCGGCCATGGTGAAGGGCACTTCGCCCTCATGCGCGGCGGCGAGCAGGTGGAGCACGGTGTTGGTCGATCCGCCCATCGCGATGTCGAGGCTCATCGCATTCTCGAAGGCGGCGAAGCTGGCGATGCTGCGCGGCAGGGCGGTGGCGTCCTCCTGCTCGTACCAGCGGCGGGCGAGGTCGACGATCGTGTGCCCGGCCTCGCGGAACAGCTTCTCGCGGTCGGCATGGGTGGCGAGGACCGATCCGTTGCCGGGCAGCGACAGGCCCAGCGCCTCGGTCAGGCAGTTCATGCTGTTGGCGGTGAACATGCCCGAGCAGGAGCCGCAGGTCGGGCAGGCCGACCGCTCGATCACCTTCACCTCCTCGTCGGTGTAGCTCTCGTCGGCCGCGACGATCATCGCGTCGATCAGGTCGACCGCGAGGGTCTGGCCGCGAATGTCGACCTTGCCGGCCTCCATCGGCCCGCCCGATACGAAGATGACGGGGATGTTGAGGCGCATCGCCGCCATCAGCATGCCCGGCGTGATCTTGTCGCAGTTGGAGATGCAGAGCAGCGCGTCGGCGCAATGCGCGTTGACCATATATTCGACGCTGTCGGCGATCAGGTCGCGGCTGGGCAGCGAATAGAGCATGCCGTCATGGCCCATGGCGATGCCGTCGTCGACCGCGATCGTGTTGAATTCCTTGGCGACGCCGCCCGCCGCCTCGATCTCCCGCGCGACCAGCTGGCCGAGGTCCTTGAGGTGGACATGGCCCGGCACGAACTGGGTGAAGCTGTTGGCGATCGCGATGATCGGCTTGCCGAAATCCTCGTCGGTCATGCCGGTGGCGCGCCACAGGCCGCGCGCGCCCGCCATGTTGCGGCCATGGGTGCTGGTGCGGGAACGATAAGCGGGCATGTCCACGGTCCTCGAATTCTTGTCCACGTGGCGGCCATGATAGGCGCTTTCGGAAGGGTTGGGAAATATACTATTCAGTCGCTATAAGGTCGCTGGGAGACTTAATAGATGGACCTGCGCCAGCTCCGCCATTTCCTCGCGGTCGCCGACACGCTGCATTTCGGCCGCGCTGCGGAGCGGCTCGGCATGACCCAGCCGCCGCTCAGCCAGTCGATCCTCGCGCTCGAACGCCGGCTCGGCGCGGACCTGTTCGTCCGCTCCAAGCGCAGCGTCGCGCTGACCGCCTTCGGGCGGCAATGGCTCGACCATGTCCGGCCGGCGGTGGAGGCGGTCGCCGCGCTCCCCGCCGTCGCAGAGCGGTTGCGGTCGGGGGCATCGGGGCGGCTGTCGCTCGCCTTCGTCAGCACCGCCGACTATAATGTGCTGCCGACGCTGGTCGCGCGCTATTCCTCGGCCTTCCCGGAGGTCGAGCTGGAGTTGGTCGAGGCGACCAGCGACGTCCAGGTCGAGGACCTGCTGAGCGGACGGATCAACGCCGGCATCCTGATCTCGACGCGATCGGCGCTGCCGCCGGCGCTGGCCTATCGCCCGCTGCTCAACGAGCCGCTGGTCGCGGCGGTGCCCGAAAGCTGGATCGACGAGGGGCGCCTCGCGACCGGCGACGGAACGCTGCGCGATGACCGATGGATGGCGCAGCCGCTGATCATCTTCCCGGCGCGGGTCGCGCCCGATTTCCACGATCTGGTGATGCGCTTCTACCGGTCGCGCGGGCACCAGCCCTTCATCCGGCAGGAGGCGATCCAGATGCAGACGATCATCAGCCTGGTCTCGGCCGGGCTCGGCATGGCGCTGGTGCCGGCCTCGCTGCGGCATCTGGCGCGGACCGGGGTGCGCTACCTGCCGCTCGCGGGCGCGCCGGAGCTCGAAACCGGGCTGGCGTGGCGCGAGCGGGACGACAGCCCGACGCTGGCGGCGTTCCTCGGTATCGCTTTCGAGGCCTTGCCTCACCATTCCCCCGCGCCTAGGACGCCTCCTCATGCGGCCAACACGTCATCCTGAACTTGTTTCAGGATCCACCGCGCCACAAGGCATGGCTATGAGGATGATGGGTGGATGCTGAAGCAAGTTCAGCATGACGGTTATGGTGTGACGCGGCCGCTCGCTTCGGGCGCTGGCCTTGCGGCCGCCCTCCTGCTCACTGCCTGCGGGTCCGCCGACGACGCGGTCGCCGGGGCCCGGCCGATCGACTGCCGCCTCGCCGAGGCCAGGGGCTTCGAGCAAATCTGCTCGGTGGAGCGGATGGAGAGCCCCGACGGGCCGGTCCTCGTCGCGCGCGGGCCCGACGGCGGGTTCCGCCGGCTGCTGATCGTCAAGGACGGGCGCGGCGTGATCGCCGCCGACGGCGCCGAGCCGGTCGAGGTGCGGCCGGCGGGCACGGGCCATGTCGACGTGACGGCGGGTGGCATGGTCTATCGCCTGCCCGCGAAGGTGGCGGCATGAACGGCCGGCCGATCCTCACCGCCGCCGAGACGCGTGCCGCCGAGGCGGCGGTGTTCGCGACCGGCGTCACCGTCGAGCAGGCGATGGAGGCCGCCGGCGGCGTCGTCGCCGAGGCGGCGTGGCGCCATGCCGGCCGGGTGCCGACGCTGGTGCTGTGCGGGCCCGGCAATAATGGCGGCGACGGCTATGTGATTGCGCGGCTGCTCAAGGCGCGGGGGCTCAAGGTCCGGGTCGCGGCGAGCGGGGAACCGAAGACCGACGCCGCCCGCGCGATGCGCGCGCGCTGGGACGGGCCGGTCGAGCCGCTGGCCGACGTCGCGCCGGCGCCGCTGCTGATCGACGCGCTGTTCGGCACCGGGCTCGCGCGGCCGCTCGATCCGGCGATCGCGGCGCCGCTCGAACGGCTGGCGAAGGCGGCGCGGCTGCGCATCGCGGTCGACCTGCCGAGCGGGGTGGGGACCGACGACGGCGCGCTGCTCGGCCCCGGCATCGCCTATGAGATGACGGTCGCGCTGGCGGTGCTCAAGCCCGCCCACCGGCTCCAGCCGGCGGCAGCGCTGATGGGCCGGCTGGTGCTCGGCGACATCGATATTCCCGGCGCGTCGAAGCTGGTCGAGATCGCCCGCCCCCATTTGCCGGCGCCGGGCCCTGCCGACCATAAATATACGCGCGGCCATGTCGTCGTGGCCGAGGGCGCGATGCCGGGCGCGGCGCTGCTGTCCGCGATGGCGGCGCAGCGTGGCGGCGCGGGCTATGTCACGCTGGCGGGCAGGGCGACGGGGCAGGGCGGCCCCGCCGCGATCGTGCGCCGCGACGCGCCGCTCGGCGAGATCCTCGCCGACGATCGGGTCGGCGTGGCGCTGGTCGGCCCGGGGCTCGGCCGCGACGCGGCGGCGCGGGCGCTGCTCGACGTCGCGCTGGCGGCGGGCAGGCCGCTGGTGCTCGACGCCGATGCGCTGGTGCTGCTGGCGGGCAGCGGCGCGCTGTCCGGCATGCCGATCCTGACCCCGCATGAGGGTGAGTTCACGAAGCTGTTCGGCGAGCTGCCCGGCAGTCGGATCGACCGCGCCCGCGCGGCGGCGGAGCGGTCGCGGGCCGTGGTCGTGCTCAAGGGCCCCGACACGGTGGTGGCCGCTCCCGACGGCCGCGCGGCGATCGCGGCGCCCGCGCCGGGCTGGCTCGCCACCGCCGGGACCGGCGACGTCCTCGCCGGGCTGATCGCGGCGAACCGGGCGCGGGGGCTTGATCCCTTCGACGCCGCCTGCGCGGGCGTGTGGCTGCACGGCTATGCCGCCAGGCTGGCGGGGGCGGGGTTGATCGCCGACGACCTGATCGCGCATCTGCCGCGAGCGCTGGAGGCCTGCCTGTGAGCGACGAGGCAGTGAAGGACTGGGAGCCGATCGTCCGCATCGCCGCCCGCGGCGAGGGGATCACCGCCGACGGCCGCCATTCGCCGCTGTCGGCGCCGGGCGACCTGCTCGGGCTCGACGGCAGCCTGCAATGGGGGCCGCACCATGTCGAGCCGCCGTGCCGCCATTTTCCCAAATGCGGCGGCTGCCAGCTCCAGCAGGTCGACGACCAATCCTATGCCGATTTCCTCGGCCAGCGGATCACCGGCGCGCTGGCCCAGCAGAAGATCGACGCGCCGCCGCTGGCGCCTGCCGCGCTGTCCGCGCCCGGGACGCGCCGCCGCGCCTCGCTCCACGCCGAACGACAGGGCAAGCGGATGCTGCTCGGCTTCAACGAGGCGCAGAGCCACCATATCGTCGACCTGCGCATGTGCGCGGTCCTCGATCCGAAGCTGTTCGCGCTGGTCGATCCGCTGCGTCGGCTGCTCCACCCGATGCTGCGCGACCGGCGCGCGGCGGGGGTGCAGATGACGCTGGTCGACCAGGGCGTCGACCTGCTGATCGAAAAGGTCGAGGTCGACGGGCTCGCCGCGATCGAGGGACTCAATGATTTCGCGCAGGCGCATGGCCTCGCGCGGCTGTCGGTCGACGACGGCTACGGCCCGCAGCCGCGCTGGGAGCCCGAGCCGGCGACGGTGACGCTGGGCGGCGTCGCGGTGCCTTTCCCGGCGGGCGGCTTCCTCCAGGCGACCGCCGAGGGCGAGGCGGCGCTGCTCGCCGAGGTCGAGGCGATCGTCGGCGACGCCCGGCTGGTCGCCGATCTCTTCGCCGGGCTCGGCACCTTCTCCCTCCCGCTGGCGCGGACGCGGCGCGTCTATGCGGCCGAGGGCGCGCGTGACGCGGTGCTGGGGCTGAAGGCGGCGGCCGACCGCAGCCAGCGGATGATCGGCATCGACCATCGCGACCTGTTCCGCCGGCCGCTCGACGCCGCCGAACTCGACCGCTTCGACGTGGTCGTGCTCGATCCGCCCCGCGCGGGCGCCAGGGAACAGATGCCCGCGCTTGCCGCGACGACGAAGGTGCGGCGGATCGCCTATGTCTCGTGCAACCCCTCCACCTTCGGCCGCGACGCGCGGACGCTGGTCGAGGGCGGCTGGCGGCTGGAGCGGATCACGCCGGTCGGCCAGTTCCGCTGGTCGACCCACACGGAACTGGTGGCGGCGTTCGCACGGTAGGCGCTGTCAGGCGGCCGGGCCGCCGAACAGCAGCAGCGCGGCGCGCAGGCTCAGCACGAACAGGACCAGCGACGCCGCGACGAAGATCGCGAAGCGCAGCATCACCAGGTTGACCGTCGCCTGGACGAGGCTGTGGACGATCCGCAGCGCGACATAGGCCCAGGCCAGCGTCGCGTTGAGCCCGCCGCCCGCCGCGAGCAGGGAGAGGGTGATCGCGACCGCGTAGAAGATGGTCGGCTGCTCGTGGAGGTGATTGTAATTGTCGGCCTTCCAGCGGACCCGCGCCGGGATCTTGTCCATGAATTCGCTGGCCGGCCGGCCGGGATCGTAGACGATGCCGCCCTTGACCATCGCCGGGATGCGCGTGGCGTAGAGCCATGTCCACATCACGAACGTCCACAGCACCAGCGCGATCACCGCGCACAATATCGGCGTATGCATGCGATCCTCCCTCTCCCCGGCTGTCCGCATCGCAGCCGAAACCTTGCATCAACTACCATATTGCTTCGACCAAAGGCGAAACGATCGCGAATTTAGCCGGGTGAATGCGTATCATTGCTGAGTGCGTGGCTCAGGGGGCCATGCGATAAGCAACGCATGTACCAGTCGCTTATCTATGTCAGCCGCAGCAGGCTCGAATTGCCGTCCCAGGCGGCGGAGATCGACCGGATCGTGGCGGGTTCGATCATACGCAACGGCCGCCTCGGCGTGCGCGGCGCGCTGATCTTCACCGAGCGTCATTTCGCCCAGATATTGGAAGGCCCGTCAGGCGCGATCGCGGAGCTGATGGACAGCATCCGCCGCGATCCGCGGCACGAGGCGGTGACGGTGATCGAGGACAAGCCGATCGACGGCTATCGCTTCCCGGACTGGAGCCTCGCCTATTGGGGCGACGCCAGCTACATGGACCAGCATGTCGCGCGGGTGCTCGACAAGGCCGACGCGCTCAGCCGGACCCAGCAGACCGCCAATCTCTACGAATTGCTGCGGAAGCTGTCGCAGGCGAGCCACGATCAGGACGGCCCGATCGGGCGGCCCTCCTCGCACTGAAGGCACTTCTCCATCTCTCCGTCATTCCCGCGAAAGCGGGAATGACGGAGGAGGATAGGTCGATCGCCCGAAAGGGCGCTGTTCAAATCAGTCGAACAGCTTGCCCCAGGCGCGCTTGGCGCGGGTCTTCCAGTGGCCGCGATGATAGGCGTCGGACGCCAGCAGCGGGATCACCGAGCCGGCTTCCGCGAACACCATCTGCTCGATGCCAGTGTTGACCTTGCCCCAGCTCGCCGCCTCCTGGAGGGTCGAGGAGGAGCAGGCGCCGTCGCGCACGTCGGCGACGGTGATCTGCACCGCATATTTGTGCACCTCGACATCGTCATGGCCGAGGATCTCGGCGCAGACGACGGTGTCCTGGATGAAGTTCTTCGGCACGCCGCCGCCGATCATCAGCAGGCCGCTGGTGCCCGCCTTGATCTTGATGTCGGTCAGTTCGCGGAAGTCGGCGATCGCGTCGAGCACCATATAGGGGCGGCCCGCCTTCATGCAGTCGACCTGGTGCTTGACCAGGCCGAAGCCGGCCGAGCTGTCGACGAAGGCCGGGCAGAAGATCGGCACGTCATGCTCATAGGCGAGCTTGACGAGGCTGTTCTCCTTCTTGCCGTGCTCGACGAGGTACTTGCCCATCTCGCGGATGAAGGCGCGGCTCGAATAGGGGCGGGGCTCCAGCGCGTTGGCGATCTTGTAGATCGTGTGGTCGCAGTCCTGGAGCTGCTCCTCGTCGATATAGGTGTCGTAGATGCGGTCGATCAGCAGCGAGCGCAGCGTGTCGTCGTCGGGCACTTCGAGCGCCTGATAGTGCTTGTGGCCGAGGCCCTCGAAGAAATCCATGTCGACGATCGAGGCGCCGGTCGCGACGACCGCGTCGACCATGCCCGAGCGGACCAGCTCGGCATAGGCGTCCATGCAGCCGCCCGCCGAGGTCGAGCCCGCGATCACCAGGAAGATGGTGCAGTCCGGGTCCTCGAGCATCTGGTTGTAGATGCCGGTCGCGCGGGCGAGGTCGCGGCTGGTGAAGCTCATCTTGCCCATCGCGTCGATGATCGGGCGCGCGTCGAAGCTCTTGATGTCGATATGCTCGACGGTGGTCGAGAGCAGCTCGGCCTTGCGCGTGTCGTTGATGGCGGCGTCGTTCATGGGACTTTCCTCGTAAAATTCCTTCGTCATGCCAGCGAAGGCTGGCATCCATGTCTCTCTCAACGGGAGATGCCGTCGATCGTGACAACAGACATGGACCCCAGCCTGCGCTGGGGTGACGAGTCTATTGTGGTTGGGCTCTTACAGCTTGATGACGTTCGACGAAACCGCCTCGCGCACGTCGTCGTCCTGGACGTAGAGCGTCGCCATCGGCTCGTCCTCGACGATCACGCGGTCGCCCGCGGTGAAGCCGTTGAAGCCGGTGCGCATCGCGCAGCCATAGGCGCCGAGCATGCCGATCTCGATATAGTCGCCAGGGCCGACGTCGGCGGGCAGCATGAACGGGCCGGCCATGCGATCCATGTCGTCGCAGGTCGGGCCGTAGAAGCTGAAGCCGATGTCGCGGGCCGGCGACTCCGGCTCGCGCAGCAGCTTGACCGGGAAGCGCCAGCCGATGTGCGCCGCGTCGAACAGCGCGCCATAGGCGCCGTCGTTGATATACAGCTCGTCGCCGCGGCGGCGCTCGACGCGCACCAGCAGGCTCGCATATTCGGCGCACAGCGCGCGGCCGGGCTCGCACCACAGCTCCGACGAATAGCTGACCGGCAGGCTTTCGAACGCCTGGTGGATCGCGCCGAAATAGGCTTCGAGCGCGGGCGGCTCCATGTCCGGATAGACCGAGGGGAAGCCGCCGCCCACGTCGATCACGTCGACGGTGACCGCCGCCGCGACGATCGCCGCGCGGACGCGCTCCATCGCCTGGACATAGGCCGACGGGCTCATCGCCTGGCTGCCGACGTGGAAGCAGATGCCGAGCGCGTCGGCGACCTGGCGGGTGCGCTGCAGCAGCTCCTTGGCCTCGGCCTGCTCGACCCCGAATTTGGAGGCGAGGCTGAGCTTCGACAGTTCCGACGAGACGCGCATGCGGACGCACAGGGTCAGGTCGGTCGCGCCGTTGGTGGCGCGGACGATCTTCTCCAGCTCCTCGATCGAGTCGAGCGAGAAGGTGCGGACGCCATAGTCGGAATAGGCCTCGGCGATCGCTTCCTCGGCCTTGACCGGGTGCATGAAGCACAGGGTCGCCTCCGGCGCGATGCCGGCGACGAGGCGGACCTCGGCGATCGACGCGACGTCGAAATGGGTGATCCCGTTCTCCCAGAGGATCTGGATGAGCTCGGGCGACGGATTCGCCTTCACCGCATACATCGAACGACCCTGGAACTTCTCGACGAAGAACCGGGCGGCCCGCGCGGCGGCGTGGGGACGAAGGAGCGTTACCGGCTGAACCGGTCGAAGGGCGGTAGCTAGCCCCAGCGCGCTATGGTGCTTGTGCAACTCAAGGGACCTCCGGGTGTAACGTTGGCAAGAAAGCTGCCTTGCGGTGGAAGTCCCATGGGGCAGCGGAGGCGCGGATATATGGTGCGCTGACCTTGATGTAAAGTTTCCATCTTCGCCCTGTCGTCGCGGGAGGTCCCATGGTCCGGAAAACGGGCGGATTCCGGGGCAAGGCGTTGATCCGGATAGGGAGAATTCCGGGTGCCGGAGGCCGCGAATCGGCGCGACGGCTTGCCTTTGGCGCGCGGCTATGGCTTGCCTGCGCCATGCACGGAACGAGGCGGTAGGCGATGGCGGGGCATCATCATCATGCGGGCCATGGCCACGACCATGGCTCCGGTCACGCCCACGGGCCGCGCGAATATGGCCGGGCCTTCGCGATCGGCATCGTCCTCAACCTGGCCTTCGTCGTGGTCGAGGGCGCGGCGGGCCTGTGGGCGGGGTCGCTCGCGCTGGTCGCCGACGCCGGCCACAACCTGTCCGACGTGCTCGGCCTGCTGATGGCCTGGGCCGCCTATGCGCTGTCGAAGCGGCCGGCGAGCGCGCGCTACACCTACGGCCTGCGCGGATCGTCGATCCTCGCGGCGCTGTTCAACGCGATCCTGCTGCTGTTCGCCTGCGGGGCGATCGCGCTGGGGGCGATCCAGCGCTTCTTCGAGCCGGCGCCGGTGCAGAGCGGGACGATGATGGCGGTCGCCGCGGTCGGCATCGTCATCAACCTGGGCACCGCCCTGCTGTTCCTGCGCGGCAGCCAGGACGACCTCAACATTCGCGGCGCCTTCCTCCATATGGCGGCCGACGCCGGGGTATCCGCCGGCGTGGTCGCGGCCGGCTTCCTGGTGCTCGAGACCGGCCTGCTGTGGATCGATCCGGCGATCAGCCTGGTGATCGTCGTGGTGATCGTGGCGGGCACCTGGGGCCTGTTCCGCGACTCGCTGGTGATGTCGCTGCAAGGGGTGCCCGGCGGGATCGACAGCGCCGCCGTCACCGCGCGGCTCGGCGGCCTGGCGGGGGTGGAGGCGGTCCATCACGTCCATATCTGGCCGACCAGCACGACCGAGGTGGCGCTGACCGCGCATCTCGTCATGCCCGACGGGAGTGGGGACGACGCCTTCCTTGCCGCCACCGCCAAGCTGATGAAGGCCGAATTCGGCATCGGCCACGCGACCTTCCAGATCGAGCGCGGCGAATGCGCCGACGGCCAGCCCGACTGCTCGCCCGGCCAGGAACAGGCGCGCGACCACGATCATGTTCACGACCACGACCACGGCCCCGGTCACGGCCACCAGCATCGTCATTGAGGACCCGCATGACCCGTCCCGCGCTCGTCCACCTGATCGCCGCCGTCCGGCCCAATTTCATGAAGATCGCGCCGCTGTGGCATGCGCTGAAGGCGGCCGGGGATTTCCGCCCGCTGATCGTCCACACCGGCCAGCATTACGACGCGGCGATGTCCGACGACATCTTCGCCGACCTGGGCCTGCCGGCGCCCGACCATCATCTCGGCATCGGATCGGGCACCCATGCCGAGCAGACCGGCCGGGTGATGATCGCCTATGAGAAGCTGGCGATGGAGGAGCGGCCCGACTGGCTGATCGTCGCCGGCGACGTCAACTCGACCGCCGCGACCTCGATGGCGGCCGGCAAGCTGCGCATCCCGATCGTCCATCTCGAAGCGGGCCTGCGCAGCCGCGACCGCGACATGCCGGAGGAGCTCAACCGGCTCGTCACCGACGTGCTCGCCGATGTCCTCTGGACCCCGTCGCCCGACGCCGACGCCAATCTCCGCGCCGAGGGCATCCCGGAGGAACGGATCACCCGGGTCGGCAACATCATGATGGACAGCTACGAGCTGGTCCGCCCCGCGATCATGGCCGACGGCTATCCGGCCGAGCTCGGCCTCGTGGCCGGCGGCTATGGGGTGGTGACGCTGCACCGGCCGTCCAATGTCGACGTGCCCGAGCAGCTCGACCGGCTGGTCGAGGCGCTGGTCGCGGTGCAGGCGCATCTGCCGCTGGTCTTCCCGGTCCACCCGCGCACCCGCCAGCGGCTCGGCGACGCGGGGGCCGCCCGGCTGGCGGCGGCGGGCATAAGGCTGGTCGGCCCGGCCGCCTATGTCCGCTTCATGAGCCTCGTCGCCGGGGCGGCGGCGGTGATCACCGATTCCGGCGGCATCCAGGAGGAGACGACCTATCTCGGCATCCCCTGCCTGACGCTGCGCGAGAATACCGAGCGGCCGATCACGATCACCGAGGGGACGGCCCAGCTCGTCAACGCGGGCAACCTGCTCGAACGGCTGTTGTCGGCGCTCGCCCAGCCCCGCCAGGACCGCAAGCGCCCCGACCTGTGGGACGGCCGCGCCGCCGAACGCTGCGTCGAGGACCTGCGGCGGCGGACGGCGTCTCGTTGAAATGGACCATTGAATAGTCTAAATAATGGTTGCGGAGAACGTGACAGAAGGCGGACATGGCATGCGGGTTTCGGTGACGGAGGCCAAGGGGCAACTGACCGAACTGGTTCGGCGTGCCGAAGCGGGGGATGAGGTCATCCTGACCCGCCACGGCCATGCCGCCGTTCGGCTGGTCCCGGTGAAACCCTTGCCCGATTCCCGGTCGCGCAAGGCCTTGCTCGACGCGGTCCGCGCATCGGCCGCCGAGAAGGCGACGGCAGGGCCGAATGCCGCGCGCAGCCAGGATTTCCTCTATGGCGAGGACGGTCTGCCCGAATGATCGCCGTCGATACGTCGGCGCTGATGGCGATCGTGCTCGACGAGGCGGAGGCAGACGCCTGCGCCGCAGCGCTCGAAGCCGAGGATGAACTGCTGATTTCGGCCGGTACGGTGGCCGAGGCGTTGATCGTCGCCGGGCGCCGCAACGTCCTTCCGGAAGTGGAAAAGCTGATCGAAGGGCTCGGTTTCCGGATCGTCGAAGTGACGCCGGCCAGAGCGCGTCACGTCGCCGAGGCCTATGGGCGATGGGGGAAGGGCATCCATCCGGCCGGGCTCAACTTCGGCGATTGCTTCTCCTACGGTCTGGCCAGGGAATATGGCTGCCGGCTGCTTTATGTCGGCGCCGATTTCGCTCGGACCGATATCGAGGGCGTCCACCAGCGCGATTGAAGATATGCCCGTCATCCCGGCGAAAGCCGGGACTCCCTGCCTTTCCGTTGCAAAGCGCGAGACGAAGAAAAGTGAGATCCCGGCTTTCGTCGGGATGACGGGGTGTTGATTGCCGATGATGTGGTGGATTTCGCCAACATGTGGTGGATGAATTGCTATTTGGGATGCTATCCACTTTTCTAAGTCACTGAAAAATCAGAATAATCAAAACTGGCACGGCTCGTGCTGAAGGAGGGGCATGGATACGGGCGACGGGCCCGGCAGGGATTTGGGACGAAACGACATGCAGCACGATCAGACCGCGGTCTTCTGGCGCCACGACACCTTCCTTGGCGTGTGCGAGGCGCTCGGCCAGGATTTCGGTTTCCACCCGAACTGGCTGCGGGTCGCGTTCGCGCTCGGGCTGCTGCCCAGCCCGATGATCACGCTCAGCCTCTATCTGGGCCTCGGCGTGCTCGTCGCGGTGTCGCGCTTCGCCTTTCCGGCGCGTCGCAAGGCCGTCGTCGAAGCGGCGTCCGCGCCGGCCGCCGACAATGACGCGGCGTCGGTCGAGCTGGCCGCCGCCGCCTGACCGGCCGGCCGCGGCCGTGGCGCGAAGACGCGGTTGAGCCGGGCGACCCACAGCTCGTCGATCCGCGCCACTCCGGCCGCCATCATGAAGATCACCGTCATCGACAGGAAGAAGGCCGCGATCACCGGCACCGGGCGATGGCCGAGCGCCAGCATCATCTGGCTGCCGATCGCTGATTGCAACGGCACGTGGATCACGTAGATGGCGAAGGACAGCCGGCCGAGCTGCCGACCGATCCACCAGTCGGCCTCGCGCAGCCGGGCCAGCCCGCGCATTCCCAGCAGCAGCGCGGTCGCGCCGATGCCGTGGACGATCCAGTCGAGCCGCTGCACCTGCGTCCACATCCAGTCGTCGGTGATCATCGACGGCGGGATCGACTTGAAGGTCGAGCCGAGCAGCAGCCCGGCCGCGATCAGCGCGGCGGCGGGCGCGGGGCCGATGTCGGCGGGCCGGTCGAGCAGATATTTGGCGACGTAGACCGTCGTCACGCAGATCGCGCAGAGCGCGTGGATCTCGAGCGCCGCGATCGCGAGGATGGTGATCAGCACCGCGTCGAGCACCGGCCGCCGCCGCGCGCCGATGATCATCGCGCCGAGCAGCGCGAGCAGGCTGCCGAACAGCTCATACTTCATCGTCCACAGCGCCGAGTTGTACTGGCTGACGCCGCTCGCGAAGAGGTGCAACGCGTCCTTCGCCGCGCCCGTCAGGCCGGGTTCGGGCCAGGGCGCCCAATATTTGATGCCGCCGCTGCGATCGAGCCATTCCGATCCGCTGACCTGCGCGGCCTCCTGCGTCGGCAGCAGCCCGGCGGCGAACAGCAGGAAGGGCAGCAGCGTGCCGATCAGGGTGAGCGGCAGCAGGCGGGGCAGGCGCTTCGCCATCGCCGCCAGCGCGCGGCTGCGCGGCGTGCCGGAGACGAGGCCCTTGGTCAGCACGAAGCTCGACAGCACGAAGAAGATCGCGACCATGAAATGGCCGTTGACGATCGCCAGCAGGAAGGGGCGTTCGGCGATCAGCCCGGCCTGGTCCATCGCGACGGGGGCCCGGCCCGGCGGGACATAGGCGAGCAGGAAATGATAGAGCGCGACCGCCAGCGCGGCATAGCCGCGGAGCATGTCGACATCACGATATTTCGCGGGCGCACCTCGGGTCACTACCGGCTCCATGGGCGGTTCGCGACGGGGGCCGCCCCGATAGCGCGAAGCCGTGGCGAAGGCGCGGGCATCGGGACGGGACGGGCGGAAAACGCCGTGAACGCGGTCGCGGCGCCGGCCTGATCGGCTAAGATGTGCGCGGGCGGCGACGACGGGGGACAACGGCATGGAGACCGTCCGACCCGATGCGCCCGATCGATCCCGCCACGCTCGCCGGCGAGCATTTCGACACCGTCGTCGTCGGATCGGGCTTCGGCGCGGCCTTCTTCGTCCACAAGCTGCTCGAACGGCGGCCCGGCAGGATATTGATCGTCGAATGGGGCCGGCACCATCCGCACGACTGGCAGGTGGCGCACGGCGCGAACAGCGCGCTGCCCGCCGACCGGACCTACCGATCCGACAATCCCAAGCCCTGGCATTACACGGTGGCGCTGGGCGGCGGCACCAATTGCTGGTTCGGCCAGGCGCCGCGCTTCCACCCGTCCGACTTCAAGCTGCGCAGCCGCTACGGCGTCGGCAACGACTGGCCGATCGACTATGCCGACCTCGAACCCTATTATGGCGAGGCCGAGGCGATCATGGCGATCTCGGGCGATCCCGACATGACCGCGATCTTCCCGCGCTCGACCCCCTATCCGCAGCCGCCGCACCACCTGACCACGCCCGACCGGATCATGAAGAAGGCGCAGCCCGAGGCGCATTTCGCGATGCCGACCGCGCGGGCGCGGGTGGCGACCGAACAGCGTCCGGCCTGCTGCGCCTCCTTCACCTGCCAGCGCTGCCCGGCCGACGCCAAGTTCACCGCGAACAACGGGCTGATGCCGATGTTCGGCGACGAACGCGTCACCGTCGCGCTGCGATCGAAGGCGCTCCGCTACGAAGGCGCCGGCAACAGCGTAAGCGCGCTGGTCTTCGAACATGCCGGCAAGCCCTGT
This sequence comes from Rhizorhabdus wittichii RW1, assembly GCA_000016765.1. NCBI lineage: Bacteria > Pseudomonadati > Pseudomonadota > Alphaproteobacteria > Sphingomonadales > Rhizorhabdaceae > Rhizorhabdus > Rhizorhabdus wittichii. The sequence goes on from CP000699.1 coordinate 5,138,229, forward strand.
CGCGTGACGGGCGATCTGTTCGTGCTCGGCGCCAACGCGATCCAGAGCCCGGCGATCCTCCAGCGCTCGTCGATGGGCGGCGGACTGACGGGCAAGGGGCTGCACGAAAGCCTCGGCACCCATGTCGAGGTGCTGCTCGACGGCATGAACGGCTTCGACGGCAGCACCATCACCACCGGGATCAACTTCGGCCTCTACGACGGCGACCACCGCGGCGAACATGGCGCCGCGCTGGTCTATTTCGACAATCGCTGGACCCACGGCCTGCGCGCCGAGAAGGGGCGCTGGCGGCAGAGCCTGCCGCTGATGATCGTGACCGAGGACCTGCTCGAGGACCGCAACCACGTCACCGTCGACGGCAGGGGCGAGGCGGTGGTCAGCTTCGTCGCGCCGTCCGACTATGCCGAGCGCGGGCAGGCCGAGGCCTTCGCCAAACTGCCCCGGCTGCTCGAACCGCTGCCGGTCGAGGACATCGTCTTCCGATCGCGGCGGCCGACCGAGTCGCATCTGCAGGGCACGCTGCGAATGGGCGAGGACCCGGCGACGTCGGTGATCGACGCGAAGATGATCCACCATCGCTGGCGCAACCTGGTCGTGGTCGGCAGCTCGGCCTTCGCGACCTGCTCCTGCGCCAATCCCAGCCTCACGGTCGCCGCGCTGTCGCTGCGCGCGGCGGCGATGGTCTGAGGAGAAACCGATGACCGTCATCGCAACCCGCCGCACCGTCCTGGCCGCCGGCGCCGTCGGCGCGCTGGCCGTCGCGGGGGGCGGGGCGATCGCGATCGGGGCTTCGGGCCGCGAGCAACTGGTGCGATCGGTGCTCCGCCGGCTGGTCGGGCCGTTCGTGATGGCCGATGCCGATTTCGGCCGCATGGTCGCCGCGATCGATCGGGGCACCGGCTTTCCGCAGGGCTACAAGCTGCGCCTCGTCTCCGCGCTCGAACGATCGGGCTGGGCGGATGCGGCGATGGCCGGGGCGCCCGCCGGCATCCGCGACGATTTCGAGAGGCTCGAACGGTCGATCCTCACCGAGTTCGTGACCAGGACCACTTTCCTCCAGGGCGAGACGCCCGGCAAGGCGCCTGTCACCTATCTCGGCCCACAGCCCTGTTCGAGCCCGTTCGCCGATTTCAGCATGAGCTGATGATGGCCTCCAATCCTATTTTATGGCTGACCGGCGCGTCCTTTCGGGTCTATGGGGCTCGCATTAGGGCAGACCAGCGGAGCCGGGGCTATGACCGTCATCATCAAGGAAGCCGACCTGATCGAGAGCATCGCCGATGCCCTCCAGTACATCAGCTATTATCACCCGATGGATTACATCAAGGCGCTGGGCGCGGCCTATGAGGCCGAGCAGGGGCCGGCCGCCAAGGACGCGATCGCGCAGATCCTGACCAACAGCCGGATGTGCGCCGAGGGGCATCGGCCGATCTGCCAGGATACCGGCATCGTCACCGTCTTCATCAAATGGGGCCAGCAGTGCATGCTGGACTCGGAGAAGAGCCTGCAGGAGGTCGTCGACGAGGGCGTCCGCCGTGCCTATCTCCACCCCGAGAACCGGCTGCGCGCCTCGATCCTGCGCGATCCCGCCTTCAGCCGGGTCAACACCAAGGACAACACGCCGTCGGTGATGAACGTCGAGATGGTGCCCGGCCACCATGTCGAGGTCGCGGTCGCGGCCAAGGGCGGCGGTTCGGAGAACAAGTCGAAATTCGCGATGCTCAACCCGTCGGAGTCGATCGTCGACTGGGTGCTCGAGATGATCCCGAAGATGGGCGCCGGCTGGTGCCCGCCCGGAATGCTCGGCATCGGCATCGGCGGCACCGCCGAGAAGGCGATGACGATGGCCAAGGAGTCGCTGATGGGCGACATCGACATGGCCCAGCTCAAGGCGCGAGGGGCCCAGAACGACATCGAGAAGCTGCGCATCGAGATCTTCGACAAGGTCAACGCGCTCGGCATCGGCGCGCAGGGCCTGGGCGGCCTGTCGACCATCCTCGACGTCAAGATCATGGACTATCCGACCCATGCGGCATCGAAGCCGGTGGCGATGATCCCGAACTGCGCGGCGACCCGCCATGCGCATTTCCACCTCGACGGATCGGGGCCGGCCTATCTCGACCCGCCGAGCCTCGACGAATGGCCCAAGGTCGAATGGGCGCCGTCGAAGGAGTCGATCCGCGTCGACCTCGACACGCTGACGCCCGAGGTGGTGGCAAGCTGGAAGCCGGGTGACCGCCTGCTGCTCAACGGCAAGATGCTCACCGGCCGCGACGCCGCGCACAAGCGCATCCAGGACATGCTGGCCAAGGGCGAGGAGCTGCCGGTCGATTTCAAGGGCCGCGTGATCTATTATGTCGGCCCGGTCGATCCGGTGCGCGACGAGGTCGTCGGCCCGGCGGGCCCGACCACCGCGACGCGGATGGACAAGTTCACCGAGATGATGCTCGACCAGACCGGCCTGATCGCGATGGTCGGCAAGGCCGAGCGCGGCCCGACGGCGATCGAGGCAATCCGCAAGCACAAGGCCGCCTATCTGATGGCGGTCGGCGGCGCCGCCTATCTGGTCGCCCGCGCGATCAAGGGCGCCAAGGTCGTCGGCTTCGCCGACCTCGGCATGGAGGCGATCTACGAGTTCGACGTGAAGGACATGCCGGTCACCGTCGCGGTCGACGCGACCGGCGAGAGCGTCCACCACACCGCCCCGCTCGTCTGGCGCGAGAAGATCGCGCGGGAGAAGCTGCTCGAGAATGCGTGATCCTTCGGGCCGGGATGGAGGGTAGGTCGTGAGACTTTCCCGAGATCCCGGCCTCTGCCGGGATGACGAGGGGTAATGGGAGGTTGGACCTACATCCTCGCCAGTAAGCCGTTCGGCGTACTCTACGTCGGGGTCACCGCCGATCTTGCCGCGCGTCTGACCGTCCATCGCGAAGGGCGCGGTTCCGATTTCGTGAAGCGCTTCAACTGCAATCGCCTCGTCCTCGTCGAGCCGCATGCGACGATCGAAGAGGCGATTGCCCGGGAAAAGGCGCTCAAGAACTGGCGGCGCGACTGGAAGCTGCGGCTGATCGCCGAAGCCAATCCCGGCTGGGACGATCTTTTCGACCGCTTCAACCAATGATCGTCGCCCCGGCGGAGGCCGGGGCCTCAGGAGACTGGGACGGAGTGGAGGTGGTGCGACTCTCCTGAGGCCCCGGCCTCCGCCGGGGCGACGGCTTTTCAGGGCCAGGTGAAGGTGAGGCGGGTCTCCCCCGTCGTCGTCCCATCGGCCGCGAAGCGCCGTTCGAGGAACAGGCCCTGGCCCTCGCGGTCGATCGCGACGACCGAGCTGCAGCGCGTGCCGTAGACCGGGTCGAGGATGAAGATCGGGCTGTGGTTCGGTTCGCGCGGCACGTCCGACGGCGTCGCGGGGTCGAGGCCGATGGCGGGCAGGCGTTCCTCGCGCAGCGGGTCGAACAGCCGCTCGGGCGTGTCGGCCGGGCCGGTCAGCCAGTCGAGCAGTGCCGACTTGAGCCGCATAGTCTTGGGCCAGGGCTCGTCGAGCCGGCCGTTGGACAGGCCGTAGAGGCCGGGGGCGAGCGCGGTGCGCTGCGGTTCGGGGCGGTTGCTCAGGAAATGCGCCCGCTCGCGGTCGAGCGCGATCAGGTTGACCGGGTTATAGGCGTCGATCGCGACGCTCTCCGGATCGTCGCCGTCGAGCAGGCCGGTGACCAGCGCCCCGCGCGAGGGGCGGCCGGGCTCGGGCAGGCCGAAGCCGCGCAGATTGGTGACGACGACGCAGCGGCCCGCTTCTGAGACGCCGAGCCAGGTGCCGCCCGATTGCAGGTCCCGCCCGGCGATCAGCGCGGGCCGGTCCTCCCAGCGGGCGAGCGGGGCGGCGGGGCGGCCATGATATTCGTCGCGATTGCCCGCCAGCACCAGCCGCCAGCGCGGATGGGCGTTCCAGGCGAGGGCGACGACGCACATCGTCAGGCGCCGCGCGTCGGCCGCCGGCCGCCGGGCCAGCGCGTCTCGGGCACGAAGAAGGTCGTCACCAGCGCCACCGCCATGCAGCCGGTGACGTACCAGAAGAAGGCGGATTCGACGCCCGCCGCCTTGAAGCCGAGCGCGACCGACTCCGCGGTGCCGCCGAAGATCGCCTGGCTGACCGCATAGGGCAGGCCGACGCCGAGCGCGCGGACGTGCGGCGGGAACAGCTCGGCCTTCACCACCGCGCTGGTCGCGCTCGACCCGGAGATGATCAGATAGGCGACGCAGAGCAGCAGGAACGCCTCCAGCCCGCTGGTGGCGGCGCCCAGCGCGGTGAACAGCGGCACGGTCGCGACGATGCCGCCGATCCAGCACCAGTAGAGCAGCGGCTTGCGCCCGATCCGGTCGGACAGCGCGCCGAGCATCGGCTGGATGACGATGTAGAAGATCAGCGCGCCCGAGCAGATCAGCGAGGTCAGGTCCTTGGCGAAGCCCGCGCTCGCGACCAGATATTTCTGCATATAGGTGGTGAAGGCGTAGAAGCTGACATTGCTGCCGATCGACAGGCCGAACACCAGCGCCACCTGCTTGGGCCGCTCGCGCAGCAGGGCGACGAGGCCGCCCTTGCGCCGCTCGCCCGCCGTCTCCTCGATGAAGTCGGGGGTCTCGTCGATCCCGCGCCGCAGCCAGAAGACGCTGATCGCCAGCACCGCGCCGGTCGCGAAGGCGAGCCGCCAGCCCCAGGCTTCGAGCTGCGCCTCGTCGAGGAACAGGAATTGCAGCACGACCAGCAGGCCGAGCGCGAGGAGCTGGCCCGCGATCAGCGTGACATATTGGAAGCTCGACCAGAAGCCGCGCCGGTCGGGCGGGGCGATCTCGGTCAGGTAGGTCGCCGCGGTGCCGAACTCGCCGCCCAGGCTCAGCCCCTGCGCCATGCGCGCGAAGGTGAGCAGCAGCGGCGCCCAGATGCCGATCGAGGCATAGGTCGGCGCGCAGGTGATGATCAGCGACCCCGCGCACATCAGCGTGATCGACCAGGTCAGCGCGGTCTTGCGCCCGTAGCGGTCGGCCAGGATACCGAGCAGCCAGCCGCCGAGCGGGCGCATCAGGAAGCCGATCGCGAAGACGATGCTGGTCGACAGCAGCTGCGCGGTGGGATCGGCCTCCGGGAAGAAGCTCTTCGCGAAATAGAGCGAGAAGGCCGAATAGATGTACCAGTCGTACCACTCGACGAGATTGCCGAGCGACCCGCCGATTACCGAGCGGATCGGGTTGCGGGGGCGGGCGGCGGCGCTCAATACAGCCCCAGGCCGTTCACCTCGACCTCGTCGAGGGCGATGCCGAAGACGAAGTTGAGGCGCAGGCGGTAGGCCTTGGCGCTTTCGATATCGGCCTCGACCGCCTGCTCGCCGGCGCGGCGGCTATAGTGGCGGTCGGTGAGCGCGGCGAAGCCGGTCGGCAGGCACAGGCTGACGATCGTCAGGGTGGTGAAGCGCGTGTCGGGCCGGGTCGCGGTCCAGTGGTTCGCCATCTCCAGGTCGGACGGCGCGACCTCGTCGAGCGTGAAGCTGTATTGCGGATGCCAGTCGGCCCCTGGCTCGCCCTGGCGTTCGAGCATCCAGCCGTGACGCTCGTCGCGGGAGAGGCGGAAGGTCGCGCCGTCGGGCGCGGTCGCGGCCGAACCGTCGGCGAGCGGCATCGGCGGGGTATAGCTGCCGCCGAAGCCGGCATCGGCGATCCAGTCCCGGCCGTCGATCCGGACGAGGTTGAGCGTGTGGGTGCGCGGCGGCGTCTCCTCGGTCGTCAGCAGCCGGACGCGCGCGAGCAGCGGCCGCGCCTCGAAGCCGAGCGCGTGGAGCGCGCGCAGGAACAGGCTGTTCTGTTCGAAGCAATAGCCGCCGCGCCGGCGGTGGACGAGCTTGTCGAAGACATGGGCGGGATCGAGGCTGATCCCCCGGCCCAGCGTCACGTCGAGATTCTCGAACGGGATGGTCAGGCGCTGGCCGCGCTGGATGGCGGCGAGGCCGTCGGCATCGGCGGCGGGCGGCGCCTTGGTCGCGATACGGGCGAGATAGGCGTCGAGGTCGAAGGGGATGGTCATTTCTTGCAGCTTCCGATGCGTCGTCCGGTACCGGTCGTCTCGATCCTGACCGGTTCGCCTTCCTTGGTGCCGGTCGACAGCGTCGAGATCGCATAGCCGTCGGCGGTATAGCTGCCCTTCGACGCGACCAGCAGCCCCTCGGGGAAGCGCTTGTTGGTGCAGAAGGTGTCGTAGACCAGCTTGCCGCCCGCCATCGAGAAGCGCCGCACCTTGCAGACGGCGGCGTCGTCCTGGGTCAGCAGCGCCTCGGGCCGGGCGGCGAGCTCGGCCGCGCTGTGGCAGCTCCGGCGGGTGCGGTTGCCGGCGAACATCTTGATCACCCATTGCGGGACGCCGGGCACTTCGGCGCTGACCGTCACCGTCCGATGTTCCCACTGGCCGGCGGAGAAGGTGTCGGCGAGGGCCGGAGCCGCGCCGGTCAGCAGCAGGAGGGCGAGGATGGCCGGTGTCCGGCCGATGATGCTGGCGCCCCTGCGAAACCGATCGATCATTTGCGGCATTTCTCCCTGTCGCGGGCGATCCTTAACGCCTGGCGACCAGGGTTCAAGCGCCAGCCCGCCGGGCGCGCGCGATTTCGGTCGAAGATAAAAGGTGAACATCCGCCCTCCCTGTCCTACATAGGCAGGGCCATGACGATCCAGATCCGCACCAGCCTCGACGATGTCGACCTCGGCCAGTCCTTCGTTCCGCACCGGCCCGAGCGGCCGGAGAAGACCGAAGGCGGCAAGCCGTTCAAGCTGGTGTCCGACTATGAACCCTCGGGCGACCAGCCGACCGCGATCGCCGAGCTGGCGGCGCAGGCCGCGGCGGGCGAGCGCGACCAGGTGCTGCTGGGCGTCACCGGATCGGGCAAGACCTTCACCATGGCCAAGGTGGTCGAGCAGCTCCAGCGCCCGGCGCTGGTGCTGGCGCCGAACAAGATCCTCGCGGCGCAGCTCTATGGCGAGTTCAAGCAGTTCTTCCCGGAGAACGCGGTCGAATTCTTCGTCAGCTATTACGACTATTACCAGCCCGAGGCCTATGTGCCCCGGTCGGACACCTATATCGAGAAGGAAAGCTCGGTGAACGAGGCGATCGACCGGATGCGCCATTCGGCCACCCGGTCGCTGCTCGAACGCGATGACGTGCTGATCGTCGCGTCGGTCTCCTGCCTCTACGGCATCGGCTCGGTCGAGACCTATTCGGCGATGATCTTCGACCTGAAGAAGGGCCAGACCGTCGACCAGCGCGAGATCATCCGCAAGCTCGTCGCGCTCCAGTACAAGCGCAACGACGCCGCCTTCTCGCGCGGCAATTTCCGGGTGCGCGGCGACAATCTGGAGATATTCCCGTCGCATTATGAGGACAGCGCCTGGCGGATCGCCTTCTTCGGCGACGAGATCGAGGAGATCGTCGAGTTCGACCCGCTGACCGGCAAGAAGGCGGCCAGCCTCGACCATGTCCGCGTCTTCGCCAATTCGCACTATGTGACCCCCGGGCCGACGATGAAGCAGGCGATGGAGGCGATCCGCTTCGAACTGACCGAGCGGCTCAAGGAGCTGCACGCCGAGGGCCGGCTGCTGGAGGCGCAGCGGCTGGAGCAGCGCACCAATTTCGACCTGGAGATGATCGCCGCGACCGGAAGCTGCGCCGGCATCGAGAATTATTCGCGCTTCCTGACCGGGCGCCTGCCGGGCGAGCCGCCGCCCACCCTGTTCGAATATCTGCCCGAGAACGCGCTGCTGTTCGTCGACGAGAGCCACCAGACGATCGGCCAGATCAACGGCATGTCGCGCGGCGACCACCGGCGCAAGATCACGCTGGCCGAATATGGCTTCCGCCTGCCGTCGTGCATCGACAACCGCCCGCTGCGCTTCAGCGAGTGGGAGGTGATGCGGCCGCAGACCGTCTATGTCTCGGCGACGCCGGGCGGGTGGGAGATGGAGCAGACCGGCGGCGTCTTCACCGAGCAGGTGATCCGCCCGACCGGGCTGATCGATCCGCCGGTCGACATACGGCCGATCGAAAGCCAGGTCGACGACCTGGTCCACGAGGCGCGCGAGACGGCGAAGCAGGGCTATCGCACCCTCGTCACCACGCTGACCAAGCGGATGGCGGAGGACCTGACCGAATATCTGCACGAGGCGGGGCTCAAGGTCCGCTACATGCATTCGGACGTCGAGACGCTGGAGCGCATCGAGCTGATCCGCGACCTGCGGCTCGGCGTCTACGACGTGCTGGTCGGCATCAACCTGCTGCGCGAGGGGCTCGACATCCCCGAATGCGGGCTGGTCGCGATCCTCGACGCCGACAAGGAGGGCTTCCTCCGGTCGGAGACATCGCTGATCCAGACGATCGGCCGCGCCGCGCGCAACGTCGACGGGCGGGTGATCCTCTATGCCGACAGCATCACCGGATCGATGGAGCGCGCGATGGCCGAGACCTCGCGCCGCCGCGAGAAGCAGCAGGCCTATAATGAGGAGCACGGCATCACGCCCGAGACGATCCGGCGCTCGATCACCGATATCGTCGGCCATCTCGCCTCGAAGGACCAGGTCACGGTCGACACCGGGATCGAGGACCGGCCGCACATGGTCGGCCACAATCTGCGCGCCTATATCGAGGAACTGGAGGGCAAGATGCGGGCGGCGGCGGCCGATCTCGAGTTCGAGGAGGCGGGCCGCCTGCGCGACGAGATCCGCAAGCTCGAGCAGGAGGAACTGGGCCTGCCGGTCGAGCAGCATCACGCCCCGGCCAAGAGTCACAGTATCAGCGGCAAGCCCGGCACCCGCACCACCAAATATGGCAAGATGCGCGCGGCCCGTGGCAAATAATCGGCTGGTCGCGCAAAGCCATTCGAAACAGGCGAGATTTCTGGTGCAATATCCGTCTTGACGCGATATGGTGCGTTACGCGCCTAAGACGCGTAACAGGAGGGAAGCAATATGCACGACATGACTCGTGCGCCGCGGCAATTGCGAGCCCGTACAGCGCAACTGACATCCGAAGCCTGGCATGACCTCAGCCGTTATGTCACCGCCTGCAAGGCGTCCGAACGACGGGCTGCTCCGTCCGGCGGCGGGCCCGACGACCGGAACGGGTAGCGATCGCCCGTCGCCTTTCGTCATCCTGACGAAAGTCAGGATCTGTTGCCGTTCCGCAGAGGTGAAAGCGCAACCTTGCGTTTCTGGATCCCGGATCAAGTCCGGGATGACGATCCCGATCTTCATTCGGCGGGCTTGAGATTGTTCCTATTTTGTTCTATGACGCTTCTGTCACGAACAAGGGATATGATCGCGGATGCTCGGGGGCGGCCAAAGGGCGGAGAAGATCATGGAGCAACGCTTCGATCTGGACCGATTCGTGTCGGCGCAGGAGGCGAGCTATGAATCGGCGCTCGCGGAAATCCGGCGGGGTCGCAAGCGCAGCCATTGGATGTGGTTCGTCTTTCCCCAGCTCGTCGGGCTCGGCCGCAGCGAGACCGCCCGGCATTATGCGATCGCCTCGCTCGACGAGGCGCGCGCCTATCTCGCCCATCCGTTGCTGGGGACGCGGCTGCGCGCCTGTGTCGAAGCGCTGCAGGACCTCGACCATGGCAGCGCCGAGGCGGTGTTCGGCGACATCGACGCGCTCAAGCTGCGCTCCTCGCTGACCCTGTTCGAGCAGGCGAGCGGCGAGCGGCTGTTCGCCGCCGCGATCGAGCGCTGGTTCGACGGACGCCGCGACGAGGCGACGTTGCGCCTGCTGGGCCGGTCGGCGGCATGAGCGGGCGGACGCGCTGCCGCTGGGCCGATCGCGATCCGCTCGAGGCGGTCTATCACGACACCGAATGGGGCGTGCCCGAGCGCGATCCCCGAATGCTCTGGGAAACGCTGATGCTGGAGGGGTTCCAGGCGGGCCTGTCCTGGACGATCATCCTGCGCAAGCGCGAGGGCTTCCGCGCCGCCTTCGCCGGTTTCGATCCCGAAGCGGTGGCGCGCTTCGGCGAGGCGGACGTCGCGCGGCTGATGGCCGACCCCGGCATCGTCCGCGCCCGCGCCAAGATCGAGGCGACGATCGCGGGCGCGCGCCTCTACCTGGCGATGCGCGACGCGGGCGAGGATTTCGCCGCCTATGTCTGGTCGTTCACCGGCGGCAAACCGTTGCGCGGCGACGGCGTCCATGTGCCGGCGAAGACCGAACTGTCCGAACGCATCTCGAAGGACCTCAAGAAGCGCGGCTTCAAATTCGTCGGGCCGACGATCGTCTATGCCTGGATGCAGGCGATCGGGATGGTCAACGACCATGCCGACACCTGTTTCCGGCGCGACGCGGTGTAGGGAGGGAACGCGTCATGCCGGCGGAGGCCGGCATCTCGGGAGAGAGGAGATAAGGTCGAGGCAGGAGCCTCCCGAGATCCCGGCCTCCGCCGGGATGACGGCAAGGGGGATGACAATCCCGTGTGACAATGTTCCGCTTGCGTTCGCCCCGCGTGGATGTTCTGTGCCCGTCATGCAGATCGCGGTCCTCACCTTCGACGGCTTCAACGAGCTCGATTCCTTCATCGCCTCGTCCATCCTCAACCGGATGCGGGCCAGGGGCTGGATGGCGCATATCGCGTCGCCGTCGGAGACGGTCACGTCGATGAACGGGGTGATGATCGCGCGCCAGAAGCCGCTCGAATTCGCGGCCGAGGCGGACGCCGTGGTGATCGGCAGCGGGATCAGGACCCGCGAGATCGCCGCCGACCCGGCGATGCTCGCCCGCATCCGGCTCGATCCCGCGCGCCAGCTCATCGCCGCGCAATGCTCGGGGACGCTGCTGCTGGCCAGGCTAGGCCTGGTCGGCGCGCTGCCGGCCTGCACCGACCTCACCACCAAGCCCTGGGTGGTCGAGGCCGGGGTCGAGGTGATCGACGCGCCGTTCGTCGCGCACGGCAATGTCGCGACGGCGGGCGGCTGCATGGCGTCACACTATCTTGCCGCCTGGATGATCGCGCGCGGCGGCTCGATCGAGGATGCCGCGGACGCGCTCCATTATGTCGCGCCGGTCGGCGAGAAGCAGGCCTGGATCGATCGCGCGCTGGGCGTGATCGCGCCGTTTCTGCCGGCGGCAGAGGCGAGCGCGGCCTGAAATCTCCTCGTCACCCCGGCGGAGGCCGGGGTCTCAGGAGAGATGCGCAGTGATCATCTCACGAGATGCCGGCCTCCGCCGGCATGACGATGATTGGTGGATCAATCCGCGAAGGGATCGCGGACCAGGATCGTGTCCTCGCGCTCGGGGCTGGTCGAGACCAGCGCGACCGGGCACTGGATCAGCTCCTCGACGCGGCGGATATATTTGATCGCCTGGGCCGGCAGCTCGGCCCAGCTCCGCGCGCCGGCGGTCGACTGGCTCCAGCCCTCGATCGTCTCGTAGATCGGGGTGACGCGCGCCTGGTCCTGCGGGTGCGGCGGCAGATAGTCGTAGGTCTTGCCGTCCAGCTCATAGCCGGTGCAGATCTTGATCTCGTCGAAGCCGTCGAGCACGTCGAGCTTGGTCAGCGCCACGCCGGTGATGCCCGAGACCGCGGCCGACTGGCGCACCAGCACCGCGTCGAACCAGCCGCAGCGGCGCTTGCGGCCGGTGACGGTGCCGAACTCGTGGCCGCGCTCGCCGAGCCGCTGGCCCATCTCGTCCTCCAGCTCGGACGGGAAGGGGCCCGATCCGACGCGGGTGGTGTAGGCCTTGACGATGCCGAGCACGAAGCCCGCCGCCGACGGGCCGAGGCCCGATCCGCCCGAGGCGGTGCCGGCGATCGTGTTCGACGAGGTGACGAACGGATAGGTGCCGTGGTCGATGTCGAGCAGCACGCCCTGCGCGCCTTCGAACAGGATGCGGCGGCCCGCCTTGCGCGCCTCGTTGAGGGTCAGCCAGACCGGCTTGGCGAAGGGCAGGATGAAGTCGGCGATCTCGGCGAGCTGCGCCTTGAGCGCCTCGCGGTCGATCGGCGGCTCGTTGAAGCCGGCGCGCAGCGCGTCGTGGTGCGCGCAGATGCGGTCGAGCTGCAGTTCGAGATCGTCGAGATGGGCGAGGTCGCAGACCCGGATCGCGCGGCGGCCGACCTTGTCCTCATAGGCCGGGCCGATGCCGCGCCGGGTGGTGCCGATCTTGCCCGATCCGCTGGCGTCCTCGCGCAGCCCGTCGAGGTCGCGGTGGAAGGGCAGGATCAGCGGCGCCGTCTCGGCGATCTGGAGGTTGTCGGGGGTGATGGTGACGCCCTGGCCCTGGAGCTTGGCGACCTCGTCGCGGAAGTGCCAGGGATCGAACACCACGCCGTTGCCGATCACCGACAGCGTGCCGCGGACGATGCCCGAGGGCAGCAGGCTGAGCTTGTAGGTCTGGTTGCCGACGACCAGCGTGTGGCCGGCATTGTGGCCGCCCTGGAAGCGGACGACGACATGGGCGCGCTCGGCGAGCCAGTCGACGATCTTGCCCTTGCCCTCATCGCCCCATTGGGCGCCGATCACCGTGACGTTGGCCATCAATCTGTCCTGTTCAGTTTAACCTCCGTTCGTCCCGAGCGATGTCGAGGGACGGGCGGAGGAGGGGATTCAAATGGCTTCGGGAGTCGTTCCCCGAAGGATATGCGTGCAGCCGAGCGCCGCCGCGTCGTCGCTTTCCGACAGCGCCGCGATCGTGATCCAGTCGTCGGCGCGCAATGCCGCGCCGGTCGCCGCGTCGGTGCCGAGCGGCAGGAACACCCGGCGATGCTCGACCGCGCCCAGGCCGACGTCGACCAGCGGATCGATGAACAGCGAGAAGCCGATCGCCTTCTCCTCGGTCCCGTCGGGATGGACGATCGTGTAGCTGCCGCCGCGGCCGATCTCGCCCGACAGGCCGTCGCCGAACAGCGAGAAGCCGATCCAGGTCTGATATTCGAAACCGTGCCGCTCGGTCGGGTCGAGCGTCAGCGCGACGCGGTCGCCGATCGCGGCGACGATCGCCTCGATCGCTGCGAGCCGCTTGTCGAGCGTCTGCGCGCCGGCGATCGCGCGCAGCTTGGCGAGCGCCGGGCCGACCGGGCCGGCCGCCTCGATGAAGGGGAGATAGGCGTCGGCGCCGAGCGTGGCGAGCCCGCCCGCATCCTTGGCGTCGAGCATCGCGCGGGCCGCGTCGACCTTGTCGGCGGGCAGCGGCATCGCCCCGGCCGCGAGCGTCTCGACCAGGTCGGGCAAGGTGAGGTCGACGGTGATGCCGGTGACGCCCGCGACTTCGAGCGCCTCGACCGCGACGCGCAATATCTCGATCACCGCGGCGAGGCTGTCGGTGCCGATCAGCTCGGCGCCCGCCTGGGTCAGCTCGCGCTCGGGGCGGAGCTGGGTGGCGCGCAGCTTGAGCACCGGGCCGCCATAAGCGAGGCGAAGCGGGCGCGGGCGGTGGCCCATCCGGGTCGCGGCGATGCGGCCGACCTGGGCGGTGATGTCGGGGCGCAGCGCCAGGGTGCGCTGCGAGACCGGATCGACGAAGCGGAGCAGGTCGCGCGCGCCGGCCGACTTGAGCTGGCCGACCAGTCCCTCCTCGAACTCGGCGAGCGGCGGCGACACCCGCGCATAGCCGTGCCGGCCGATCGCGACGATCACCCGATGGAGCAGCCGCGACCCGGCCTCCGCCTGCGGGGGCAGGCGATCGCGAAGTCCTTCGGGCAGCAATCCGGGGGCGATGGTCATGCGGAGAGGCTCATAGCGGCATGTGCGCGGCATTCAACATAATCGTCGCACCAGCGGAGGCTGGTGCCCATGTCTGTTTTCCCGCACGATGGCCTTCATGAAAGGCGGACACGTCTACATCATGAGCAATGGCGTTTCGGGAACGCTGTACCTTGGCGTGACGGCCGATCTCGCCGCCCGTGTTTACCAGCATCGGATCGGCGAGGGTTCGGCCTTCTGCCGTGAGCATGGGCTCACGAAGCTGGTCTATGCCGAGCCTCACGACAGGATCGAAAACGCCATCGCCCGCGAGAAGGCCCTGAAGAACTGGAAGCGGGCCTGGAAGATCAACCTGATCGAAAAGGCCAATCCCGGCTGGCGCGATCTCTATGAGGAGATCATCGCCTAGCCGGGAGAGACATGGGCCCCTGCCTGCGCAGGGGCGACGTCCGTTCTGCTGCTTAGAAGCTCAGCGCCTTGGCGGTCTTCACGCCGGGGAGCTGGGCGATCTTCGCCTTGAGCGCGTCGTCGACGGGGGTGTCGACCGACAGCAGCAGCACCGCCTCGCCGCCGGCCGAGCGGCGGCCGAGGTGGAAGGTGCCGATGTTGACGTTCGCCTCGCCCAGGGTCGAGCCGAGGCGGCCGATGAAGCCCGGCGCGTCGACGTTGACGATGTAGAGCATCGTGCCGCCCAGGTCGGCCTCGACCTTGACGCCGTAGATCTCGACGAGGCGCGGCTCGGCATTGGCGAACAGCGTGCCCGCGACCGACTTGGCGCCCTCGGCGGTGGTGACGGTGACGCGGACCAGGGTCGAATAGTCGCCCTCGCGATCATGGCGCACCTCGCGCAGGTCGAGGCCGCGTTCCTTCGCCAGGAAGGGCGCGTTGACCATGTTCACCGTGTCCGAATAGACGCCCATCAGCCCGGCGAGCACCGCGCCGGTGATCGGCTTCTGGTTGAGCTCGGCGGCGGCGCCCTCGACCTCGATCGCGACCGCCTTGATCGCGTCGCCCTCGAGCTGGCCGACCAGCGCGCCGAGATGCTCGGCCAGCGCCATGTAGGGCTTCAGCTTCGGCGCTTCCTCGGCCGACAGCGACGGCATGTTGAGCGCATTGGTGACGCCGCCCGACAGCAGGAAGTCGGCCATCTGCTCGGCGACCTGGATCGCGACGTTGACCTGCGCCTCGTTGGTCGAGGCGCCGAGGTGCGGGGTCGAGATGAAGCCGGGGGTGCCGAACAGCGGCGACTCGGTCGCCGGCTCGGTGACGAAAACGTCGAGCGCGGCACCCGCGACATGGCCGCTGTCGAGCGCTTCCTTGAGCGCCGCCTCGTCGATCAGGCCGCCGCGCGCGCAGTTGACGATGCGCACGCCCTTCTTGGTCTTCGCCAGATTCTCCTTCGACAGGATGTTCTTGGTCGAATCGGTCAGCGGCGTGTGCAGCGTGATGAAGTCGGCGCGGGCGAGCAGGTCGTCGAGATTGACCTTCTCGACGCCCATCTCGACGGCGCGCTCGGGGGTCAGGAAGGGATCATAGGCGACCACCTTCATCTTCAGGCCGATCGCACGGTCGGCGACGATCGAGCCGATATTGCCGGCGCCGATCAGGCCGAGGACCTTGTTGGTCACCTCGACGCCCATGAAGCGGTTCTTCTCCCACTTGCCGGCCTGGGTCGACTTGTCGGCCTCGGGCAGGTCGCGGGCGAGGGCGAACATCAGCGCGATCGCATGCTCGGCGGTGGTGATCGAGTTGCCGAACGGGGTGTTCATCACCACCACGCCCTTGGCCGAGGCGGCGGGGATGTCGACATTGTCGACGCCGATGCCGGCGCGGCCGACGACCTTGAGATTGGTCGCGGCGGCGAGGACGTCCTTGGTGACCTTGGTCGCCGAACGGATGGCGAGGCCGTCATACTGGCCGATCATCGCGATCAGCTCGTCCTTGGTCTTGCCGGTGATCTCATCGACCTCGATCCCGCGGTTGCGGAAGATCTGCGCGGCGAGCGGGTCCATCTTGTCGGAAATCAGTACCTTGGGCATGATTCTTGATCCTTGGATTTAACCTGTCATCCCGGCGAAAGCCGGGATCTCCCTTTTCTGAAAAGGTGGAAGGCAGGGAGATTCCAGCTTTCGCTGGAATGACGGTGAGAGAGGGGAAGCCCGGCTTACGCCGCGCGGGCCTGGGCCCAGGCCCAGTCGAGCCAGGGGCCGAGCGCCTCGACGTCGGCGGTCTCGACGGTGCCGCCGCACCAGACCCGCAGGCCCGGAGGCGCATCGCGATAGCCGGCGACGTCATAGGCCGCGTCCTCGAGCTCGAGCGCGCCGGCGATCTTCTTGACGAGGGCGAGCTTCGCTTCGTCGTCGAGACCCTCGACCGCGCCGTCCGCGAACTTCAGGCAGACCGAGGTGTTCGAGCGCGAGGCCGGGTCGGCCGCGAGATGGTCGATCCAGTCGGTCCGCTGCACCCAGGCGTCGAGCGCCGCGGTGTTGGCGTCGGCGCGGGCGATCAGCGCGTCCAGGCCGCCGATCGACTTCGCCCATTCGAGGCTGTGGATATAATCCTCGATCGCCAGCATCGACGGCGTGTTGATCGTCTCGCCCTTGAAGATGCCCTCGATCAGCTTGCCGCTCTTGGTCATGCGGAAGATCTTCGGCAGCGGCCAGGCCGGGGTGTAGCTCTCCAGCCGCTCGACCGCGCGGGGGCCGAGCACCAGGATGCCGTGCGCGCCTTCGCCGCCCAGCACCTTCTGCCAGGAGAAGGTGACGACGTCGAGCTTGTCCCAGGGCAGGTCCATCGCGAAGCAGGCCGAGGTCGCGTCGGCGATGGTCAGGCCCTCGCGATCGTCCCTGATCCAGTCGCCATTCGGAACGCGCACGCCCGAGGTGGTGCCGTTCCAGGTGAAGACGATGTCGGTCGACTGGTCGAGCGCGGCGAGGTCGGGGAGGCTGCCATAGGGCGCCTTGACCACGTCGGCCTCGATCTTGAGCTGCTTGACGACATCGGTGACCCAACCCTCACCGAAGCTCTCCCAAGCGACCATCGTGGCCTTGCGCGCGCCGAGCAGGCTCCACAGCGCCATCTCGACCGCGCCGGTGTCCGATCCGGGGACGATGCCGATGCGATGGGTGGCGGGGACGCCCAGGATCTCGCGGGTCAGGTCGACGGCATGGTTGATGCGCGCCTTGCCGAGCTTCGACCGATGCGAACGGCCGAGCGATCCGGTAGCGAGTTTTTCGGGGGACCAGCCGGGCGGCTTAGCGCAGGGGCCGGAAGAGAAATGGGGACGTGCCGGCTTGGAAGCCGGGCGAGCAATATCAGTCATATAGACTCTCCTCACAGAGAGCACGCGCTGCGTTGGGACAGCGTGGCCCGCCGCCGCTTCTAGAGATGGAATGGGGCAAGTCAATGACTGAAAAGGGTCGGGGGCGAAAATATCGTTCGCTGTTGCAGCGAAATATAAAAACTGAAATCTCAATAGGTTGTTCGAGAACAATCGTCACCCTTGCGAAGGCAGGGGTCCATGTCTCTCATCGGCCAGATGACCATCGGGGAGAAAACAGACATGGATGCCAGCCTTCAGCCTCTGGCTGAAGTTTATCCCGAGCGCCTGCCTTGCAGGCAGTCGAGGGGCTGGCATGACGCGAGGAGAAGGGGGGGCGCCCAGCAAAGAAAAAGCCCCGGAGCGGAACCCCGGGGCTTCATATCCTGTCGCGATGCGGACCGCTTACTTGGCGGGCGCCGCCTCGTTGCCGCCCTCGGCCGGGGCCGCGGCATTGTCGGCCGCGCCGCCTTCGGCCGCCGGGGCCGCCGCTTCGGCGGGCACCGCCGGCATCGGCCGCGGCGAATTGCTCTGCTGGTTGAGATAGGCGATGACGTTGGCGCGATCCTCGGGCTTGGAGAGGCCCGCGAAGGTCATCTTGGTGCCCGGCGCGAACGCCTTCGGGCTCTTCAGCCAGTCGCTGAGATTCTGCCAGTCCCAGGTGCCGCCCTTCGACTTGAGCGCATCGGAGAAGGCGAAGCCGTGCGCGCCCTGGCCGACGCCCTCGCCAAGGACGCCCCACAGATTCGGGCCGAGCGCATTCGGGCCGCCGTTCGCGGCATTGTGGCAGGCGGCGCACTTCTTGAAGACGTCGGCGCCCTTCGCCGGATCGGCGCTGGCGAGGTAGAAGGCGATCGGCTTGTCGGCCGCGGCGGCAGCGCCGGCGTCGCCTTCTTCCTCGACGCCCTCGACCACATAGCCCATCTTTTCCGGACGCTCGGCCTTGAAATATTCGCCGCTGAGGATCGAAAGGCCCAATGCGGCAATGCCGCCAGCCAGCGCCCAGCCGGCAATAGTGTTCGCGCGATCGTCCATGTGCCCCTACAGCTCCCATTGGCAGCGTGGGGGGGAAGTGCCCACGCCGAATTCGCGCCCCCTTTAGAATCGCTTCCGGTGCTCCGCAAGCGTTGGAACGCGCTAATATGTCGCCGGGCGGCTTGCGGCCGACGCGGCAGCCGCCTAATCCGCGCCCGTGATGCAGAACTATCCAGCCCCCGCCCAGGCGCTCGTCGCCGAAATGACCGCCGCCGCAGAGGCCGAACCGGCGCGGGCCGTGGCGTTTCAGGGCGCGCCCGGCGCCAACTCGCACATCGCCGTGCTGGAGGCGGTGCCCAACGCTCTGCCCGTTCCCTGTTTCAGTTTCGAGGACGCGCTCGACGCGGTGCGCGATTTCCGCGCCGATTGCGCGGTGATCCCGATCGAGAATTCGCTGCACGGCCGCGTCGCCGACATGCATTTCCTGCTGCCCGAGTCGGGCCTCGTCATCACCGGCGAGCATTTCCTCCACATCAACTACACGCTGATGGCGCTGCCCGGGCACGGCAAGATCACCAGGGTGATGAGCCATCCGCAGGCGTTGGGCCAGTGCCGCCACTGGCTGCGCGCCAACGGCATCGCGCCGGTCGCCTATCCCGACACGGCCGGCGCCGCCGCCGCGGTGGCCGAGGCCGGCGATCCGCATCTCGGCGCGCTGGCGCCGTCGATCTCGGCGGGCATCTACGGGTTGAAGGCGGTCGAGGAGAACATCGTGGACTCGGCCGACAACACGACCCGCTTCGTGGTCCTCGCCCGCGAGGCGCGCGACATCTCCCCCGACGACGGCCCGGTGATGACCACCTTCATCTTCGAGGTGAAGAACATCCCGGCGGCGCTCTACAAGGCGCTGGGCGGCTTCGCGACCAACGGGGTCCAGATGACCAAGCTGGAGAGCTACCAGCGCGGCGCGACCTTCTCCGCGACCGAATTCTACGCCGACATCGAGGGGCATCCCGACGAGCCGCACATCCGCCGCGCGCTCGAGGAACTGGCCTTCCACACCAAATGGGTGCGTCTGCTCGGCACCTATCCCCGGGCCCGTGAGCGCGGCTTCGGCTGATCAGGCCGTTCTCGTCATTCCAGCGAAAGCTGGAATCTCCCTGCCTGCTCGCCGAAAGAAGAAATGAGATCCCGGCTTTCGCCGGGATGACGGTTCATGAGGGCGAGGTCTGACTACGCCCCGTTCACCCAGGCGGTGAGCAGCGTATGGGCGATCGCGATCGGGAAGGGGACGCGGAAGGCGGTGCCGGGGTCGCCGGCCAGCGCCGCGCGGACCTCGTCCCTCGTCGCCCAGAGCGCGTCGCCCAGTTCGTTGGTGTCGAGGGTCAGCGCGTCGCTCTCGACCGTGGCGATGCAGGCGATCATCAGTTGCGAGGGGAAGGGCCAGGGCTGGCTGGTGACGTAGCGGACCCCGGTGACGACGACGTCCGCCTCCTCGTTCAGTTCGCGCGCGACGGCCTCCTCGATCGACTCGCCCACCTCCAGGAAGCCGGCCAGCGCCGAATAGAAGCCATTGGGCGCGCGGACGTTGCGGCCGAGCAGGACGCGGCCCTCATGCTCGGCCAGCATGATCACCACCGGGTCGGTGCGCGGGAAATGCTCGGCGCCGCAGCCGCCCTCGACCGCCAGGCAGAAGCGCGCCCAGCCCGACCGCGCGACGCCGGTCGGCCGGCCGCAATTGGCGCAGAAGCGGTGGCGCGCATGCCAGTCGACCAGCGAGCGGGCCGCGGCATAGGTCGCGCTGGCGCCGGGCTCGGTCATCGTCCGCGCGATCGCGATCGACTCGCCGCGCTGGTCGCCCTCGGCCGGGCTTGCGGTCAGCGCGACGAAGCGCGGCGCGCCGTCGATCAGGCCGAGCAGGGCGAGTCCGACGCCGGCCGGCGCCTCCGACAGCGGACCCCAACTCAGCCGCCCGTCCTCGTC
Organism: Rhizorhabdus wittichii RW1; assembly: GCA_000016765.1. Taxonomy (NCBI): domain Bacteria; kingdom Pseudomonadati; phylum Pseudomonadota; class Alphaproteobacteria; order Sphingomonadales; family Rhizorhabdaceae; genus Rhizorhabdus; species Rhizorhabdus wittichii. The sequence goes on from CP000699.1 coordinate 5,158,222, forward strand.
GAGCACCGGCTTCAGCCCGTCGAGCCGCAGCAGCCGGGCGGCGGGATCGGCGCGCTGCTCCTCGAACCAGGCGGGCCGGTCGCGTTCGATGTCGACCCGGGCGAGCGGCGATCCGGTGAAGCCCGGGACGGGGAAGCTGGCCATGATCTGCTCCTATGCGCGGCTGGCGATGGCGCGCGCGGCGGCGCGGGCGAAGAGGGTGGGGAGGCCGGCCTGCTCGATCTCGTCGATCGGCCACCATTCGCCGTCATTGGCGCGGAGCGGTTGCACGGCGGTGACGACGCGCAGCCGGAGCGCGAAATGGGTGAAGACATGGTCGACCGACCCCGCCTCGCGCCAGGGCGCGTCGACCGGCGCGTCGGCGAGGCCGGGGTCCTCGTCGGTCCAGGGACCCGAGGGCAGCGCGCGCATGCCGCCGAGCATGCCCTTGTCGGGCCGCCGCACCAGCCAGACGCGCGCGCCGTCCTCGATCCAGAAGGCGGTGCCGAGCCGCTGCGGCTTGGCCTTCTTCGCGGCCTTCACCGGATAGTCCTCGGGATTGCCGGCGATCCGCGCGGCGCAGCCGGCGCTCAGCGGGCAGAGCAGGCATTGCGGCGCGCGGACCGTGCAGATCGAGGAGCCGAGGTCCATCATCGCCTGGGCGAAGTCGCCGGCGCGCGCGTCGGGAGTGATCCGGTCGACCAGCGCGCGCAGCGCCGGGCGGGCCCTGGGCAGGGCCTCGTCGAACGCGAACAGGCGGCTCGCCACCCGCTCGACATTGGCGTCGACGACGACCGCGCGGCGGCCGAAGGCGATCGCGGCGATCGCGGCGGCGCTGTAGTCGCCGATGCCGGGCAGCGCGCGCAGCCCCGCCTCGCTGTCGGGAAAGCGGCCGCCATGATCGTCGGCGACGGCGCGGGCGCAGGCGATCAGGTTGCGGGCGCGGGCATAATAGCCGAGCCCCGCCCAGGCGGCCATCACCTCGCCCTCGTCGGCGCGGGCGAGGTCGGTGACGGTCGGCCAGCGCGTCGTGAAGCGATCGAAATAGGGCTTCACCGCCGCGACGGTGGTCTGCTGCAGCATGATCTCCGACAGCCAGACGCGATAGGGATCGGTCGGCGCCTCGCCGGGGGCGGCGCGCCAGGGCAGGCGGCGATGATGGGCATCGTACCAGGCCAGCAAATTTTCGGGGACGGCATCGACGGACATGGGGCGCCTATGGCATGAAGCACGCGATGAGCGAAACCGGCAAGACACGATCCCCGACGAAGGCCCCGGCGAAGAAGCCTGCCGCCATGGTGCGCGAACCCCGTCCGCGCGGCGGCGCGGCGCGCGCGGTGGCGGACATGGTGCCCGATATCGGCCGCGCCGCCTTCCGCCGCTTCGGCTTCGTCCAGAGCTCGGTGGTCAGCCGCTGGGCGGAGATCGTCGGCGAGCGCTATGCCCGCGTCTCGATCCCCGAATCGATCCGCTTCCCGCAGGGGCGCCGCGCCGACGGGGTGCTGACCCTGACGGTCGAGGGATCGCACGGCACCATGCTCCAGCATGTCGTGCCGACGATCATCGAGCGGGTGAACCGCTTCTTCGGCTATTCGGCGGTCGCCCGGATCGCGATCAAGCCCGGCGCCTGCGCCGCGCCGCAGCCGCCGCGCGGCCGGGTGGCGCCGCCGTCGCTCCGTCCGGTGCCGGTCGAGCTGGGCGAGAGCCTGCGCACGGTCGGCGATCCCGAGCTGCGCGCCTGCCTCGAATCGCTGGCCGGCGCGCTCGCCGCGACCAGCGGACCTCCCGTCATCGCATCCGGAGACAGCAACCGGTGATATCGATCCTCGTCCGGGCGGCCCTGTCGCTCGCCCTGCTTTCGCCCGCCGCGCTGGTTGCGGCCACCCCCGCCAAGCCCGCCGTTGCCGCCAAATCGGGTGTCGCTGCCAAGAAGAACTGGCTGGCGATGACGAGCCGCACCGCCGAGGGCGCGATCGTCGTCGGCAATCCGGCGGCGAAGGTGAAGCTGGTCGAATATCTCTCGCTGACCTGCCCGCACTGCGCCGACCTGTCGACCCAGTCGATGCCCGCGCTCCAGCGCGACTATATCGCCAAGGGGCTGGTCAGCTTCGAGGTCCGCCATGCCGTCCGCGACGGCTATGACTTCGCCGCCTCGCTGTTGCTGCGCTGCGAGCCGCCGACCCGCTATCTCGAATCGCTGGAGGCGCTGTTCGCGACCCAGGGCAACTGGATGGAGAAGGCGCTGACCGCCAAGGACATCCCCGGCTTCGACGGCAAGTCGGGCGACGAGAAGATGGCGGCGGTCGCCAAGGCGGCCGGCTTCGACGCTTTCTTCGCGAAGCGCGGCGTGACGCCGAAAGCCTATGCGGCCTGCATGGCCGACACCAAGGCGAAGGAACAGCTCGGCCAGATGGCCGGCTATGCCTGGCAGCGCGACCAGATTCCCGGCACCCCGCTGGTGCTGATCAACGGCCAGCGCCAGGAGGCGGTGCATGGCTGGGCGGACCTCGAACCGCTGATCAGGGGCGCGCTGAAGTAGGGTCGCAGGTCGAGCGCCGCGCCCGGCGCCTCTTGCGCCGACCGCCGTCGAGGCTATCACTGTCGGCAACGGCCGGGTTCGGCTGCTTGGAGACTAGGATCTGATGAAGAAGCTGCTTCCCGTCGCTGCGATCGGCCTGGCGCTGGCGCTCACCGCCTGCGGCAAGAAGGACGCGGACAACGCCGCGACCAACACCGTCGCCCCGGCGGCGCCGAGCGCGCCCTATACCGGCAAGGACTGGACCGCGACGCTGGTCAAGACGCCCGAGGGCGGCTTCCGCATGGGCAATCCGGACGCGCCGGTGAAGCTGGTCGAATATGCCTCGATCACCTGCCCGCACTGCCGCGACTTCAGCAAGGTCGGCGGCGATCCGCTGCGCCAGACCTATGTCCGCACCGGCAAGGTCAGCTGGGAATATCGCAACTTCGTGCTCAACCCGCTCGACGTCGCCGCGACGCTGGTCGCGCGCTGCCAGGGCGCCGAGACCTTCTTCCCGTTCATCGACCAGCTCTATGCCACCCAGACCGAATGGGTCGGCAAGTTCAACTCGGTCGACGAGGCGACGCTGCGTTCGGTCGGCGGGCTGCCGCAGCAGGAGCAGTTCACCAAGCTGATCGAGCTGTCGGGGCTGGGCGACTTCTTCAAGGAGCGCGGTGTTCCGGCCGATCGCATCCAGGCCTGCCTGTCCGACAAGGCCGCGCTCGCCGAGCTGCTCAAGATCCGCGACCATGGCGCCAACGAGGACAAGGTCGACGGCACCCCCAATTTCCTGATCAACGGCGAGCGCCAGGAAGGCGTCTACGACTGGCCGGGCCTCGAGGCCAAGCTGCGCGAGCGCGTTCGCTGACATGACGCGCGGAAGCGCATCGGTGGAGACGGATTGAACCGCCGATGCGCTTCCGCAAGCTCCGCCTGTCCGGTTTCAAGAGCTTCGTCGAGCCGGCCGAGCTGATCATCGAACGCGGGCTGACCGGCATCGTCGGCCCCAATGGCTGCGGCAAGTCCAACCTGCTCGAGGCGATTCGCTGGGTGATGGGCGAATCGAGCGCCAAGTCGATGCGCGGCGGCGGCATGGAGGACGTGATCTTCGCCGGCACCACGACCCGGCCGGCGCGCGATTTCGCCGAGGTCACCCTGTTCACCGAACGGCCCGAGGCGGAGGCCGACGAGGATCGCGAGGTCGAGGTCACCCGCCGGATCGAGCGCGGCGCCGGTTCGGCCTATCGCATGAACGGGCGCGACGTGCGCCAGAAGGACGTCGGCCTGCTGTTCGCCGACGCCGCGACCGGTGCGCATTCGCCGGCGCTGGTCAGCCAGGGGCGGATCGCGGCGGTGATCGCCGCCAAGCCGGCCGAGCGGCGCCAGATGCTGGAGGAGGCGGCGGGCATCGCCGGCCTCCACGTCCGCCGCAAGGATGCCGAGCAGAAGCTGCGCGCGACCGAGACCAACCTGGCGCGGCTCGACGACCTGATCGCCGACATGGAGAACCGGACCGCCTCGCTCAGGCGGCAGGCGCGCGCGGCCGAGCGCTACAAGGCGCTGAGCGAGCAGATCAGGCTCGCCGAGGCACGGCTGATCTATTCGCGCTGGCGCGACGCGGCCGCGGCGGCCGAGGCGGCGCGCAAGGAGGCGACCGCCGCTGAGGCGGCCGTCGCCCAGGCGACCGAGGCGCAGCGGACGATCGCCGAGAAGCAGGCCGAGGCGGCGCGCAAGGTCGGCGACGCGCGGCAGGCGGCGCAGACGGCGCGGGAGCGATCGACCGGGCTCGCCCATCGCCTAGCGACCTTGACCGGCGAGCTGGAGAGCGTCCGCCGCCGGATATCCGACATCGCCCAGTCGCGCGACACGCTGAGCCGCGACCGGGCGCGCGAGGATCGGCTGGCGATCGACGCGGCGGCGGCGCTGTCGGCGCTGGCCGAGGAGGAGAAGGAGCTCGCCCGCCGGATCGAGGAGGCGACGGTCCGCCAGTCGGCGATCGACGGGCAGGTCCGCGACGCCGAGGCCGAGGCGCGCGAGGCCGAGCTGGCGGTCGCCAAGGCGCAGGCCGCCCATGCCGCCGAACAGGCCGACATGCGCGTCGCCCAGGCCAATGTCGCCGCCGCCCGCCAGCGGCTCGACCGTGCCCAGGCCGAGATGCAGCGCATCGTCCGCGAGCTGGCGGCGCTGGGCGACGAGGCGCCGCTGATCGCCCGCCGCACCGCCGCCGTCGCGGCGCGCGAACTGGCCGAGCGCGCCATCGCCGACGCGATGGCCGCGATCGGCGCGGGCGAGGAGGCACGCGCCGCCGCCGCCCAGCGCCGCGACGAGGCCGAGGCGGCGAGCGGCGCGGCGCGCGCGGCGCTGGCCGCGCTCGAATCGGAGGCGCGGTCGCTGGAGAAGGCGGCGAGCGCGGCGGGGAAGGGCGATCGCGCGATCGACCAGGTCCGCGCCGCGTCGGGTTATGAACGCGCGCTGGCGGCGGCGCTCGGCGACGATCTCGACGCCGCGGTGGGCGGCGAGGGGCCGCTGCGCTGGTCGGGCGCCGCGCCCGGCGACGATCCCGCGCTGCCCAAGGGGACCGAGCGGCTGGCCGACCATGTCCATGCGCCGGCCGAATTGGCGCGGCGGCTGGCGCAGGTCGCGGTGGTCGACGACGACGACGGATCGATCGCGCTCGCGGCCGGGCAGCGGCTCGTCACCCGCGACGGGCGGATGCGGCGCTGGGACGGCTTCTTCGCGGCCGATGTCGGCGCGGCGGCGGCCGAGCGGCTGGTCCGGGCCAACCGGCTCGCCGAGCTTCAGGCGGCGCTGCCCGGCGCGCGGGCCGAGCTGGAGGCGGCGCAGGCGGCGCTCGCCGAGGCCAATGGCGCGACCCAGGCCGCCAAGGTCGCGATCGACGCGGCGCGCGCCGAGCTGGGGCGTGCCGAGGGAACGCAGCGCAACGCGATCCGCGACGAGGACCAGGCGACCACCGCGATCGAGCGGCTCGCCGCCCAGCAGGCGGCGATGGCCGAGCGGCAGGCGCGCGCCAAGGCCGAGACCGACGAGGCGGGCGCGCTGGTCGAGACGCAGATGGCGGCGATGCTCGCCTTGCCCGACGGCGAGGCGACCCGCGCCGAGGTCGAGCGGCTGCGGCAGTTGAGCGAGACGGTGCGCGCGCGGCTGTTCGAGGCGCGCGGCATGGCGATGACGCTGGCGCAGGCGGCCTCGGCCGACGCGCAGCGGCAGCAGGCGGCGCGGGGCGAGGCGAAGAGCTGGAAGACGCGCGCCGGCGACGCCGCCAACCGCATCGCCGAGATGGACGCGCGCGCCGCCGCGATCGAGACCGAGAGCAAGGCGCTCGAAGGGCGGCCCGAGGAACTGGAGGCGCTGATCGCCTCGGTCGGCGCCGACAGCCGCGCGGCCGAGCAGCAGGCCGAGATCGCGCGCGAGGCCGAGCGGGTGGCGGAGAACGAGCTGCGCGCGATCGAGGCCGGCGTCGCCCAGGCGGGCGAGGCGCTGGCGGCGGCGCGCGAGGCGCGGGCGGGCGCGCAGGCGCGGCTGGAGAATCAGGAGCAGCGCCGGGTCGAGATGGGCCGCATCTCGGGCGAGCGCTTCGAATGCCCCGCGCCGGTGCTGCCGCAGAAGGTCGGCTTCGTCTCCGACGAGGTCGGCGAGGCGGGCGCGGAATCGGCGCGGCTCGAACAGCTGACCGCCGACCGCGAGCGGCTCGGGCCGGTCAACCTCGTCGCCGAGATCGAATTGGCCGAGATCGAGGGCCAGCATGCGACCAGCATCACCGAGCGCGATGAGCTGTACGAGGCGATCAACCGGCTGCGCGGCTCGATCGGCAGCCTGAACCGCGAGGGGCGGGCGCGGCTGCTGGCGGCGTTCGAGGCGGTCAACGGCCATTTCCGGCGGCTGTTCACGACATTGTTCGGCGGCGGCGAGGCGCATCTGGCGCTGATCGACAGCGACGATCCGCTGGAGGCGGGGCTGGAGATCATGGCCCAGCCGCCCGGCAAGAACCTCAGCTCGCTCACCCTGTTGTCGGGCGGGGAGCAGGCGCTGACCGCGGTCGCGCTGATCTTCGGCCTGTTCCTCACCAACCCGGCGCCGATCTGCGTGCTCGACGAGGTCGACGCGCCGCTCGACGACGCCAATATCGAGCGCTTCTGCGACCTGCTCGTGGCGATGACGCGGGAGACCGAGACCCGCTACCTGATCGTCACCCACAATGCGGTGACGATGAGCCGCATGCACCGGCTGTTCGGCGTGACGATGGTCGAGCGCGGGGTCAGCCGGCTGGTGTCGGTCGACTTGAGCGGCGCGGAGCAACTGCTCGCCGCCGAGTGAGGCCTGTGGCGGGAAGGGCCTTGTCGTCATCCCGGACTTGATCCGGGATCCAGAAACGCAACGTTCCGGCTCCATCCCGACGGAGCGGCAATGGCTCCTGACTTTCGTCAGGATGACGGACTCTTCGTCGCGCCTGCGCAGGAATGACGGTGAAGGCCGATAGTTTCGCCTCCGCGGCTTTTTCCGCGACCGCCGCGCTGGTAGAAATAGTTGAGCGGGCGGGTTTCGGTGCAAATGAAACGGGTCTTGTCGGCGATCCTGTTGATGGCGGCTGCGGTGGCAGCGGCGGAGCCCCCCAAGGGCCCGGCCAAGGTCACGCCGCGCTTCGATGCCGAGGTGGCGGCGCTGGCCGCCCGGCCCTTGCCGGTCGACGGCGTCTCGACCCTGTTCCTCGGCAGCTCCAGCATCCGGCTGTGGGACGTGGGGATGAGCTTCCCGACGCTGCACGCGCTCAATCGCGGCTTCGGCGGCGCCACCACGGCCGACGTCCTCCACCATTACAACCGCGTGGTCGCCGGGCTGCAGCCGGCGACGGTAGTCGTCTATGTCGGGGAGAACGACATCGCCGCCGGCGCGACCGCCGAGGCGGCGACGACCGACGTGCTGACCCTGCTCGCGCGGCTGCGCACCGACATGCCGCGCGCGCGGATCGCCTATCTGTCGATGAAGCCGACCCCGCTGCGCTGGGACCTCTATGCGCGGATGATGGCGGCCAACGCCGCGATCAAGGCGCAGGCGGCGACGATCGGCTTCGACTTCATCGATGTCGGCGGCGCGCTGCTCGACGAGGCGGGCAAGCCCGACGCCCGATATTTCGGGGTCGACGGCCTGCACCTCAACGAGCGGGGCTATGAGCGCTGGACGTCGATCGTTGAGCGTTACCTGAAGCCCAGGGCGCCGATCGGCGCGGCGCTGCCGGCCAAGGCTTCGTGACCGGATAGGGGAAACCCGGCGGCGGGGTGACCGCCACCGGGTTGCTCGCAACGAACTGACCTGTGTCTTAGTTCAGCTTGCCGCTGAACGAGACGCCGATGATGCGCGGCTCGTTGTAGACGGCGGCCATGTAGTTCTCGATCACGCCCTTGAGGTTCTTCTCATTGGTGATGTTGCGCGCGAACAGCGCGATCTCATACTGGCCGTCATTGCCGGTGTAGCCGAGCTTCAGCCCGCCTTCGAAGTTGCCCTTCGAGGTGAACTCCTTCGTCTTGTAGAGGACGAAGTTGGTGTAGCCCTGCAGGTTCCAGTCGGTCGAGACGAACAGCTTGCCGCTGTCGGTCAGCGGGATGTCGTAGCGGGCGGCGAGGTTCAGGTTGTACTTCGGCGCGTTCGGCAGCGGCTGGCCGTCGATCTGCGCGAAGGTGTTGGCGCCGACCTTGATCGTCGGATTCTCGACCGTGCAGACCACCACGCCGTTGAGCGCGCAGACCTGCGCATAGACGCGCTTGTCCTTGATCTCGCTGTGCAGCAGGCTGACGCCGGCCGAGATGGCGAGGTTGCGGACCGGACGGAACTCGGCGTCGGCCTCGAAGCCATAGGCCTCCGCCTTGTCGGCGTTGAACAGCACGCCGTTGCCGTTCGAGTCGTTGCCGTTGAGCTGGATGTCCTTGACCGTATAGTAGAAGGCGGTCGCGTTCAGGCGCAGCTTGTTGTCGAACAGGCTGCTCTTGAAGCCGGCTTCCCAGGACAGGATCTTCTCCGAATCCGCGGTGGTGAAGTCGGCGTTGAACACCGCCGAGCGGCCCTGGATGGTCGGGCCGCGGAAGCCGCGGGCGACGCGGGCATAGACGCTCAGGTCGGGATTGACCTGGTAGAGCGCGCTCAGGTCCCAGCTCGGCGTCGAGTCCGACAGGCGGACGTAGCGGCGGCCGGTATAGGTGACCGCGCCGGCCGCGGTGTCGGCGGTCTTCACCAGCCGGGTCTTCTTGGTGTCCTTGGTCTGGCGCGCGCCGGCGGTCAGGGTCAGCTCGGGCGTGACCTGATAGCTGGCCTGGCCGAACAGCGCCCAGGAGGTGTTGACGTTGTGCAGCCGCACCCAGTTGTTCGGGTTGCGGGCGGCGCCCTGGAGGAAATAGGCGCGCTGGTAGAAGTCGGTGTTGTCGCGGCTGTCGAAGTAGAAGCCGCCGACCTGCCACTTGAACGCGCCGTTGCCGGTGCTGGCGAGGCGAAGCTCCTGGGTATATTGGTCGAGGTCGCGGACCTGGCCCATCGACTGGCCGAAGCCGACGCCGCCATAATTGGCCGCCGCGCCGCCGTCGGTGTCGCCGCGGCTGTAGCCCGAGGTGGTCTCATAGCCGGTGATCGAGGTCAGCGACACGCCGCCCAGGTCGAGCGTCGCCTTCACCGACGCGCCATAGGTCTTGTAGGCCTGCGGATTGTCCTGCGCCTCGTCATAGGCGACCTGGTCGCGCGGCACGTCGACCTTGTTCGAGCCCTTGGTGATCGCGTTGCGCAGGAACAGCGTCGAGGTGCCGTCATAGTCGCGCAGATGGCCCGAGGCGAGGATCGAGAAGGTCTCGGTCGGGGTCAGCAGCACCTGGGCGCGGAAGTTGCGGTCGTTGAAGCCGCCCATCGCGTTCTTCTTGGGGGTGACGGTGCCGTCGGCGCTCGGGCCGGCATAGACATTGTCGACCCAGTCGTCGCGGTGCTGGTACAGGCCCGACAGGCGGACGGCGACCTTGTCCTCGACGATCGGGCCGCCGACACCGGCGTCGACCGTGATCGTGTTGTAGCTGCCATAGCTGGCCGAGGCGCGCGCCTCGAACGCGTTCGACGGCTTGATGCTGTCGAACTTGATGATGCCGGCGGTGGTGTTGCGGCCGAACAGCGAGCCTTGCGGGCCGCGCAACACCTCGACCTGCTGGGTGTCGTAGACCGGGTTCGACTTGAGCACGACATGCTCGAGGACGATGTCGTCCTGGATGATCGAGACCGGCTGCGACGCGCCGAGGTAGAAGTCGATATTGCCGAGGCCGCGGATGTAGAAGCGCGGGAAGATGCGGCCCGTGGTGGTCTCCGCATAGAGGCTGGGCACGCGGCCGGAGAGGGCGAGCAGCGTGTCGTCGCCGCCGCTGGTATAGGCGCGGATATTGTCGCCGTTGACGACGCCGACCGAGACGGGGACGCGCTGCAGATTCTCCTCGCGGCGCTCCGCGGTGACGATGATCTCGTCGAGGCCTTCGCCCGACGAGGCTTCGTCGGCGGGCGCGGCCTGGGCGAAGGACGGCGCGGCGGCCAGGGCGGCGAAGGCGACGCCGAACATCAGCGCGGCGCGCCGGACAGTGGAGACGGTCATGGATTTCCCTTGCGAGACGGGCGAGCGAAACCGCCGCCTGCACGCGAGCGCAGGCGCCGCCATCGCTGGCCGCTTGTGGTTATTTGGCAGTCTTTATGGAGTTTTCTGAGACCACGGCCCGGTTAGGCGGCGAATATGTCGCAATCGTGACAATGTTGTCAGTAACGCCGCCGATCTGTTGCGGTGCGGCATTTCTGCAACAGGTCAGAGGATCTCGCGAACCTTCTCCGGCGGGCGGCCGAGGCGCACGCCCTTCGGCGTCTCGACCAGCGGGCGTTCGATCAGGATCGGGTCGGCGGCCATCGCGTCGAGGATCGCGTCCTCGCTCGCGCCCTTCAGCAGCTTGGCGCCGTCCTCGGCCTTGCGGAGGCCCTCGGCGGCGGTCATGCCCGCCTTGCGGTACATCTCGGCGATCCGCGCGCGGCCCGGCGGGGTCTTGAGATAGTCGACCACCTCGACCTCGACGCCCGGCGCGGCTTCGAGGATCGCCAGCGTCTCGCGCGACTTGGAGCAGCGCGGATTGTGCCAGATGGTCGCTTTCATGCTTGTTCTCCGGGTGACGTGTGGCTGGGCGATCAGGCCTGGTCCAGCCCCGCCAGCCATTGCTCAAGCCACTTGATCGTATAGTCGCCCTTCTGGAAATCGGGGGAGTCGAGCAGCGCCTGGTGGAGCGGTATCGTCGTCTTGACGCCCTCGACCACGAACTCCTCCAGCGCGCGGCGGAGGCGGCGGAGGCAGCCTTCGCGGTCGCGCCCGTAGACGATCAGCTTGGCGATCATCGAATCATAATAAGGCGGGATGCGATAGCCGGCGTAGATGCCGCTATCGACGCGGACGTGCATGCCGCCCGGCGCATGGAACGCCTTCACCGTGCCGGGGCTCGGCATGAAGGTCTTCCAGTCCTCGGCGTTGATCCGGCATTCGATCGCGTGGCCGCGGAATTCGAGGTCCTCCTGCGCGACCGACAGCGGCTTGCCCTCGGCGACGCGGATCTGCTCGCGGACGAGGTCGAGGCCGGTGATCGCCTCGGTCACCGGATGCTCCACCTGCAGGCGGGTGTTCATCTCGATGAAGTAGAACTCGCCATTCTCGTAGAGGAACTCGATCGTGCCGGCGCCGCGATAGCCCATGTCGGCCATGGCGCGGGCGACGATCGTGCCCATCTCGGCGCGCTGGGCATGGCTGATGACGGGGGAGGGAGCCTCCTCCAGCACCTTCTGGTGGCGGCGCTGCAGCGAGCAGTCGCGCTCGCCGACATGGATGGCGTTGCCGTTGCCGTCGCCGAACACCTGGAACTCGATGTGGCGCGGATCGGCGAGATATTTCTCCATATAGACGGTGCCGTCGCCGAACGCCGCCTTTGCCTCCGAGCTCGCCTGCGCCATCAGCGTCTCGAGCTGGGTCTCCTCGGGCACGACCTTCATGCCGCGCCCGCCGCCGCCCGACGCGGCCTTGATCAGCACCGGATAGCCGATCTGCGCGGCGACCGCCTTCGCTTCCTCGATCGAGGTGAGCGGACCGGGCGAGCCGGGGACGAGCGGCAGGCCGAGCTTGGCGGCGGTCGCCTTGGCCTCGATCTTGTCGCCCATCGTGCGGATATGCTCGGGCTTCGGGCCGATCCAGATCAGGTTGTGCGATTCGACGATCTCGGCGAACAGAGCGTTTTCCGAGAGGAAGCCGTAGCCGGGATGGATCGCGTCCGCGCCCGAGATCTCGGCCGCGGCGATGATGCTGGGGATGTTCAGGTAGCTCTCGGCCGCCGGCGGCGGGCCGATGCACACCGACTGATCGGCCAGGCGGACGTGCATCGCGTCGGCGTCGGCGGTCGAATGGACCGCGACGGTCTGGATGCCCATCTCATGGCAGGCGCGGTGGATGCGGAGCGCGATCTCACCGCGATTGGCGATCAGGACCTTGCTTATCGCCACGCCGGCTTACTCGACGACCGCGAGCGGCTGGTCATATTCCACCGGCTGGCCGTTCTCGACCAGCAGCGCCTTGACCGTGCCTGCGCGCGGGGCGGCGATGGCGTTCATCACCTTCATCGCCTCGACGATCAGCAGCGTCTGGCCGGCGGCGACCTTGTCGCCCGGCGCGACGAACGACTTGCCGCCCGGCTCGGGCGACAGATAGGCGGTGCCCACCATCGGCGACTTGACCGCGCCGGGATGGTCGGCCGGCGCTTCGGCGGCGGGCGCCGCGGCCGGAGCGGCGGCGGCCGGGGCGGCGACGGGCGCGGGCATCGCGATCGGCGCGGCGCCGACCGTCACGTTGCGCGCGACCTTGATCCGGCGCTCGCCGTCCTGGACCTCGATCTCGGTAAGGTTGGTGTCGTCCAGCAGCTGGGCAAGCTGGCGCACCAGTTCTGGGTCGACCTGCATTGCTTTCCCCTGCGTTTGATCGGCCATCGGTTGCTCTTCTATGGTTTCAAAGAATGTCGTGTGGCGCCCGCCATTGTCAGATGCGGGCGGCGGCGTCCAGCGCAAGCATGTAGGATTGCGCGCCGAACCCCATGATCGAACCCTTCGCCGCCTGCCCGACATAGCTGACGTGGCGGAAGGTCTCGCGGGCATGCGGATTGGACAGATGCACCTCGATCACCGGGATCGAGACCCCCTTGATCGCGTCGTGGAGCGCGATCGAGGTGTGGGTATAGGCGCCGGGATTGATGATGACCGCCCTGGCGCCGGAGGCGTTCGCCTCCTGGACCCAGTCGACGAGGTGCCCTTCGTGGTTCGACTGGCGCATGTCGATCTCGAACCCCAGTTCGAGCGCGCGGTCCTCCAGCATGCCGGCGATGTCGTCGAGCGTCGTCGTCCCGTATATCTCCGGCTCGCGGGTGCCGAGCATGTTGAGGTTCGGGCCGTTGAGGACGAAGATGACCGGGCGATCCGCCACGCGGCAAGCCTTTCCGTTGCGATGGTGCGACCCGCACCCCTATATGGCCCCCCGACGCAAAGCGAAAGCGCATACGGCGCCACCCATTGGAGATCCCATGACCAATCCCGACGGCACGATCCAGGTCCGCATCAACGGCGAGCACCGCCGGGTCAGGGCAGGGCTGACGATCGCCGACCTCGCGCTGGAACTGGGGCTGGAGCCGACCAAGGTCGCGGTCGAGCGCAATCTGGAGGTTGTGCCCCGCTCGACCTTGGGGCAGGTGCTGCTCGACGATGGCGACGAGCTGGAAATCGTCCATTTTGTTGGTGGTGGAGATCATGGCGTGACGCTTGACGACGACAGCTGGACGGTGGCGGGGCGGACCTTCCGGTCGCGGCTGATCGTCGGCACCGGCAAGTACAAGGACTTCGCCCAGAACGCCGCCGCGGTCGAGGCGTCGGGGGCGGAGATCGTCACCGTCGCGGTCCGTCGCGTCAACGTCGCCGATCCCAAGGCGCCGATGCTGACCGACTATATCGACCCGAAGAAGATCACCTATTTGCCCAACACCGCCGGCTGCTACACCGGCGAGGAGGCGATCCGCACGCTGCGCCTGGCGCGCGAGGCGGGCGGCTGGGACCTCGTCAAGCTCGAGGTGCTGGGCGAGGCGAAGACGCTCTATCCCGACATGGTCGAGACGCTGCGGGCGACCGAGGTGCTGGCCAAGGAAGGCTTCAAGCCGATGGTCTATTGCGTCGACGATCCGATCGCCGCCAAGCGGCTGGAGGATGCCGGCGCGGTCGCGATCATGCCGCTCGGCGCGCCGATCGGCTCGGGCCTCGGCATCCAGAACCGGGTGACGATCCGCCTGATCGTCGAGGGCACCAGCCTGCCGGTGCTGGTCGACGCCGGGGTCGGCACCGCGTCGGAGGCGTCGTCGGCGATGGAGCTGGGCTGCGCGGGCGTGCTGATGAACACCGCGATCGCCGAGGCGAAGAACCCGGTGATGATGGCGCGCGCGATGAAGCTGGCGGTCGAGAGCGGCCGCCTCGCCTATCGCGCCGGCCGCATGGGCCGCCGCATGTACGCCGATCCGTCGAGCCCGCTGGCCGGGCTGATCTGATCACGCCGCCAGCACGTCGCGGATGTTGCAGATGATCGGGGCGATGCCGGGTTCCTTCTTGGCCCGGTACATCAGCCGGTCGGCCGCTTCGAGGACGTCGTCGAGGCTGGCGAACTGCTGCGCGTCGATCATCACCGCGCCGGTGCTGATGCCGATCTTCCACGGCCGCTCCCGGCACAGCTTGCGCACCGCGCTGCGGAACTCGCCGATCAGGCCCAGCGCCGTCGCATGGTCGGTGTCGGGCATCAGGATCACGAACTCGTCGCCGGCGATGCGGCAGATCGAATCGCGGTCGCGCAGCACCCGTTCGAGGCTGCTCGCGACGTCGCTCAGGCAACGGTCGCCCTCGGCATGGCCGAAGCGGTCGTTGACCGCCTTGAACCCGTCGAGGTCGAGATAGGCGATCACGCTCTCGCGTGGCATCCCGCCGAAGAAGCTGCCGAAATGCTCGGCCAGCCAGCGCCGGTTGGGCAGGCCGGTCAGCGGATCGTGCAGCGCGCGTTCCTCGGCCATCTTGCGGCGGGTGATGTCCTCGACCACCGCGACGAAGAAGTCGGGATGGCCGACGCCGTTGCGGACCAGCGAGACGGTCAGGTTGACCCAGACGATCTGCCGGTCGGCGCGGACATAGCGTTTCTCCATGACGTAGGAGACGATGTCCCCCGCCACGAGCTGGTGGACATTGTCGAGATCGCTGTCGAGGTCGGCGCTGTGGGTGATCTGCTGGAAGCCGCCCTGCATCAGCGCCTCGCGCGAATGGCCCGCGATCGTGCAGAAGCGGTCGTTGACCAGCAGGAAGCGGCCGTCGGGCGCGACATGGGCGATGCCGACCGCGGCCTGGTCGAACGTCGCCTTGAAGCGCGTCGCCATCCGGTCGAGCTCGCTGTGCGCGTCGCGGCGGTCCATCCGGGCGAGGCCGGTGGTGATCAGCCCGGCGAGAAGCTGGGCGATCAGCATGTCCTGTTCGTCGAAGATTCTTGCGCGCGGCCCGTAGAGCTTGAGCACGCCGACCACCGCGCCTTCATGGACGACCGGCGCCAGCAGGATCGAACCGATGCCGAGCGCGCGGCAGCTTTCGGCGTCGACCAGCGGATCGTCCTGCGTATCGGGGCAATGATGGACCCGGCGCGACAGTACGCATTGCTCGAACAGGGTGCCGCTGAAACGCTCGCGCGCGCCGACAAACGGGGCGGCCATGCCGCTGGCGGCGCGGAATTCGCCTTCGTTCCGGTCGCGCATCTCGACGAGCGCGCCGGCGGCGTGGGGGATGGTCCGCAGGGCGCCCACGACGATCAGGTCCATCACCTGGTCGATGTCGCCCGGCGTGGCGGCGATCGCCGATTGCACGGCGAGCAGTTCCTTGGACCAGTCCCTATGGGAAGAAAGTTGCGCCATGCGACGAGCAACTCCAACTAGCTGATCTTCCCCCCTCGCATCGATTATTGGCACAAATGCGCCGGATGAAAAGAGATTTTCCTGTCACCGAATGCGTTGTTCGCTTAATGTTCCGTCTCGCCATGATGGCGTGTCCAAGGAGATAGGCCGTGCCCAGGATCGACATCGACGCCGTGCCCGTCAGCAGCGGCTGCAGCTATCCGCATCCCTTCAAGGACATCTGCCTGGGCGCCACCTGGCGCAAGCTGGGCGATGCGGCGGGGCTCGACGATTTCGGAGTCAACCTCGTCCGCCTGCCGCCGGGCCGATGGTCGAGCCAGCGCCACTGGCACAGCGTCGAGGACGAGTTCGTCATGATGCTGGAGGGCGAGGTCGTGGCGGTCGAGGACGATGGCGACCATGTCCTGCGCGCCGGCGACTGCATCGGCTGGAAGGCCGGCGTGGCCAACGGCCATTGCCTGCAGAACCGGAGCGATCGCGACGCCGTCTATCTGGAGATCGGATCGCGGCGGCCGTCGACCGACGCCTGCCACTATCCCGACATCGACATGGACGCGCGGCCGGGCGAGTCCTTCTACCGCCATCTCGACGGGACGCCCTATCCGAAGGAATGAGGGGGAGGGCGGGGCGCGGCCTATTCGGCGGCGACGGCCAGGTCCTCGCTGCGGCCCTCGACGATCACCGCCAGATGCTCGACCCGCGGCGGGTTCTGGAAATAGGACCCGCACAGCCGGCGCCATTCGAGGAAGGCGTCCGAATTGCGGAATTCGATCATGTGATCCTCGATCGTCTCCCACTCGACGAACATCCGGTAGCGGCTCGGCTGTTCCATCGACCGGTGGAGGCGGAAGGCGATGCAGCCCTTCGAGCCGAGGAACAGGTCCCTGGCGAGCACCGCCGCCTGCTCGAACGCCTGTTCGCAGCCCGGCTTGATGTCGATTTCCGCCAATTCCTTGATCATCGCGGCCTCCTGTCCCTTCGTGATTGGGCAAAGTTCGCCGCAGGTCAACGCCCCGCCGCCGCCGATCGCGCCGCGCGGGCGATTATTGGCGCCGGGCTGTGGCAATAATGGCGCGATTCCGGGCCATATCGCTGCAATGCAACATGAAATTCCCGTCTTGGCGGTTGACGCGGGCGGGATGGCGGACCTAGCTGCCCGCGATCTTCGGGGAGGTGCGGATGTTCGGGATGGTCGGCCGGGGGAGGGCGCGGCCCGCGCGGCGCTTCGCGACGGCGGCGATGCTCGCGGCGCTGGCCGGATGCGCCGGTCGCGGTCCGCCGGCCTCGATCCCGGCTCCGCCCGCAAGTCCTCCGCCGGGCATGCAATATCTCTACGGATCGGCCGAGGCGGCGGCGCTCGACGTCCAGGCGTTCGGCGCGCTGACCGTCTTCGTCGAGCGGCAGGCGGAGCGGCGCGCCTCGGTGGTGCTGGCGGCCGATGCTTCGCCCGACCGTCCCGCCTTCACCGCCTGCGGCGACCGACCGCCGGCGGTGGTGTTCGACATGGACGAGACGCTGGTCCTCAACCTCGGTTACGAGATGCTCGAAGCACGCGGCGGCAAGGGTTTCGACGCCGATCGCTGGTCGCGCTGGGAGCAAGCCGACGGCGCCGCGCTGGCGCCGCTGCCGGGCGCGGTCGAGGCGGTCGCGGCGCTGCGCCGGCGCGGGGTGACGCCGATCGTCAACACCAACCGCGCCGCGGCCAGCGCCGCCGCCGCCGAGGCCGCGCTCGCCAGGGTCGGGCTGGGCGCGTTCCGCCATGGCGAGACGCTGTTCCTGGCGGGCGACGTCGACGGGCAGCGCGGCAAGGACGGCCGGCGGCAGGAGATCGCCCGCCGCTTCTGCGTGATCGCGATGGTCGGCGATCAGCTCGGCGACTTCAGCGACGGCTTCCGCGGCGATCCCGCTGCGCGCCGGGCGCTGGCGACCGCGCCGGCGATCGCGCGGCTGTGGGGACAGGGCTGGTTCATGCTGCCCAACCCGGTCTACGGATCGGGGCTGGCGGGGGACTGGGACGCGGTCTTCCCGGCCGACAAGCGCTGGACCGATCCCGTTGAAGGGCAAGGGAAATGATGCCGGAACGGAGCGGCGGCGGCGGTCCTTCGCCGCATCGCGCATTTTCGCCGCGCCGGGCTCTTCCGGTGTCGCGCCGGATGGTGCATGGCGCGGGGCGAGCGGCGGTCGGCGGCTCGGGCGATCCTCGTCCGAACTGCTATGGCTGCCGTCCCTCCTGTCTGCTGGTCCGATCCCTGCCGTGAATCCTGATCCCGCTCCGAAGCCGGCCCCGAAACCTGCCGCGACGCCCGATCGCGGCCCCCCGCGCGAGCCCCATGTCCCCACCGTCGTCCAGATCGAGCATGGCCTCGTCATCGCCGGGGTGGTGCTGGTCGCGGTCCTGATCGCCTTCATCGCGGCGGGCGGCTTCTACCTGCGCCGCGTCGCGCAGGACGTGCCGAAACCGGGGGCGGAGCGCCTGTCGGTCGACCTCAGCCGGATCGGCATCAGCAAGGCGGGGCCGCGCCGGATCGACTATGCGCGGCTCGATCGGCGGATGCGGCTGCTCGCCGAGAAGAAGTCGGTGGTCGGCGTCGCGATCGTCACCATCGAGAATGGCGAGATCAGCTTCGCCAAGGGCTATGGCGTGACCACCGACGGGGCCGAGGGCAAGCCGGTCGACGCGCATACCGTGTTCCGCTGGGCGTCGGTGTCGAAGGGCGTCGCCGCGACCCTGCTCGCCAAGATGGCCGAGGAGAAGAAGCTGTCGCTGCGCGATCCGGTGTCGCGCTGGGCGCCGTCGCTCAAGCTGCCCGAGAATGCGCAGGACGTCGCGACGATCGACAACCTCCTGTCGCAGAGCCTGGGCATCTGGAAGAACGCCTATGACCGCGACCTGGAGGACGGCCACGATCCCAAGGAGATCCGCAGCCGGCTGAACCAGATCCCGCTGCTCTGCCCGCCGGGCAAATGCTACAGCTACCAGAACATCGCCTATGACGCGGCGAGCGAGGCGGCCGAGCATGCCGGCCACAAGAGCTATGCCGCGCTGGTCCAGCAGGAGCTGTTCGGGCCGCTCGGCATGCAGTCGGCGACGACCACCCGCGAAGGCCTCGAATCCTCGCCGAGCTGGGCGCGCCCGCACACCGGCCGCCGCGAGCTCAAGGTCGCCGATGCCTATTACCGGACGCCGGCGGCGGGCGGGGTCAATTCGTCGATCATCGACCTCGGCATCTGGATGCGCGCGCAGATGGGCGGCGCCCCGCGCGTCCTGTCGAAGCGCGTCCTGCGCGAGATCCACAGCCCGCGCATCCGCACCTTCTCGATCCACCGCCAGCGCGAGCTGGATCAGTCGCTCAAGGAAGCGTCCTACGGGCTCGGCTGGCGGATATGGCATTATCAGGGGCGCCAGGTGATCGGCCATCGCGGCGCGGTCGACGGCTATCGCTCGCTGATCCTGTTCGATC
Organism: Rhizorhabdus wittichii RW1; assembly: GCA_000016765.1. NCBI lineage: Bacteria > Pseudomonadati > Pseudomonadota > Alphaproteobacteria > Sphingomonadales > Rhizorhabdaceae > Rhizorhabdus > Rhizorhabdus wittichii. The sequence continues at coordinate 5,177,205 of CP000699.1, forward strand.
CGCTGCTCAAGGCCGGGGTGGGCATGCTGTGGAACTCGACCGCGGTCGAGCCGACCGGCATGCAGCTCGAAGTGATGGACATGCTCTACAACCTGCCGTTCAAGGACTGGATGGAACTGGACAAATAGGGACTTCATCGTCGTCATTCCGGCGAGAGCCGGAATCCCGGTGCCTTCGGGCCGGTGGCGGCAGAAAGAGAAGGGAGATCCCGGCTTTCGCCGGGATGACGCGGAAAATATCGTGGGCAAAGCCCAGCTTTGCGTCCGCATCTCCACTCTGCTTTGACTTTGGCCGTACGTTGGGTAGAGCGGCGGCCATGTCCAGCAAGCCCCGCACCCTCTACGAGAAGATCTGGGACGCGCATGTCGTCGAGCGTCGCGACGACGGCACCTGCCTGATCTACATCGACCGCCACCTCGTCCATGAGGTCACCAGCCCGCAGGCCTTCGAGGCGCTGCGCGTCGCCGGCCGCAAGCTGCGGCGGCCCGATCTCACCCTCGCGGTGCCGGACCATAATCTTCCCACCACCGCGCGGCTCGACGCGGAGGGCAGGCGCGTGCCCATCGCCGATGTGGAATCGGCGAGCCAGCTCGCCACGCTCGAGCGCAACGCGCCCGAGTTTGGCGTCCGCTACATCGATGCGGTCGCGCCCGAGCAGGGCATCGTCCATGTCGTCGGGCCCGAGCAGGGCTTCTCGCAGCCGGGCACGACGATCGTCTGCGGCGACAGCCATACCGCCGCGCATGGCGGCCTCGGCGCGCTCGCCTTCGGCATCGGCACGTCGGAGATCGAGCATGTCATGGCGACGCAGACGCTGCTGCTCGCCCCGTCGAAGACGATGGAGGTGCGGGTCGAAGGCGCGCTCGGCGCCGGCGTCAGCCCGAAGGACGTGATCCTCCACGTCATCGGCGTGATCGGCGCGGCCGGCGGCACCGGCTACGTCATCGAATATACCGGCAACGTCTTCCGCGAGATGTCGATCGAGGGGCGGCTGACCGTCTGCAACATGTCGATCGAGGGCGGCGCCCGCGCCGGCCTGATCGCGCCCGATGAGACGACCTTCGCCTATATGCGCGGCCGGCCCATGGCGCCTGCGGGCGCCGACTGGGACAAGGCGGTCGCCTGGTGGCGGACGCTGCCGACCGATCCGGGCGCGACCTATGACAAGGTCGTGGTCATCGACGCGGCCGACATCGCGCCCTGCCTGACCTGGGGCACCAGCCCCGAGGACGTCGTGCCGATCACCGGCGTCGTCCCCGATCCGATGAGCTTCGCCGATCCGTCGAAGCAGGTCGCCGCGCAGAAGTCGCTCGACTATATGGGCCTGACGCCGGGCACCCGCATGCGGGACGTTCCGGTCGAGAACATCTTCATCGGCAGCTGCACCAACAGCCGGATCGAGGACCTGCGCGCCGCCGCCGCCGTGGTGAAGGGGCGCAAGGTCGCCGCCAATGTCCGCCAGGCGCTGATCGTGCCGGGCTCGGGCCTGGTCAAGCGGCAAGCGGAAGAGGAAGGGCTCGACCGCATCTTCGTCGAGGCGGGTTTCGAATGGCGCGAGCCGGGCTGCTCGATGTGCCTGGCGATGAACCCGGACAAGGTGCCGGCGGGCGAGCGCTGCGCCTCCACCTCGAACCGCAACTTCGTCGGCCGGCAGGGGCCGGGCGCGCGGACCCACCTCGTCTCGCCCGCCATGGCGGCGGCGGCGGCGGTGACCGGGCACCTGACCGACGTCCGCGAGCTGGAGCCGGCGGCATGAAGCGGCTGATCGCCATCGCGGCGGCGCTGCTGGCGTCGGCGGCGGCGCAGGCCGCGCCGGTGCCGGGCACGGTCGACAAGCTGTGGCGGCTCGACTGCGGCCGCTTCCACCTCAACCAGCCCAACCTCTTCTCGGACACCCAGGCCTATACCGGCCAGACCCGCGACCTGGTCGGCAGCTGCTACCTGATCAAGGACGGCGACGCCTATATGCTGTGGGACACCGGCGTGCCGGCGGCCCTGCTCGGCGCCAAGCCCGATCCGACCCAGCCGATCGACGCCCGGCTCGACCGGACGATCGTCGACCAGCTCGCCCAGATCGGCGTCAAGCCAGAGCAGATCGGCCTGATCGGCATCAGCCATTATCATTTCGACCACACCGGACAGGCGGCGGACTTCCCCAAGGCGAAGCTCGTCATCGGCGCCGGCGACCTGAAGGCCGCGCGCGCCGACAAGGACGGCATCGGCAAGCCGATCGCGCCCTGGCTCGCCGACGGCGCCAAGGTCGAGGCGGTCGAGGGCGACAAGGACCTGTTCGGCGACGGCAGCGTGGTGATGATCAACTTTACCGGCCACACGCCGGGCCATCACGGCCTGCTGGTGCGGCTGCCCCGCACGGGCGTCGTGCTGCTGTCGGGCGACGTCGCCCATTTCCACGAGAATCTCGACAGCGACGGGGTGCCGACCTTCAACACCGACCGCGCCGATTCGCTGGCGTCGATGGACCGTTTCCGCAAGCTCGGCGCCTCGCTCAAGGCGGTGTCGATCATCCAGCATGATCCGCGCGACGTCGCCAAGCTGCCCGCTTTCCCGCAAGGAGCCGATTGATGAAGCCGATCCGCGAGGTCGAGGGCCGCGCCCTTCCGCTGGGCCTGAAGAACGTCGACACCGACGTCATCATCCCGGCGCAGTATCTCAAGACGATCACCCGCAAGGGGCTGGGCCGCGGCGCCTTCGAGACGATCCGCGCGCAGCCGGGCAACGTCTTCGACGATCCCGAATACAAGGGCGCCAACATCCTAATCGCGGGCGATAATTTCGGCTGCGGGTCGAGCCGCGAGCACGCCGCCTGGGCGCTGGGCGACCTCGGCATCGACGCGGTGATCGCGCCGAGCTTCTCCGACATCTTCTCGGGCAACGCCTTCAAGAACGGGATATTGACCGTGGTGCTGCCGCAGGAAGCGGTCGACCGGCTGCTCGAGGTCGCCAGGACCCACCCGATCGGCATCGACCTGGAGAATCAGACGGTCACCACGCCGTTCCAGGACCGCTTCCGCTTCGAGATCGATCCGTTCCGCAAGCATTGCCTGCTCAACGGTCTCGACGAGGTGGGGATGACGTTGGCGCAGGACGCGGCGATCTCGACCTTCGAAGGCAGGATGGCGGCGGACCGGCCCTGGCTGTGACCGGAGGCTCCGGCCGGAGCCTCTTTTGCGAGTCTGTGCTGTTGCGCGCATGCCACGCCATGCCTATCTGAATATCCATCCACGGTGAGCAGGGAACAAGATGACGACCTTCGATGATCGCGAGCAGGCTTTCGAGAACAAGTTCGCCCATGATCAGGAGATGGCCTTCCGCATCACCGCGCGGCGCAACCGGCTGCTCGGTCACTGGGCGGCGGGGCTGATGAAGCTCACCTCCGAGGAAACCGACAGCTATGCCAAGTCGGTGGTGCAGGCCGATTTCGAGGAAGCCGGCGACGAGGACGTGATCCGCAAGCTGCTGGGCGACCTGACCTCGGCGGGCGTCGACATCGACGATGCGCGCATCCGCACCGCGCTCGACGCCAAGACGGTCGAGGCGCGCCGCCAGCTGATGGAAGGCAAGTAATCCATGCCGATGGCCGCCGACGAGATCGAGGCGATGATCAAGGCCGCGCTGCCCGATGCGCGGGTCGAGATCACCGATCTCGCCGGCGACGGCGACCATTATGCCGCGCGCGTGGTGAGCGAGAGCTTCCGCGGACTCAACCGGGTCAAGCAGCAGCGGCTGGTCTATGATGCCCTGGGCGGGCGGATGGGCGGGGTGCTCCACGCGCTCCAGCTGTCCACCGCGACGCCCGATTGAGGAGCGAACAATGAGTGACGACGTCCAGGCGCGCATCGCGACGGCGGTCCATTCCGCCGATGTGCTGCTGTTCATGAAGGGCACGCCGCTCTTCCCGCAGTGCGGCTTCTCCAGCCGCGCGATCGCGATCCTCGATCATCTCGGTGTCGAATATGCCACCGTCGACGTGCTCCAGGACCCGGCGATCCGCACGGGGATCAAGGAGTTTTCGGACTGGCCGACGATTCCGCAGCTCTATGTGAAGGGCGAGTTCGTCGGCGGATCGGACATCATGATGGAGATGTACGAGGCCGGTGAACTGCTCGACCTGCTCGACCAGAACGGCATCGCCCACGCCTGACCGCATGCGATGCGCCGCCTGCCGGCCTTCGCCATGGCGCTGAGCATCGCCGCGTCCGTGGCCGCCCAGCCGGTGATCATCGCCCATCGCGGCGCGTCGGGCGAGCGGCCCGAGCACACGCTCGCCGCCTATGCCCGCGCGATCGAGCAGGGCGCCGATTTCATCGAGCCCGATCTGGTGATGACGAAGGACGACGTCCTGGTCATCCGCCACGAGAACGACATCAGCGACACGACCGACGTCGCCGACCGGCCCGAGTTCGCCGGCCGGCGCGCCCGCAAGACGATCGACGGACGGGCGGTGACGGGCTGGTTCACCGAGGACTTCACCCTCGCCGAGCTCAAGACCCTCCACGCGCGCGAGCGGCTGCCGAAGCTACGGCCGGCCAATCTGGGTTGGCGGGACGAGCGGATCGCGACCTTCGACGAGGCGCTGGCCCTGGTGCGGTCGAGCCCGCGCAAGGTCGGCATCTATCCCGAGACCAAGCATCCGACCTATTTCGCCGCGATCGGCAAGCCGATGGAGAAGGCGCTGGTCGACGCGCTGGCGCGGGCCGGCTTCAGCAGGGCCGACGATCCGGTGTTCATCCAGTCGTTCGAGGTGTCGAACCTGAAGGCGCTGCGCGCGATGACGAAATTGCGCCTCGTCCAGCTCATCGAGGGCGAGGCGCCGCCCTATGACCAGGTCGCGGCGGGCACCGGCCTGACCGTCGCCGACATGATCAGCCCCAAGGGCCTCAAGGCGATCGCGGCCTATGCCGACGCGATCGGGCCGTACAAGCTGCTGATCGAGCCGCGCGACGCCGCCGGCCGCGCGCAGCCGCCGACCACGCTGGTCCGCGACGCGCATGCGGCCGGGCTGCTCGTCCATCCCTGGACCTTCCGCAGCGAGAATGTCTTCCTGGCCGCCGGCGACCGCATCGGCGCGGACGAGGCGGCCAAGGGCGATGCGGCCGCCGAATATGCCCGTTTCCTGGGCTATGGCGTCGACGGCCTGTTCAGCGACTTCCCCGGCGAGGCCGTCGCGGCGCGCGGGGCGTTCCTGGCGAAGGCGGCTGAATAGGCAGGCATGACGGCAAGGGGAGCAAAATCGAACCCCCGGAACAATCCCTTCACATTGGGCCCCACCGATGCCACATGCACCGGCATGAGCGAACAGACCGTCGGCGTGGCCCAGATGCAGCACCCGCTGGTGCGCCGGTTGCTGGCCGGCAATCCGAGCCCCTTCACCTATACCGGCACGCAGACCTATCTGGTCGGCACGCGCGACGTGGCGGTGATCGATCCGGGCCCCGACCTGCCCGAGCATGTCGACGCGATCGTTGCGGCGATCGGCGACGCGCGGGTGCGCGCGATCGTCTGCACCCACACCCATCGCGACCATAGCCCCGCCGCCGCCGAGCTGAAGGCGCGGACCGGCGCGCCGATCATCGGCTGCGCCCCGCTCGCGCTCGACGATGCGGGCCCGCGCGCCGACGCCTCGTTCGACCGCGACTACAGCCCCGACGAGGCGATGGGCGAGGGCGGGACGATCGCCGGCGACGGCTGGACGCTGCAGGCGGTGCATACCCCCGGCCACACCTCCAACCATATCTGCTATGCGCTGCCCGAGGCGGGGGCGTTGTTCACGGGCGACCATGTCATGGGCTGGTCGACCAGCGTGGTGGTGCCGCCCGACGGCAATATGGGCCATTATCTCGAAAGCCTCGAACGGTTGCAGGCGCGCGAGCAGGACAGCGTCTATTATTCGGCGCATGGCGATCCGATCGAGCGGCCCCAGCGCTTCGTGCGCGGGCTGGTCGGCCACCGCAAGCAGCGCGAGGGGCAGATCCTCCGCCTGCTCGAACGCGACGTCGCGCTGATCCCCGACATGGTCCAGCAGATGTATGTCGGGGTCGATCCGCGGCTGCACACCGCCGCCGGCCTGTCGGTGCTCGCCCATCTGATCGACCTGGAGACGCGCGGTATCGTCCGCCGCGACGACACGCTATGGAGCCTCGCGGCCTGAGTCTGAGGCTGAGCCGCGCACGTGGAGACTATCACGCGATGAACGCCCCGCTGGAGAATCTGACCGGCCTGGACCTGCGCGCCGAGATCGATCGGCTGCGCAAGGAGCGCAACGCCGTCATCCTCGCCCATTATTACCAGACGCCGGAGATCCAGGACCTCGCCGACTTCGTCGGCGACAGCCTCGACCTGTCGCGCAAGGCGGCGGCGACCGACGCCGACGTCATCGCCTTCTGCGGCGTGCGCTTCATGGCCGAGGTGGCGAAGATATTGTCGCCCGAGAAGACCGTGATCCTGCCCGACATGGACGCCGGATGCAGCCTGGAGGACAGCTGTCCGCCCGAGGAATTCGCCCGCTTCCGCGCCGCGCATCCCGATCATCTCGCGCTGACCTACATCAACTGCTCGGCGGCGGTGAAGGCGCACAGCGACATCATCGTCACCTCCTCCTCGGCCGAGACGATCCTGGCGCAGCTCCCGAAGGACCAGAAGATCATCTTCGCGCCCGATCGCCATCTCGGCGGCTATTTCGCGCGCAAGACCGGCCGCGACATGCTGCTCTGGGAAGGCAGCTGCATCGTCCACGAGGCCTTCTCGGAGACCGAGCTGCTCAAGCTCAAGGCGCAGCATCCCGACGCGCCGATCGCCGCGCATCCCGAATGCCCGGTCCACATCCTCGACCATGCCGACTATGTCGGGTCGACCCGCGGCATCCTCGACTATGTGCTCACGTCCGACGCGCAGACCTTCATCGTCGCGACCGAGCCGCACATCATCCACCAGATGGAGAAGGCGGCGCCGCACAAGAGCTTCATCGGCGCGCCCGGCGCGGACGGCAATTGCAACTGCAACATGTGTCCGTACATGGCGCTGAACACGATGGAGAAGCTCTACCTCTCGCTGCGCGACCTGACCCCGCGGATCGAGGTCGACGAGGAGACCCGCGTCGCCGCGAAGCGCTCGCTCGACCGGATGCTGGAGATGACCGGCGGCCTGTCGGGACCCGATGTGGGGCGGCCTAAAATGTAACCGTCATCCCGGCGAAAGCCGGGATCTCTTTGCCTTTGCCGACCTAGAAGAAGTGAGATCCCGGCTTTCGCCGGGATGACGTAGGATCGACCGGATGACCTTCACTCTTCCCGATTTCGACCTCGACGCCTTCGTTCGCGCGACCCTTGCCGAGGATCTGGGGCAGGGGGGCGACATCACCTCCGCCGCGACGATCCCGGCCGAGGCGCTGTTCGAGGGCGAGATGGCGAGCCGCGACGCGATCAGCGTCGCCGGCCTGCCGATCGCCGAAGCCTTCTTCCGCGCGCTCGACCCCGCCGTCGAGATCGAGACGCTGGTCGCGGACGGCGTCCGCGTCGCCAAGGGCGGGGTGCTGATGCGCCTGCGCGGCAAGGCGCGCGCGCTGCTGACCGCCGAGCGGTCGGCGCTCAACACCATCCAGCACCTGTCGGGCGTGGCGACGCTGGCCAGCGCCTATGTCGACGCGATCGCCGGCACCGGCGCGATCCTGCTCGACACCCGCAAGACCATCCCCGGCCTGCGCGTGCTGGAGAAATATGCGGTGCGCATGGGCGGCGGCACCAACCATCGGATGCGGCTCGACGACGCGGCGATGATCAAGGACAACCATGTCGCGGTCGCCGGCAATATCGCAGAGGCGGTCCGCCGCGCGGTCGCCGCGGGCATCGAACGGATCATCGTCGAGGTCGACCGGGTCGACCAGATCGAGCCGGCGCTGGCTGCCGGCGCCACCCACCTGCTGCTCGACAACATGGACCCGCCGACACTGCGCGGCGCGGTGACGCTGGTCGGCGGCCGGGTGCCGACCGAGGCGTCGGGCGGGGTGCGGCTCGACACGATCAAGGCGATCGCGCAGACCGGTGTCACCTATGTCTCGGTCGGGCGGCTGACCCAGTCGGCCCCGGCCGCCGACATCGGGCTGGATTTCCGTCCGCTTCCCTGATCCCGACGCGACTTCTAGGGTGTCATGATGAGAATCGGTCTCCCCGTCCTGCTCGCCGCCCTGCTGGTGACCCCCGCCTGCGCGAAGAAGGCGCCGAGCTGCGAGGTTCCCGCGACGCTGCCGCGGCCGATGCTCGAGGGGCCGAGCGTGGACCAGCCGCGCCGGCTGCTGCCGACCGGCGGCTACACGCTCGCGGTGAGCTGGTCGCCGCAATATTGTATAGACAAAAGCAGCAGCCCGCAGGACCATATCCGATGCGGCGGCGCCAACAGCTTCGGCTTCACCCTCCATGGCCTGTGGCCCGACGGGGAAGGGGCGCTGTGGCCGCAATATTGCAAGCCGACCCGGCTGGTGCCCGACAAGGTGATCCGAGAGCATCTGTGCAGCACGCCCTCGCCGCAGCTCATCCAGCATGAGTGGGAGAAGCACGGCACCTGCATGTCGAAGACGCCCGCCGACTATTTCGCGAAGAGCGGCAAGCTGTTCGCCGAGCTCGCCTTCCCCGACATGAAGGCGCTGAGCGGGCGCACGATGACTGCCGCCGATTTCCAGCGGAAGTTCGCCGACGCCAATCCCGGCATGCGGCCCGAGGAGATGCGCCTGAACGTCGGCAAGTCGGGCTGGATGGAGGAGGTGTGGATCTGCCTCGACAAGCAGTTCCACCGCCGCGCCTGCCCCGCCCATCAGGGCGGCGCGGCGCCCGGGCAGGTCGTGCGGATTCGGTAATCGCTTCCACCGTCATTCCAGCGAAGCTGGAATCTCCTTTTCCTTCGGCAGTCCAAGAGACCGGGAAAAAGGAAGAAGCAGGGAGATTCCAGCTTTCGCTGGAATGACGATTGGGGGCTATTCGCCGTCCGCCCCCGCCGCCTCCGGCCGTCCCTTGAAGCCCTGGGCGATCACATACCATTCGGACGAATCCTTGCGGCTCGCCGGCGGCTTGGCGTGCTTGACGGTGGTGAACAGGCGCTTGAGCTCGGCGACCAGGCCGTGGTCGGCGCCGCCGGCCAGCACCTTGGCGACATAGGTTCCGCCGGGCCGCAGCACCTCGCTGGCGAACAGGCAGCCGGCCTCGACCAGCGCCATGGTGCGCAGGTGATCGGTCTGCTGGTGGCCGACGGTGTTGGCGGCCATGTCGGACAGGACGATGTCGGCCGGGCCGCCCAGCGCCTCGGCGAGTTGGGCGGGCGCCTCGTCGCTCATGAAGTCCATCTGCAGGATGATCGCGCCGTCGATCGGGTCGGTCGGCAGCAGGTCGATGCCGACGATCGCCGCCTGCGGGCAGACCCGGCGCACCACCTGCGTCCAGCCGCCCGGCGCGATGCCGAGGTCGATGACCCGCTTCGCGCCGCGCAGGAAATGGAAGCGCTCGTCGAGCTCGATCAGCTTGTAGGCCGCGCGCGATCGATAGCCCTCGGCCTGCGCCTTGCGCACATAGGGATCGTTGAGCTGGCGCTGGATCCATTTGATCGAGGAGGCGCTGCGCCCCTTCGCGGTCTTGATCCGCTGCCGCCCGCCATTGCCCGCCCGGCTCACATCAGCATCCTTGTCCTGTCGCGCGCCATCAGCGAGCGGAGAATCCCCTCGCGAATGCCGCGGTCGGCGACGCCGAGCCGTTCGGCCGGCCACATGTCGAGGATCGCGTCGAGGATCGCGCAGCCCGCCACCACCAGGTCGGCGCGCTCATGGCCGATGCACGGCACCTCGGCGCGCTCGTCGACGTTCATGCCCGCCAGCCGCGCGCTGATGTCGCGCATCGCCGTCACCGGCACGACCAGGCCGTCGATCAGCCGCCGGTCGTAATTGGGCAGGTCGAGATGGACGCTGGCGAGGGTGGTGACGGTGCCGCTGGTGCCGAGCAGCCGGCCCGGCTGGGCGCCGGGTTCGAGCTTGGCGGCGAACTGGGCGAAGCTTTCCGCGACCCGCGACCGCATCCGCGCATAGCTGTCGAGCAGGCCGTCGCGGCTGTCGCCGACATGCGGCTCGGTCTCCGACAGCGAGACGACGCCCCAGGGCGCCGAATACCAGTCGATCACGCGCGGCGGGCTCTGGTCGGCGTCGATCAGGATCAGCTCGGTCGAGCCGCCGCCGATGTCGAACACCAGCGCCTGGCCCTCGCCGGGCTCGATCAGCGCGTGGCAGCCGAGCACCGCCAGCCGTGCCTCCTGCTCGGGGCTGATGATCTCGAGCGCGATGCCGGTCTCGCGATAGACGCGCTGGACGAACTCGCGCCCGTTGGCGGCGCGGCGGCATGCCTCGGTCGCCACCGACCGGACCAGCGAGACGCGGCGGCGGCGCAGCTTGTCGGCGCAGACCGACAGCGCGCTGACCGCCCGGTCCATCGCCGCGTCGGACAGCCGCCCGGTCGCCGCCAGCCCCTCGCCGAGCCGGACGATTCGCGAAAAGGCGTCGACGACGACGAAGCCGTCCTCGCTTGGCCGCGCGATCAGCAGCCGGCAATTGTTGGTGCCGAGATCGAGCGCGGCATAGCTGCTGCGCGGGGGGAAATGATGGGGTGGGGAATGCGCGCGGCGCCCCCCTTCACGCGGTGGGCGCGGCGCGACCATATCGGGGCCGTGCGCCATGATCGTCAGTCTCATTCTCTCACCATGCGGGGAAACATCCGCATGGAACCTGACGGTGAACCTAATGGGAGAAGCCGGGGACGGCAAGGGCGGCATCCACCCCGTTGACAGGCCGCACGGCCGACCCTATGTGCGCCGCTCTGCCAGTGATGCCCCGTCGTCTAAAGGTAAGACTACGGACTCTGACTCCGTCAATTGAGGTTCGAATCCTCACGGGGCATCCAGTTTTCCGACAGCGCTGATCGCCCGATGGCCGGAGCATTTCGTTTCTTCCCGAAACGGGATTTGCCCGGAAGCCGTAGCGGAACCCTCCTTTCGCGCTCCGAAAGCGCCGAAGCGATTGCAATAGTTCGCTTTCCTTCGCCCCTGCTTTGCGCAAGACCGGGGTGTCGACTCACCGTGGAGTCGGCATCGAACCGTTTGCGTAACCATGAGTGATCCCACGTCCCCAGTGCCCCGCAGATCGGACTCGCCCTATCCGGGCCATGAGCAGCTCGTGCTCAAGGCGATGGGCGGGGGCCTGTGGGATTATGACGTCGATGCCGACATCCTGTCGTGCAACGATCGCTGGTACGCCATATTGGGCCTCGATCCCGCCCGGATGCCGATCCGCGCGATCGCCGATTTCCAGCGCCACATCCACCCCGACGACGTCGCGCAGGCGACGCTGGTCGACGAGGCGGCGATCGCCGATCTGATCGACCATGACGATCCCTACCGGATGGAGTTCAGGATCATCCGCCCCAACGGGACGGTCGTGCGGGTCCGGTCGGTCGCCTCGATCATCCGCGATCGGGAGACCGGCCATGTCCGCGCGATCGGATGCATGACGGAGCTCGACGGGCCGGATCAGGAGGCCGGCGAAGCCTCCGCCGCGCCGGCCCCCGGAGGAGCGGGCCGGGGCGCATCGGCGCTGCGATCGAGGGAACGCGAATGCCTGGTCTGGCTGAGCCTGGGGAAGACCGCCTGGGAAACCGCGGCGATCCTCGGCCTCAGCCAGCGCACGGTCGAATATCACCTCAACAATGCCGTCGCCCGGCTGGGTGCCGCCAACAAGGTCCATGCGGCGGTCATCGCGATCCGCGCCCAGCTCATCTGAGCGGGGCGAGCCGTCGTTCCTCGACGCGGCGGCGCTGCCGCAAGGCGTGGGCGATCGCCTCCTCCAGCTCGCGCGGGCGGAACGGCTTGAGCAGCACCCGGCGGAAGCCGGCCACGGGATGGTGGAGATGCGCCGGGCTGCCCGTCATCAGGATGATCCCGATGCCCGGACGCCGTGCCGCGATCCGGTCGGCGAGGGCGAGGCCGCTTGCGCCAGGAAGGAGGATGTCGACGAGCGCGAGATCGAAGAGCTGGTGGTCGAGGCGCTCCGCCTCCTCGGCGCTGGCCGTCGCGGCGCAGCGATGGCCGAGATAGGTCAGCAGGATCTCCAGCGACCGCGCGACGGCGACATTGTCTTCGACGATGAGGATTCTGGCCGATGGGGTAAGGTCTGCCGTCATGTGGTCCGACGTCCGTGACTCTCCCTTCCCATAATAAAACCCTATCGGAGCACGATCATCAGCCTACTCGTAAAGTTACGAGGTGGTTGCCATGATCGAGGGGGTTATCGGCTCTTTGTTCCCCGTTGGAGCGGAGGGTGTTGCTTGGCTTGCAGGCGCCGAATGTTTTGTGATCAATTGTAAAATATTCTGTAGCGTAGTGAACGTTGCTGTATTTTCTGGTTTTCGAACACCCTTCTATTTCCCATCGACTGGAATGGGTGGCGGTTCGATGGGAATGTGGGGCGGAGAATAATCGATGGATCAGGACGATCGCGAATATTTCGAGCGGCGCCACAGGGAGTCGCTCCAGCGCGCCGACGATGCGTCCGATCCGGCGCTCGCGGCGATCTACCGCGGCTTCGCCGAGCATTATTCGAACGCGCTGGGCGGTGTCGGGCCGCGACGCGTCGCCGACCGTCGCGACGACCCACAGCTTTTTTCGTTTCACCCTACTGACATGTTTCGCGCGCGCCGATAATCTGCCCGCCCGATGTGGCAGCTTTACCAATTCCCCCTTTGTCCCTTTTCCCGCAAGGTTCGCCTCCAGATGGAGGAGAAGGGCATCGCCTATGACCTCGTCCGCGAATCGCCCTGGCTGCGTCGCGACGAGTTCCTCGATCTCAATCCGGTCGGGCAGACCCCGGTGCTGGTCGATCCGGGCAGCGGCGTCACGCTGATCCACAGCTGCGCGATCTCCGAGTTCATCGAGGAGACGATCGAGCCGGTGCCGATGCTGCCGGGCAGCGCCGCCGCGCGCGGCGAGATCCGCCGGCTGGTCGCCTATTTCGACGAGAAATTCTACGCCGACGTGGTCGGCCCGCTGCTCTACGAACGCGCGCTCAAGCGCATCGTCCACCGCGCCCCGCCCGATGCGGGGGTGCTGCGGCAGGCGATGAAGGCGGTCAACGACCATCTCGACTATATCGACTATCTGGTCGGCAGCCGCCGCTGGATCGGCGGCCAGCTGCTCAGCCTCGCCGACCTCGCCTGCGCGGCGCATCTCTCGGTCGCCGACTATCTGGGCGGGATCGACTGGCGCGGCCATGAAGAGACCAAGCAATGGTATTCGGGCATGAAGTCGCGCCGGTCGCTCCGCACCATCCTGTCCGAGCGGATGGAGCTGGTCAGCCCGCCCGAACATTATGAGAAGCCGGATTTCTGACGGCGGGGCGAGCGAGGTTCGATTCCGGCTTGGACTTCCATTTTCCTCGTCATTCCCGCGAAGGCGGGAATCCACCGGCGAACAAGCTCCAGACCAAGTGGGTTCGCACCTGCGACCGGGTGGATTCCCGCCTTCGCGGGAATGACGGTTGGCGGGGGCGGGAAGGTTTTATTTCCCCCGCGCCTCCGCGCTCAGCCGCGACATCAGGATCGCGGCGCGCTTCGCCTGGGTCGGGATCGAGGCGAGGTCGACCGCCTCGCCCGGCGCATGGTCGCCGGTCGAATAGGGGCCCATGCCGGCGAAGCTGTCGACGTCCTTCGCGACGAAGCTGACGTCGCCCGCGCCGCGCTTCAACGGATCGAGCGGCGGCATCTCGGGCAGGCCCATGTCGCGGTTGACGCGGTTGAGCCGGTCGAGGATCGCGCGGTTGCCGGGCGTCGGCGCCATCGCCGGATAGGCGCCCTTGTCGAATTCGATCGTCGCGCCGGTGCCGGGCAGATGCTCGGCAACGATCGCGGTCATCTTCGCCTTCACCCGCTCGGTCTGCTCGTCGGACAGGGTGCGCAGGTCGCCGCGCGCCTCGGCGACCGGGGCGATGATGTTGCTCTTGCCGGTCGCGGTCGCGCGGATGCCGTCGGCGTCGGTCGTCTCGGTCGCGCCGCCCGCGATCAGGCCGACATTGTAGGTCAGGTTCGGCTCGGGCAGCTCGCGGCGAAAGCGGTCGACGATCCGCGCCAGCTCGTAGATCGCTCCATAGCCGACCTTGTCGCTGAAGATGCCGCTCGAATGGCCGCTATTGCCGGTCGCCTTGACCACCCAGGAGCCGGCGGAGCGCCGCGCGATCGATCCCATGTCGCGGCCGCCGTCGCGGACCAGCCCCTCGAAGTCGAGCGCGACGTCGGCGCGCCTGCCGGCGGCGACCAGGTCGGCGCGCGCGATCTCGACCGGATCGCCGACATCCTCCTCGTCGCCGGTCAGCACGACCTCGATGTCGGCATCCTTCAACGTGCCGGCCGCCTTCATCGCGCGCAGCGCCGCGACGATCACCACCATGCCGCCCTTGTCGTCGCCCGCGCCGGGCCCTTCGGCCCAATCCTTGCCCTTCGGGGTCCAGCGCTGGAACGGGCTGTCGGGCTCGAACACGGTGTCGAGATGGCCGATCAGCAGCAGGCGCTTGCCGCGGCCATTGCCCTTGTGGAGCGCGACGATGTGCCCCGCGCGCCCGGCCTGCTCCATCGGCACCCAGCGGACCTCGAAGCCGAGCGGTTCCAGTTCGGCGCGCATCATCGCCCCGACCTTCGTCACGCCGGGCAGGTTGCGCGATCCCGAGTTCACGGTGACCAGCGTTTCGAGCAGCCCGACGGTGCGGTCGCGTTCGGCGTCGACGGTCTTCACCATCGCCGTCTCGGCCTTGGTCAGGGCGGCGGACAGCGATGCCGGCACTGCGGCAGAAAGGACACAGAGCGCGAGAATCCCGGATTTTCCGAAGGTCATGTCGGCCTCATCTTGTATTTGCCGGCAACATGGATCATATGCCGCCCCGCGTCGATGCTGTTCCGCAGCATCTGGCCGTGAGCAGCGTGATCACCTGTCCATTCCAAAGGGGCAGGCCGGCTCCGGCCCCCGGAACGCATCAGCCGAAGGCTTCCCTATTCACGCGGGTCGTCATGTGAACCCGCTGTCGCATGGACCCTGTCCGTGCGCCCGCACCCTTTGAAAGTGCAATTGTGACCAAATTTTCCGAGCTTGGCCTGATCGAGCCGATCCAGCGCGCGCTGGCCGCCAAGGGCTACGACATCCCGACGCCGATCCAGGCGCAGGCGATCCCGCCGCTGCTGGAGGGCCGCGACCTGTGCGGCATCGCCCAGACCGGCACCGGCAAGACCGCGGCCTTCGCGCTGCCGTCGCTCCACCATCTCCACGACAATCTCAAGCATACGCCGCCGCAGGGCTGCCGCATGCTCGTCCTCGCGCCGACCCGCGAGCTGGCCAGCCAGATCGCCGAGAGCTTCGTCCAGTACGGCAAGTTCCTGCGCCTGAGCGTCGCCACCGTGTTCGGCGGCGTGCCGATCAACAAGCAGATTCGCCAGCTCCAGCGTGGCGTCGACATCCTCGTCGCGACGCCGGGCCGCCTGCTCGACCTGATCGACCAGCGCGCGCTGAGCCTGAAGTTCGTCGAGATCTTCGTCCTCGACGAGGCCGACCAGATGCTCGACCTCGGCTTCATCCATGCGCTCAAGCGGGTCGACCAGCTGCTGCCGAAGAAGCGCCAGTCGCTGTTCTTCTCGGCGACCATGCCCAAGGCGATCGCCGAGCTGGGCGACCGTTTCCTGACCAATCCGGCCAAGGTGTCGGTCGCGCCGCAGTCGACCACCGCCGAGCGGGTCGAGCAGTTCGCGACCTTCTGCAACCCGCAGGAGAAGCAGGCGCTGCTGACGATGCGCATCCGGTCCGAGCCGATCGACCGCGCGCTGGTCTTCACCCGCACCAAGCATGGCGCCGACCGCGTCGTGAAGAACCTGCGCGCCGCCGGCATCGCGGCGGAGGCGATCCACGGCAACAAGAGCCAGCCGCAGCGCGAGCGCGCGCTGGGCCTGTTCCGCACGGGCGAGGTCAAGATCCTCGTCGCGACCGACATCGCCGCGCGCGGCATCGACGTCGGCGGGGTCAGCCATGTCTTCAACTTCGAGCTGCCCAACGTCGCCGAGCAATATGTCCATCGCATCGGCCGCACCGCGCGCGCCGGCGCCGCGGGCATCGCCATCGCCTTCGTCGCCGATGACGAGCGGCCCTATCTCAAGGCGATCGAGAAGCTGACCAAGGTCAAGCTCGACATCCAGCCGCTGCCCGACAATTTCGTCGCGGAGAAGGCCAAGCTGCCCAAGCCGGCGCCGAGCCAGCCGCAGCCGCAGGGCCATGGCGACCGCAACCGCCGCCACGACGGCGGCGCGGGTGACCGCAACGGCCCGGCCAAGCGCCGCTTCAGCCGCCCCAAGGGCGCGCCCGGCGCGCACCGCAACGCGGTGAAGAAGTTCGGGGCGCGGTGACCTCTCATTCCTCCCTGCCACATAGTGGCGGGGAGGGGGACCGCGCGTAGCGTGGTGGAGGGGTATGGCGCGCAGCGCCAGCTTCGCTGCCGTACCCCTCCACCATCCTGCGGATGGTCCCCCTCCCCATCTGTGATGGGGAGGATTTTTTTAGGCGCCCGCCAGCACCTCGCGCATTCGCGCCAGCCGGGCGATCGCCTCGTCGAGCACCGCGTCCTCCTTGCAATAGCAGAGGCGCAGGATGTTGGTGACGGGCGCCTCCTCGAAGAAGGCGGAGACCGGGATCGTCACCACGCCGCCCTCCATCGCCAGCCGGTCGGCGGCGGCGACATCGTCGAGCGCGATGCCCGAGGCGGTCAGGTCGACCGAGACGAACCAGGTCGCTTGGCTCGGCAGCACGGCATAGCCGGCCGTCTCCAGCCCGGCGACCAGCCGGTCGCGCGAGCGGGCGAAGCCGGCGCGCATCTCCTCGAACCACGCCTTCGGCTTGGCGAGGCCCTGCGCCGCCGCCCATTGCAAATTGGGCGGGGTGGTGAAGGTCAGGAACTGGTGCGCCTTGGCGACCTGCCGCGCGAGCGTCTCGCCCGCGACCATCCAGCCGACCTTCCAGCCGGTCAGCGCGAAGATCTTGCCGGCCGATCCGATCTTGACGGTGCGGTCGCGCATGCCGGGCAGGGCGATCAGCGGGACATGGCCGCCGTCGAAGACGATATGCTCCCACACCTCGTCGCACAGCGCGACGATGTCGTGGCGGACGCAGCGCTCGGCGATCATCTCCAGCGTCGCGCGATCAACCATGCGGCCGGTCGGATTGGCGGGATTGTTGAGGATGATCAGCCTGGTCCGCTCGCTGATCGCGGCGTCGAGCGCGGCCGGATCGATCGTCCAGTCGGGCGGTTCCAGCCTCACCAGCTTCGGCACCGCGCCGGCGCGGCGGACCATCGGCAGATAGGCGTCGTAGAGCGGCTGGATCAGCACCACCTCGTCGCCCGGCGCGACGAGGCTCAGGATCGCGCCCGCGATCGCCTCGGTCGCGCCCGAGGTGACGACCACCTCCGTCCGCCAGTCGAGCGCCAGGCCGTGATGCTCGCCATAATGGGCGGCGATCGCCTGGCGCAGCTCGGGGATGCCGAGCATCGGCGGATATTGGTTCGATCGCTCGATCAGCGCGTCGGCGGCGGCGCGGCGGATGTCCTCGGGTCCCGGCGCGTCGGGGAAGCCCTGGCCCAGGTTGATCGCCCCCGTTTCGCGGGCGATCGCCGACATCTTCTCGAAGATCGTGGTCGGCAGGGCGGCGTAGATGGGATTGAGGCTCATTCGTCAGCGGATAGAGGGTGCCGGGCGCGCGCTCAAGCAATCGTCATCCCGGCGGAGGCCGGGTTGCTCAGGCCGGGCGGTTGACGCCGCCGCCGTCGAGCACCTCGCGCACCTTGGTGCCGAGCTGGCTCAGGCTGAACGGCTTGGCGAGGAAGGCGACGCCCGCGTCGAGCATGCCGTTGTGGATCACGGCGTTGCGGGTATAGCCGGTGGTGAACAGGATCGGCAGGCCGGGCCGCAGCTCGAGCGCCGTGTCCGCGAGCTGGCGGCCGTTCATCTCCGGCATGACGATGTCGGTGAACAACATGCTGATCGTCGGCTGCGCGGTGAGCGCCTCGAGCGCCTCGGCCGCGTTGGCGGCGGAAATCACGACATAGCCGAGGTCGCGCAGCGCATCGACCGAGAAGTGGCGGACGCGCTGCTCGTCCTCGACGACCAGGATCGTCTCGCCGGTCCGGGCACGGGGCACCTCGGTCTCGGCCATCGCCTGCCGGCTGCGGGGATCGATCGCCAGGCCGTAGCTGCGCGGCAGATAGAGCTTCACCGTCGTGCCCTGGTCGAGCTCCGAATAGATCGCGACATGGCCGCCGGTCTGCTTGACGAAGCCGAAGATCTGGCTGAGCCCCAGGCCGGTGCCCTTGCCGACCGGCTTGGTGGTGAAGAAGGGGTCGAACGCCTTGGCGAGCACCTCGGGCGCCATGCCGCTGCCCGTGTCGGTGATGCTGATCATCACATATTGGCCGGGCGTCACCTCGGGCCGGGTCTTGGCATATTCGTCGTCGAGATAGGCGTTGGACGTCTCGATCGTCAGCCGTCCGCCGCCCGGCATCGCGTCGCGCGCGTTGACCGCCAGGTTGACGACCGCGTTTTCGAGCTGGCCCGGATCGGCGAAGCTGCGCCACAGGCCGCCGGCCAGCACCGTCTCGATCCGATAGGGCTCGCCCAGCGTCCGTTGCAGCAGTTCCGACATGCCCGAGACGAGCTTGTTGATGTCGAGCGTGATCGGGGCGAGCGGCTGCTGGCGCGAGAAGGCGAGCAGCCGGGAGGTGAGGGCGGCGGCGCGCTCGGCGCCTTCGAAGGCATTGTCGATGTTGCGCGCCAGCCGCTCCGGATCGCCGGTCAGCCGCCGCCGGGCGAGGTCGAGGCTGCCGATCACGATTGCCAGCATATTGTTGAAATCATGGGCGATCCCGCCGGTGAGCTGGCCGATCGATTCCATCTTCTGGAGATGGAGGATCTTCTCCTCCATCTGCGCGCGCGCGGCGATCTCCTCGCGTAGCGCCTGTTCGGCGGCGACGGCCTCGTCGCGGGCGACGATCACCTCGCGCTCGCGCCGGTTGGCGTCGCGGATGACGAGGCCGGCGATGAGCAGGACGAGCAGCAGGGTCGCCACCAGCACCAGCCCGAGGCCGAGGACAAGCGTGTCGGTCGTCGCGCGCCGGTCCGCCAGCAGCCATTCCTCCTCGGTGACCATGCGGTGGATGACGGCGAGCGCGGCGTCCATCCGGCGGGCGCCTTCGCCCAGGCCCATCCGGGCGATCTCCTCGTCGCGGCGGCCAGCGTCGACCGCCGACACGCCCTGGCGCGCATAGTCGACCTTCGCCTGCACGGCGCGGCGGAGTTCCTCCATGTGCGCCGACTGGGCGGGGTTGTCCCGCACCTCATATTGCAGCCGGTCGAGCACGGGCGGAAGCGCATCGACCTGTTTCCGGAAGTCGGCGCGGATGTCCCGGCTGCGCGATAGGACATAGCCGCGATGATCGGATTCGAGCGCGCGGACATGATCGGTGAGCCCGGTCAGCATCACCTGTACCCGCAGCGAATGCTCGGCCCAGTCGCCGGCCCGGCTCTGCGCGCGCGTCAGGAACAGCGCGGCGACCGCCGCGAGGATCGCGACCAGCAGTCCGGCCAGAGCCAGATAGGGAGGACGGCGCCCTGCGAGCATGGCCCCTTGTCTTACGGGGTGCTGCCGCGCCCGCAAGCGGAAATACCGCTTCGGACCGGAGGGCGGTTCATTCCGGCGCCGTCATTGCGCGTCGGCGACGATCTTCGCCCAGCCGGCCTCGTCGGTGACGGCGATGCCCAGGTCGCTCGCCTTCTTGAGCTTCGATCCCGCGCCGGGGCCCGCGACCACCAGGTCGGTCTTGGCCGACACCGATCCCGCCACCTTGGCGCCGAGCGCCTCGGCCTGCGCCTTGGCCTCGTCGCGCGACATCGTCTCCAGCGTGCCGGTGAACACCACCGTCTTGCCGCTGACCTCCGACGCGCGCGTTTCGTGGATCACGTCGGCGGGCTGGAGCTGGCTCAGCAGGTCGGCGACCGCATCGGCATTGTGCGGCTCGGCGAAGAAGTCGACCAGCGCCAGCGCGACCTCCGGTCCGACGCCGGGCGTCTCGACGATCGCGGCGAGCTCCTTGGCGGTGCGGGCGGCGAATTTCTCGTCGGTCTCGCCGATCGCCTGGACGGCGGCGTCGCGCGCCTCGATCGTCCGGTCGATCATCGCCTTGAGGCCCTCCCAGCTCCGGTAGCGGCGGGCGAGGTCGCGCGCCGTCACCTCGCCGACATGGCGGATGCCGAGCGCGAACAGGAAGCGGTCGAGCGGCGGATGGCGCTTGGCGTCGATCGCCGCGATCAGGTTGCCCGCCGAGACCTCGGCCCAGCGCTCGCGGGTCAGCAATATGTCCTTGGTCAGCCGGAAGATGTCGGCCGGCGACTGGACCAGCCCGTCGCGGAAGAAGCTCTCGATATGGGTGAGGCCGAGCCCCTCGATGTCGAGCGCGTGGCGCGACACGAAATGGCGCAGCCGCTCGACCCGCTGCGCCGGGCAGATCAGGCCGCCGGTGCAGCGATAGTCGACCTCGCCCGGCTCGCGCTCGGCCGCCGATCCGCATTCGGGGCAGGTCTGTGGGAAGGGCCAGGGATCGCGCGTCTCGTCGCGCGACAGATTCTCGACGATCTGCGGGATGACGTCGCCCGCGCGCTGCACCACCACCCGGTCGCCAGGGTGCACGTCGAGCCGGCCGATCTCGTCGGCATTGTGGAGCGTGGCGTTGGTGACGACGACGCCGCCGACCGTGACCGGCTCGAGCCGCGCGACCGGGGTCAGCTTGCCGGTGCGGCCGACCTGTATGTCGATGTCCTTGAGCAGGGTCTGGGCCTTTTCGGCCGGGAATTTGTGCGCGATCGCCCAGCGCGGCGCGCGCGCGACGAAGCCCAGCCTTTTCTGCCAGTCGAGCCGGTCGACCTTGTAGACGACCCCGTCGATGTCGAACGGCAGGTCGGCGCGCTTCGCCTCGATCGCGCGGTAATGCGACAGCGCCTGCGCGGCGCCGTCGACCCGGACGAAATCGTCGGACACCGGCAGGCCCCAGGCGGCGATCGCGTCCATCACGCCCTTCTGGGTGTCGGCGGGTAGCGCCGATACCTCGCCCCAGCCATGCGCCAGGAAGCGCAGGGGGCGCGAGGCGGTGACGCCCGGGTCCTTCTGGCGCAGCGATCCGGCGGCGGCGTTGCGCGGATTGGCGAACTGGCGCGCCTTGGCCGGGTCCTCGGCCTCCGCCAGCAGGCGGGCGTTGAGCGCGGCGAAGTCGGCCTTGGCCATGTAGACCTCGCCGCGAATCTCGAACACATCGGGCGGGCTCGACAGCAGGTCGCCGCCGCGCAGCCGCTCGGGGATGTCGTCGATGGTGCGGACGTTGGCGGTGACGTCCTCGCCGGTCGTGCCGTCGCCGCGCGTCGCGGCGAGCACCAGCACGCCCTTCTCGTAGCGCAGCGAGCAGGACAGGCCGTCGATCTTGGGCTCGGCGGTCAGCGCCACCGGCTCCTCGGCGCCGAGGCTCAGATAGCGGCGCACCCGGCCGACGAAGTCGACCACGTCCTCATCGGCGAAGGCGTTGTCGAGGCTGAGCATCGGTTGCGCATGCGCGACCTTGGCGAGATGCCCCGACGGGGCGGCGCCGACCAGCTTCGACGGCGAATCGGCGCGCACCAGATGCGGATACTCGGCTTCCAGCGCGGCGTTCTCGCGCATCAGCGCGTCATAGTCGGCGTCGCTGATCTCGGGCGCGTCCTCGCCATGGTAGAGCGCATTGTGCCGGGCGATCTCGGCGGCGAGGAAGGCGAGCCGCTCGGCGGCCTGGGATTCGGTCGTCATGCCGCCCTTTTAGAATGGGTTTCGATAGGATTGAACCAGCAGGATCGGCGCGCGGAACGCGCCTCCTCGCCCGTCATCCCGGCGAAAGCCGGGATCTCACTTTGCTTCTTCCTTGGCGCCAAAGGCAGGGAGATCCCGGCTTTCGCCGGGATGACGGTGAGGAGTTACGGGGCCTTCGCCCGTCGCGTCACGATCTGCTGGAGCGGATTGGGCTTGCCCGGCGCGACGCGGGTCAGCCGGTTCCGGTCGCGATGCTCGAACAGTTCGGGGCGGCCGCGGACCGCGAGCATGGTGCGGATGTCGTAGCTCCACGCATCGTCGCCCTCGAAGGTCAGGTCGATGGTGTAGCTGTCGGTGCGGAACGCATATTCGAGGAAGGCGGTCGAGCAGATGCCATATTCGGTCTGCCCGCGCGTCGCGGTCAGCGTCAGCCGGTCGTCGCCGGGCTTGCCCTGGCCCGATGCGAGCGCGGTCTGCCCGCGCGGGATCGCCAGCGTCTGCAGGATCAGCCCGGTCGCCGGCTCCCACAGCCAATAGCCGACCTGGTCGTGGAAGGTGATGTCCTCTTCCTCGGTGGTGATGTGGATGTGGTAGCGCAGCCCGTAGAAGAGCTGCGGGCCGTTGGCCTGCGGATCGATCGGATCGAAGCTGATCTGCTCGATGAACTCGCGCCGTTCGGGGGCGTCGGCCTTGGGGTTGATGTCGATGCCCTTATGCCCTTCCCACCGTCCGGCCAGCCGGGTGAGCGGCCCCAGATTGGCGAGCGTATCGGGATCGACGTCGCTCGGTTCGGTGAAGATGTCTTCGGGGAAAGGGTTCATCCGGTCGTTCTCCTTCGATCTCGTCAGGCGGCTTCGAGCAGCCGCATCGCCTGGGCGCGGGCCTCGGCGGTGATCTCGGCGCCCGACAGCATCCGGGCGATCTCCTCCTGCCGCTCGTCCGCGCCGAGCGGGCGGACGCCGGTGCGGGTGACGAGGCCGTCATGGCTCTTGGCGATCAGCCAGTGGCTGGCGCCGCGCGCCGCGACCTGCGGGCTGTGGGTGACGACCAGCAGTTGCGCGCCGCTCGCCAGCCGCTTCAGCCGCTCGCCGATCGCGCTGGCGACGGCGCCGCCGACGCCGCGGTCGATCTCGTCGAAGATCATCGTCGTCGCCGAGCCCTGCTCGGCCAGCGCGACCTTGAGCGCCAGGATGAAGCGCGACAGTTCGCCGCCGCTGGCGATCTTCATCAGCGGCGCGAAGGGCGCGCCCGGATTGGTCGCGATCTCGAACTCCACCCGGTCGCGGCCGGCGGGGGACCAGCCGCTCTCGGGCAGCGTCTCGACCACGGTGCGGAAGCGCGCGGCGTCGAGCTTGAGCGGCGCCAGCTCGATCGCGACCGCCGCGTCGAGGCGCAATGCGGCGGCGCGGCGCGCCTCGCTCAGCGCCTCGGCGAGCGCGAGATAGGCGGCGCGCGCGTCGCGGGCGGTGGCTTCCAGTTTAGCGAGGCCGGCATCGCCCGCCTCGATCCGGTCGAGCCGGGCGGCGAGCTCGTCGCGCAGTTCCGCGAGCGCGTCGGGATCGACGCGATGCTTGCGGGCCAGCGCGCGCAATTCGAACAGCCGGGTCTCGACCGTCTCCAGCCGGGCGGGGTCGAAGCGCATCGCCTCGGCGGCGGCGGCGAGCTTGTCCTCCGCCTCGCTCGCCTCGATCACTGCGCGGTCGAGCGCGGCGAGCGCGTCGGCCAGCAGCGGATGTTCGGGCGCGATCCGGTCGAGCCGGCGCGCGGCCTGGCGCAGCGCGGCGAGCCCGCCGTCGGACCCGTCGAGATGCGCGCCGACCGCGACCAGGTCGTCGGTCAGCTTCGCGCCCTTCTGCATGTCGGCGCGCTCGGCGGCGAGGGTGGCCTCCTCGCCCGGCTCGGGACCGAAGCGGTTGAGCTCCTCGACCGCATGGTCGAGCCATTCGCGGTCGCGCGCGGCATTCTCGATGTCGGTGCGGGCGGCCTCCAGCGCGTCCTCGGCGGCGCGCCAGGCGGCATGGGCGGCGGCGACCCCGGCGACGTCGAGCCGGCCGAAGGCATCGAGCAGCGCGCGGTGGCCGCGCGGGTTGATCAGGCCGCGATCGTCATGCTGGCCGTGGATCTCGACCAGCATCCCGCCCAGTTCGCGCAGCGTGGCGGCGGAGGCGGGCTGGTCGTTGACGAAGGCGCGGCTGCCGCCGTCGGCCTTGACCAGGCGGCGGATCACCAGCGCCTCGCCCGGATCGGCGTCGAAGCCGTTCTCGGCGAGCAGGGCGAAGGCGGGGTGGTCGGCCGGCAGGTCGAACCCCGCCGACACCATCGCCTGCGCGGCGCCGGTGCGGACGAGGCCGCTGTCGGCGCGGGTGCCGAGCGCGAGGCCGAGCGAATCGAGCAGGATCGACTTGCCCGCGCCTGTCTCGCCGGTCAGCGTGCCCAGACCCGGGCCGAATTCGAGATCGAGCGCCTCGATCAGCACGACATCCCGGATCGCCAGCGTGGTGAGCATGGGACATGTGTAGAACAGCGGGCGGCCCCCCGCCAAGGGGTTCGGTCAGCTTCCCGTCACGCGCCGCGCGAAGGTGGTGATGTCGGCCAGCACCGGCGCCTCTCCCCGGAACGGCCGGGCGAGGGCGGTGACGATGCCGACATGGCCGAGGTCGCGATAGACCTTGAGCTCGGACGACACGCCCGCCGCGCGCAGCCGGGCGTCGAGGTTGATCGAGTTCTTCGGCCAGACGGTGCCGTCCTCGCCGCCGTGGAGCAGCAGCACCGGCGGGGCGGAGGCGTCGGCATAGTGGATCGGCTGGGTCTCCTCGGGCTTCGGCCAGGCGCCGAAGGCGTCGGTCACCACCTTCCCGTTGAACGGCAGGAAGTCATAGGGGCCGGCGAGCCCGGCGAAACCCTTGATCGCGGCGCGGTCGGGACCCAGGAATTGCGGGTCGAGCGCCAGCATCGCGGCATTGTAGGCGCCCGCCGAATGGCCGACCAGGACGATGCGCCCGGGGTCGCCGCCATAGCGGCCGGCATGCGCCCGCACCCAGCGGACGGCGGCGGCGCAATCCTGCACGAAGCGGGGGAAGCGCACCTCGGGGACCAGCCGATAGTCGGGGACGACGGTGACGAAGCCCGCCGCCGACAGCGCCCGCGCGGCGAAATGATAGCCCTCGCGCGTGCCGTTGGCCCAGGAGCCGCCATAGATGAAGACGATGACGGGCAGGGGGCGATGCGCTCCGGCGACCGGGGCGTAGACGTCGAGCTGGCGGCGCGGCCCTTCGCCATAGGGGACGTCGGCGGCGACCAGCCGGCTCGCGCCGTCCTTGGGCATCACCGTATCGAACGCGCGCAGCGGCGAGCAGGCTGCCGCCACCAGCGCCCCGCACATCAGCACCGCGACCCCGGCGAGGGTGAGCTTCGTCATCATGGCTCCGTCATTATCGGCTGAACGAGATTACGTCAGCCGGTAACGACGGGTTGCGGCGCGCGCTGTGATCGGCGGCATTCGGATGGATGGGGCGCCCAGCGCGTCATCCCGGATCACGTCCGGGATGACGATCTATCGTGGCGACGGCTCAGCGTTGCTTGTCGTCCCGATCGGCCTGGTCGCGGCGCTGCTGCTGGTTGCGGTCCTGCTGCTGCTCCTTGCCTTGCTGGTTCTGCTGGCGGTCGACCGAGCCCTGGCGCTGCTGGTCCTGCCGTTCGTGCGGCTGTCCCTGCTGGCCCATGGAGGACGGATTGTTGCGGTCGTTGCCGCCCTGGCGATTCTCGCCCATGGCATCTTCTCCTGCGAATGTCCCGGCATTGGGACGGTGGGCAGAACGGGCAGGGGGCGGTGGGCGTTCCTGTCGTTACGGATCAACCCGTTGAAAACGCGATATTGTGATGACGAAACGAGCATCGGCGCGTCAGCGCCGTTGCGGAGTGCGGCGATGCTCCCTAGGACGCGGGCGGTATTTCGAGAAAGGGTATCTATGTCGCAGCCGTTGAGGGTCGCGCTCGCAGGTTTGGGAACGGTCGGCGCGGGCGTCGTCAAGCTCATCGACGAGAACCGCGCGCTCATCGAGCGCCGTGCCGGCCGCCCGATCGAGATCGTCGCCGTTTCGGCGCGCGACCGGTCGCGCGATCGCGGCGTCGATCTTTCGCGCTTCGCCTGGGTCGACGACGCCACCACGCTGGCGGCGTCCGGCGATGTCGACGTCGTGGTCGAGCTGGTCGGCGGGTCGGACGGCCCGGCGCTGACCCTGGCGCGCGACACGCTCGGCGCGGGCAAGCCCTTCGTCACCGCCAACAAGGCGATGATCGCGCATCACGGCCTCGAACTGGCCGAGCTGGCCGAGCAGAAGGGCGTCGCGCTCAAATATGAGGCGGCGGTCGCGGGCGGCATCCCGGTGATCAAGGGGCTGCGCGAGGGCGCGGCCGCCAACGTGATCAGCCATGTGTTCGGCATCCTCAACGGCACCTGCAACTATATCCTCACCGAAATGGAGGAGAAGGGCAGCGACTTCGCCGAGGTGCTCGCCGAGGCGCAGCGGCTGGGCTATGCCGAGGCCGACCCCAGCTTCGACATCGACGGCATCGACGCCGCGCACAAGCTGTCGATCCTCTCCAGCCTCGCCTTCGGCACCGCGGTCGATTTCGATTCGATCGAGGTCACCGGCATCCGCCACATCATCGCCGCCGATATCGCCGAGGCCGCCGCGCTCGGCTTCCGCGTCCGGCTGGTCGGCCATGGCGAGGAGAGCGCCAAGGGGCTGTTCCAGCGCGTCCATCCCTGCTTGGTGCCGCTCAGCCATCCGCTCGCCCATGTCTCGGGATCGCTCAACGCGGTGGTCGCGCACGGCAATTTCGTCGGCCGGCTGTTCTTCCAGGGGCGCGGCGCGGGCGAGGGGCCGACCGCGTCGGCGGTGGTCGCCGACTTGATCGACATCGCGCGCGGCGAGACCGGGCCCGCCTTCGCCATGCCGGTGGCGGCGCTCGCCAAGCCGGCGACGGCGCCCGCCGGCGACCGGCGCGGCCGCGCCTATCTGCGCTTCACCGTCGCCGATCGTCCGGGCGTGCTGGCCGAGATCACCGCGGCGATGCGCGACGCCGGCGTCTCGATCGAGAGCCTGATCCAGCGCGGCGTCGCCGACGACGGCAACGTCCTGATCGCGATGGTGACGCATGTCGGCCCCGAGCGCGCGGTCGCCGATGCGCTCGACCGGCTCGCCGGCTCGCAGAGCCTCGCCGGAACGCCCATGTTGATGCATATCCTCGACGAATAGAGGCCGCGCTTCTCGACATTGTCACGCGGCTCGCTTAATCGCTTCGCCGATCCCAAAAACAGAAGAAAAGGCAATCCTAGATGGTAAAGCCCAGCAAGGCGCTCGACCGGGTTCTGGTTCTGGAAATGGTGCGGGTGACGGAGGCGGCCGCGATCGCCGCTTCGAAGCTCGTCGGTCGCGGCGACGAAAAGGCCGCGGACCATGCCGCGGTCGAAGCGATGCGCGCAGCTTTCAACGGGCTCGACTTCGACGGCACCGTCGTGATCGGCGAGGGCGAGCGCGACGAGGCGCCGATGCTCTACATCGGCGAGAAGGTCGGATCGGGCATCGGCACGGGCCCGAAAATCGACATCGCGCTCGATCCGCTCGAAGGCACCACGATCACCGCCAAGGCGGGCCCCAACGCGCTGGCGGTGCTCGCCATCGCCGAGGAGGGCGGCCTGCTCAACGCGCCCGACGTCTATATGGACAAGCTGGCGATCGGACCGGGCTATGAGCCCGGCATCGTCGGCCTCGACCGCAGCCCGACCGAGAACGTCAAGGCGCTGGCCAAGGCCAAGGGCGTCGAGCCGAACGAGATCATCGCCTGCGTGCTCGACCGGCCCCGCCACGAGAAGCTGATCGCCGAGCTGCGGTCGCTCGGCTGCGGCATCATGCTGATCCCCGACGGCGACGTCGCCGGCGTGATCGCGGTGACCAATCCGGAAACGACGATCGACGTCTACATGGGCTCGGGCGGCGCGCCGGAAGGCGTGCTCGCGGCGGCGGCGCTCAAGTGCGTCGGCGGCCAGTTCCAGGGCCGGCTGCTGTTCCGCAACGACGACGAGAAGGCCCGCGCCCGCAAATGGGGCGTCACCGACCTCGACCGCATCTATCATCTCGACGACCTGGTGAAGGGCGACGCGATCTTCGCGGCGACCGGCGTCACCGACGGCTCGCTGCTCGAAGGCGTCAAGCGCCGCGCCAGCGGCTGCATGACCACCGAGAGCGTCGTGATGCGCGCCTCCAGCGGCACCGTCCGCTGGGTTCGCGGCGAACATCGCAACTGACCTTTATCCCTCTCCCCTCGGGGAGAGGGAGGGGCCCATTGCCTGGGCAATGAGAGGGTGAGGGCACGCTATCCTCACCCTTGTTGCCGGATGGCGCTGAATCAGGTTCAGCATCCCGGCGTGAGGCGCTAAGGCACCTCCATGCGCACTCCCGTCCTCAACGTCGCCCGTTCGATCCTCGGCCAGCCCTGGCATTGGCGGGGCGGCACGGTCGACGGGATCGACGCGGGGTTCGAGGCGGACGACCTGATCACCCAACTCCTGCTCGCGCGCGGATGCCCGCGCGAGGCGGTCGAGCTGCACCGGCTGCCGACGATCCGCGGCTTCATGCCCGATCCGTCGATCTTCCGCGACATGGACGAGGCGGCGGCGCGGCTGGCCGACGCGGTCGAGCATGGCGAGCCGGTCACCATCTTCGGCGATTATGACGTCGACGGCGCGACCTCGGCGGCGCTGCTGATCCGGCTGTTGCGCGACCTGGGGCTGAGGGCGGGGTTCTATATCCCCGACCGGCTGATGGAGGGCTATGGCCCCTCGGGCGAGGCGCTGCTGAAGATCGGGGAGGGCGGCACCCGGCTGATCGTCACCGTCGATTGCGGCGCGCAGGCGTTCGAGGCGCTGAAGCTCGCCAGCGACGCCGGCATCGACGTGATCGTCGTCGACCATCATAAATGCGCCGCCGAGCTGCCGCGCGCCTTCGCGCTGGTCAACCCGAACCGCCTCGACGAGGGCGAGGGCGCGGCGCACGGCCATCTCGCGGCGGTCGGCGTCGCCTTCCTGCTCGGCGCGGCGCTGCTGAGGGTGCTCAGGGCGCGCAACTTCTTCGCGACCCGGGCCGAGCCCAAGCTGATCGACCTGCTCGACATCGTCGCGCTCGGCACCGTCGCCGACGTGGCTTCGTTGCGCGGGCTCAACCGGGCGTTCGTCGCGCAGGGGATCAAGGTGATGGCGGGCCGCCGCAACATCGGCCTCGCCGCGCTGATCGAGGCGTCACGGCTCGAACGGGCGCCGACCTGCACCGACCTCGGCTTCGCGCTCGGCCCCCGGATCAACGCCGGCGGCCGGGTCGGCAAGTCGGACCTCGGCGTCCGCCTGCTCACCACCGAGGATCGCGACGAGGCGCGGACGATCGCGGCCGAGCTCGACCGCCTCAACGAGGAGCGCCGCGCGATCGAGAAGGCGGTGCAGGAGGAAGCGGAGACGCTGTCCGGCTCGCAGGGCAACCGATCGGTCGCGGTGGTCGCGGCGGGGGGCTGGCATCCCGGCGTGATCGGGATCGTCGCCGGCCGCCTGAAGGAGAAGCTCGGCCGTCCCGCGCTGGTGATCGCGCTCGACAAGGACGGCGTCGGCAAGGGATCGGGCCGCTCGATCGGCGGGGTCGATCTCGGCGCGGCGATCCTGGCCGCCAAGGACATGGGCCTGCTGGTCGCGGGCGGCGGCCATGCGATGGCGGCGGGGGTCACGGTGGCCCCCGGCGGGGTCGACGCGCTCGCCGATTTCCTGGAGGAACGGCTGGCGAGCGACGTCGCCAGGGCCCGCGACGATCGCGCGCTGCTGCTCGACGCGGTGGTGGCGCCGGGCGGCGTCACCCCGTCGCTGGTCGAGGCGCTGGAGGCGGGCGGCCCCTATGGCGCCGGCTGGCCCGCGCCGCGCATAGCCGCGGGCGCGGTGCGGGTGATCAAGGCCGACGTGGTGGGGCAGGGGCATGTCCGCACCATCGTCTCGGGCCGCGACGGCCGCTCGATCAAGACGATCGCCTTCCGCGCCGCCGACAGCGCGCTCGGCCAGGCGCTGCTCGGCGCCGGCCCCGACCGCACCCTGTGGATCGCCGGCCGCCCCAAGGTCGACGACTGGGGCAGCCGCCCCGCCGCGGAACTCCATGTCGAGGACGCCGCCTGGGCCGATTGAGGGCGGACATGTGCGAAATATTCGTACAGCCGCCTTGACCATCCCCGACACCTGCCCTAATCGGCCCGCCACGACGCTACGCGGCCCCATCGTCTAGCGGTCTAGGACGTCGCCCTTTCACGGCGAAAACACGGGTTCGAGTCCCGTTGGGGTCACCACTCCTGCAATATCAGGAGCTTAGTGCGGCGATCGAGGCCGGATCGGTCCTTTGTACCCCCGGATGCGGACATGATTTCCCCCAGATGATCGCGGGAGGGTGCGGATGGGCGCGGTGATGCTGCAGGGCACCGGGTCCGACGTCGGCAAGTCGGTGCTGGTCGCGGGCCTGTGCCGCGCCTTCGTCCGGCGCGGGCTGGCGGTGCGGCCGTTCAAGCCGCAGAACATGTCGAACAATGCCGCCGTCACCATCGACGGCGGCGAGATCGGCCGGGCGCAGGCGCTCCAGGCGATCGCCTGCCGGGTCGAGCCGCACAGCGACATGAACCCGGTGCTGCTCAAGCCGCAGGCCGATCGCACGTCGCAACTCGTCGTCCATGGCCGGGTGCGCGGCACGCTGGGCAGCGCCGATTTCCGCGAGGCGCGCCGGCCGCTGCTCGACGAGGTGCTGGCGAGCTATCGGCGGCTGCGCGAGCAGTGCGACATCGTCGTCGTCGAGGGCGCGGGCTCCCCGGCCGAGATCAACCTGCGCGCCGGCGACATCGCCAATATGGGCTTCGCGCGCGCGGCCGGCGTGCCGGTGGTGCTGGTCGGCGACATCGATCGCGGCGGCGTGATCGCGGCGGTCGTCGGTACCCGCGCGGTGCTCGATCCGGCCGACGCGGCGATGATCCACGGCTTTCTGATCAACAAGTTCCGCGGCGATCCGGCGCTGTTCGAGGATGGCTATCGTCAGATCGAAGCGCTGTCGGGCTGGCGCGGCTTCGGCGTCGTCCCCTGGCTGGCCGCGACCGCGCGCCTGCCGAGCGAGGACGCGGTGATCCTCGAACGGCGCGGCGGCCCGGCGGAGGGCCGGGTGCTGGTCGCCTGCCCGATCCTGCCGCGCATCTCCAATTTCGACGATCTCGACCCGCTCAAGCTGGAGCCCGGGGTCGAGCTGGTCATGGTCCCGCCCGGCCGCCCGATCCCGGCCGAGGCGGCGCTGATCGTGCTGCCCGGCTCGAAGGCGACGATCGCCGATCTCGCGGCGCTGCGGGCCGAGGGGTGGGACATCGACATCCGCGCGCATCACCGGCGCGGGCGGGCGATCCTCGGCCTGTGCGGCGGCTATCAGATGCTCGGGCGCCGCGTCGCCGATCCCGAGGGGATCGAGGGACCGCCGGGCGCGGTCGACGGCCTCGGCCTGCTCGACGTCGAGACGCGGCTGTCGCCGGCGAAGACCCTGCGCCGGGTCGAGGGAGAGGCGCTCGACGCGCGCTTCGACGGCTATGAGATGCACGTCGGCGAGACCGACGGTCCCGGCCGGGCGCGGCCCTTCGCGCGGTTCGACGACGGACGGACCGATGGCGCGATCGATCCCGGCGGAACCGTGATGGGCAGCTATGTCCATGGCCTGCTGGCGAATGCGGACCTGCGCCGCGCGCTGCTCGCCCGGCTCGGCATCGAAGGGGGCGGACGCGATTATGCCGCGAGCGTCGACGCGGCGCTCGATGCGATCGCCGAGGAAATCGAACGCCATGTCGACGTCGACGCGCTCGTCGCCCTGGCGCAGGCGGGTGGCTGAAAGGAAAAGGGCCCGGTCTCGCGACCGGACCCCTATCTGGAAACCGTCAGTAGGTCAGTTCGGCCGCATCAGCGGCACTTCACGTCGCCGCGATCGATCTGCCGGCCGAGCAGCGCGCCGCCGCCGGCGCCGAGCAGGGTGCCGAGGGTGTTGCCGCCGATGACGTTGCCGAGCACGCCGCCCGCCAGCGCGCCGACGACCAGGCCGGTCGTGCCATTGTCGCGCTTGCAATAATAGCGGCCGTCGCTGCCGCGATAGATGCGGTCGTTGCGGCCGAGGCGGCGTTCCTTGTAGCGCTTCTTGTCATAATGCCGCGAAGGGTCCCACCCGTCGTTGCGGTCGCCGCGCCACCGGCGGTCGTTCCGGTCGTTGCGGTCGTAGCGATCATGCTTGTCATGCCGGTCGCGCTGCTCGTAGCGCTGGGCCGAAACGCTTTCGGGAAGCGCGGTCTGGGCGACCAGCGCCGCTGCTATCGCTGCAAGAATAGCTTTGTTTTTCATTATGATACTCCTTCACACTCGGGAACCGCCCGCATCGGACAAGCTATGGCCAAAGCGTCGGAGGTGCAAGCAGCGTTGCCGGCGAATGCCGATGCGCGGCGGCGATTTCCAGGCGACTTCCCCGGCGGGGAGGCGCAATATGACGCCATTGGCGCTTGGAGGCTGCGGTCGCGCAGGATCTTGAAATATCGGCGGGACTGGCGGCGGTGCTGGCCGAACATCGGCAGCAGCTCGTCCGCTTCTTCACCAGCCGGACCGGCGACGCGGCCGAGGCGGAGGATGTCGTCCAGGAGATCTGGCTGCACGTCGCCCGCGCGAGCGGCGGCCCGGTCGCGCATCCGCTCGCCTATCTCCACCGGATCGGCATGAACATCGCGCTCGATCGGCTGCGCGAGGGCCGCCGCCGCGCGCGGCGCGAGCAGGGCTGGACCGACGCGGCGGTCAGCATCGCCGGCCATGAGGCGGTCGACGAGACGCCGTCGCCGCTCGCGGTCGCCGAGGGGCGGCAGCGCATCCGCGCGCTCGCCGCCGCGATCGAGAAGCTGCCGCCGGGCGCGGCGCGCGTGTTCCGCCGCCACAAGCTCGACGGGCTCGGCCATGCCGAGATCGCGGCCGAGCTGGGAATCAGCCGCAGCGCGGTCGAAAAGCATATCGCGGTCGCGCTGCGCCATCTGCGCGAGGCGCTCGAATGATCGCGGGAAGGATGAACTGGGGT
Organism: Rhizorhabdus wittichii RW1; assembly: GCA_000016765.1. Taxonomy (NCBI): domain Bacteria; kingdom Pseudomonadati; phylum Pseudomonadota; class Alphaproteobacteria; order Sphingomonadales; family Rhizorhabdaceae; genus Rhizorhabdus; species Rhizorhabdus wittichii. The sequence continues at coordinate 5,210,300 of CP000699.1, forward strand.
GGAGGCCGTTCGGCGGCGTCTTATCGGAAAGAGGACGGCGCGATGGTTCGGAGGTCGACATGACCCAGCCTGGTGAAGGGCATGGAATCCGCGAGGAAGCGGCCGAATGGCACGTGCGGATCGATTCGGATGCGATGGATTGGGACGGGTTCGCGGCCTGGCTCGATGCCGATCCCGCGCACCGCGCCGCCTATGACGCGATCGCCCTGCTCGATGCCGAGATCGTCGCCGCCCGCGACGCGATCCGCGCGGCGCAACCCGCCAACGACGGCGCCGACGCGGCGGCCGATGCGGCCGCGCCGCCCCGGACGCGCAAGGCGCGCTGGTGGGCCGGCGGCGGGCTCGCGGTCGCGGCGGGCCTCGCGGTGGTGGTGGTGCCGCAGCTCCGCCTGCCGTCGCCCGCGGCGCCGCTGGTCTATCGCACCGGCCCCGGGGAGACGCGCGCGATCGGGCTGCGCGACGGCAGCCGCATCGTCGTCGACCGCAACAGCGAGCTCGCGCTGCGCGACGGCGCATCGCCCGAGGTCGAGATGCGGAGCGGCAGCGCCTATTTCGACATCCGCCACGATCCGGGCCGCGCCATGGTGATCCGCGCTGGCGATTATGAGGTGCGCGACATCGGCACCCGCTTCGACGTCGTCCGCGCGCCCGGGCATCTCGCGGTGGCGGTGGCCGAGGGGCAGGTGACGATCGCCGAGCCGGGGCGCGAGGGGCTGACGCTCGCCGGCGGACAGCGGGTCGACATCGCCGGCCCGGGCGGGCAGGCGACGATCCGGCGCCAGGACGCCGCCGACGTCGCGAGCTGGCGCGACGGGCGGCTGGTCTACGACAATGCGCCGCTGGCTCTGGTCGCGGTCGATCTGTCGCGCTATGCGGGGCGCGCCGTGTCGGTGGACCCCGCGGTCGCCGGCCTGCGCGTGTCGGGTGTGCTCACCATTGGGGACGGTAGCCGGCTTGTCGGACAGATCGAGGCTCTCCTGCCGGTCAAGGCGACGGTCGAGGATCATCGCATCCGCCTGGTTGGCACTCTCTAGCCTGCTCGCGGCGCCGCTGTCGGCGCGTCCCGTCCGGATCGACATTCCCGCCGCCGACCTCGGCGACGCGCTGTTCGCGCTGTCGCGGCAGACCGGGCTGTCGGTCGGCATGGCGGGCGCCATTCCCCGTCACCGCACCCGGCCGATCAGCGGCACGATCGAGCCCGCCGCCGCGCTCGAACGGCTGTTGCGGGGCAGCGGCCTGCGCGCGGTCCGCGCCGCCGGGCTGTGGCGGCTCGAACGGCTCCCGCGCGAGGTGACGCGGTCGGGCTTCGTCGGGCCGACCGAGGCGATCGAGGACATCATCGTCACCGGCACCAAGCGCGACGAGAATCTCGCCAGCGTGCCGATCGCGGTCAGCCTGATGCGGCCCGGCATCGCCGACCGGCTGCTCTACGGGCGGGGCCTGCACGACATGATCGAGACCGGGGAAGGGGCGTTCGCCACCAATCTCGGCCCCGGGCGCGACCGCATCTTCCTGCGCGGCGTCGCCGACAGCGCGTTCAACGGGCCGACCCAGTCGACGGTGAGCCTGCTGCTCGACGACGCGCGGGTCAGCTACGCCACCCCCGATCCCGACCTGCGCCTCGTCGACATCGATCATGTCGAGCTGCTGCGCGGGCCGCAGGGGACGCTCTACGGCACCGGCGCGCTGGGCGGGATCATCCGGATCGTGCCGAACAAGCCCGACCTCGCCGACGGGTCGGGCTTCGCCGCGATCGACGCCGGCGTCACCCGCCACGGCGCCGCCAGCGGCGCGATCGAGGGCGGGATCAACGTCCCGCTGTTCCGCGACCGGCTGGCGATCCGCATGGTCGGCTATGCCGAGCGGATCGGCGGCTGGATCGACGATGCCGGCCGGGGCGAACGCAACGTCAACCGCACCGCGCGATACGGCGGGCGGCTGGCGCTGCGCTGGCAGGCGACGCCCGACTGGATGGTCGACCTCGGCGGCGCGATCCAGGGGATCAATTCCGACGACAGCCAATATGCCGCGCGCGGCCTGGTCCGCTCGACCGCGCTGGCCGAGCCCCATGACAATGATTTCGTCGCGCTGACCGCGACCGTCCGGGGCGTGGTCGGCGCGTTCGATTTCGTGTCGGCCAGCGCCTTCGTCCACCATGAGGTGGAAAGCGTGTTCGATGCCGGCGCGGTGGCGGCGGCGCGCGGCCTGCCGGCGCCGCTCGGCTTCAGCGACATGCGCCGGCTGCGGCTCGGCACGCAGGAATGGCGGCTCAGCGACCCGGCGGCGACGCGGCCCTGGGTGCTCGGCCTCGCGCTGCTCAAGGCCGACAACATCTATCTCGGCCGCTTCTTCGCTCCGGGCGGCGGGGCGTTGCAGGACATCTCGCTCCACGACGACGCGATCGAGGCGGCGCTGTTCGGCGAGGCGAGCCAGCCGCTCGGCGGCGCGCTGACCGCGACGCTCGGCCTGCGCGGCTTCTATTCGAAGGTCGACAACGAGCAACAGGGCCAGACCCGCCGCCGCGCGCGCAAGGCCGGCGTCACCCCCAGCGCGACCCTGTCCTGGGCGCCGCGCGACGGCGCGCTCGCCTGGCTGCGCTATGCCAGCGCGATCCGGCCGGGCGGGCTCAACCCCGACGGCGCGCCCGACCTCGCCGATTTCCGCTCGGACGATCTCAAGAGCGTCGAGCTCGGCTGGCGCCTGCTGCTGTGGCGGCGGGTGCGGCTGAACGGCACGCTGTTCGGGTTGCGGTGGGAGAATATCCAGAGCGACAGCATCGGCACCGACGGTCTCGTCCGCACGATCAACGCGGGCAAGGGGCGCAATATCGGGCTCGAGCTCGGCGGATCGGTCGATCTGTCGCCATGGTCGATCGATGCCCATCTGACCGTGCAGCACGCCCGGCTCTACGCGCCGTCGGCGGCGGCCAACGCGGCGGGGGACGACAACCGGCTGCCGGTGCTGCCCGATCGCGCCGGCCGGGTGAAGATCGGCTATGATCGCGTGATCGCCGGGATTCCCGCGGGCCTGTTCGTCGCGGCGCGCTACATGGGCAAGGCGCGGCTCAGCTTCGATCCGGGGCTCGCCCGCTCGATGGGCGGCTATTGGACGGCCGATGCGGGACTGGTCGTCGCGCCGGCCGACTGGCGGGTGGCGCTCACCGTCTCCAACCTGTTCGACGGCCGGGGCGACAGCTTCGGCTTCGGCAATCCCTTCTCGCTGCGTCAGTTCGATCAGCACACGCCCGTCCGCCCGCGCACCGTCTCGATCCGCATCGAACGGAAATTCTGATCGTCCGGACTGTGGTGGCGGCTCGCCGGCGGCGTCTCACGCCAAAGCGGGAGCGGAAGGCGCATGGCGACGGGATCGATCGGGCTGGGCAAGATGGGCGCGGAGGCGTTCGCGCCGCCCGGCGCGGAGGCGCTGCCGGCGCGGGACGGCGGGACGCGCGCCGCCGATCGGCCGCGGGCGCCGCGCATCGCCTTCTTCTTCAATGCCCAGCCGCACCAGCTATTGCACGGCATCACCACGGCCGAGGAACTGGCGCTGGGCTGGCGGGCGGAGGTCGACATCCTCTCCTCGACCCAGGTCAACCTCGATCTCGCCCGCGCGGCGGTCCTGCCCGACAGCCGGCAATGGATGGGTTTCGAGCAGATAGGCTCGCCGCTGGTGCGGGCGCTGTCGGCGCGGATGGGGCGGATCGTCCCGCCCAAGCTGCTGACCCTGTTCGCGATCCGCCGCCGGATGAACGGCTATGACGCGATCGCGCTGCCCGAACGCACCTCGATCATGCTGCGCTCGCTGGGCGTCACCCGGCCGCGCTTCATCCATATCGACCATGGCGCGGGCGACCGGGCGGCCGGGTTCGATCCGCGCATCGCCCGCTTCGACTTCGCGCTGATGGCCGGGGAGAAGCAGCGCCGCCGGATGCTGGCCGAAGGGCTGGTCCGCGAGGAGGCGAGCGCGGTCGTCGGCTATCCCAAGTTCGACGCCGCCGACCGGCTGCGCGACCGGAGTTGGACGCCCTTCGCGGTCGAGCGGCCGATCATCCTCTACAACCCGCATTTCTCGCCGACGCTCGGCTCGTGGCGCGACCATGGCTTCGAACTGGTCCGGCGGATCGCCGAGGCGGATCGTTACAATCTGATCGTCGCCCCGCATATCCGGCTGTGCGACACGCGCGGCGGCCGGGCGGCGGCGGAGGCGGCGTTCGGGCCGTTCGCGGCGCTGCCCCACGTCCATGTCGACTATGGCAGCGAGCGGTCGATCGACATGACCTATACCAGCATGGCCGACATCTACCTGGGCGACGTCAGCAGCCAGGTCTACGAATTCCTCCGCCGGCCGCGCCCCTGCCTGTTCGTCAACGGCAACGGGCGGACGTGGCAGGGCGATCCCAACCACGACCATTGGCGCTTCGGCCCGGTGATCGACGGCGCCGCCCAGGTGGTGCCGGCGATCGAGCAGGCGATCGCCACCCATCGCGATTTCGCGGCCGTCCAGGCGGCCGCCTTCCGCGACACCTTCGACCTGCACGATGGCGAGCGCCATTCGCGGCGCGCGGCGGAGGCGATCGCCGGCTTCCTGGGCCTCGAAGCGCGTTAGGGATCATTCGTCGGCATAGGGGTCGGCGTCGCTCTTGCGCAGCGTGATCGTGAAGGTCGTGCCCTTGCCGGGCTCGCTGGTGCAATCGATCTTGCCGTCATGGCGGGCGACGACCGTGCGGACGAAGGTGAGCCCCAGGCCGACGCCCTCGCGCGGCCCCTGCCGGAAGCGCGCGAAGAGGTTGGCGAGCTGATCCTCGTCCATGCCGACGCCCTCGTCGGCGACCGCGACGCGGACCAGCCCGTCGTCCTCGCTCACCGAACAGCGGATGCGCATGCCGGGATCGCTATATTTGATCGCGTTGCTGATCAGGTTGAGGATCGCGCGGGTGAGGAGCTGGCGGTCGCCGTCGACCATGTGCGGATCGTCGGTCCCCTCGACCGCCACCTTGATGGCGCGCGCCTTCGCCACCGGCCATAGCGCGTCGGCGGCGTCGATCGCGAGGTCGTTCATGTCGAGCGGCTCGCGGTCCATCGGCTTGGCCTCGGCACGGGCGAGCTGGACGAAATCCTCGGCCAGCTCGAGCGTGCGGTTGGCGAGGCCCTCGATCCGCGCCGCCATCGCCTTGGGGACGCCGGTCTCGGGCCCGCGCAGCAGCGCGAGAATCGCCGACTGCGGCGCGCGCATGTCGTGGCTCAGCAGCTGGAGCGCCTCCTCGCGATGGCGCTCGGCCTGCTTGAGGGCGGTGACGTCGACGATCCGGATGATCCAGCCGACCCGCGCGTTGGCGGCGTCGCGCTGCGCGACGTAGCGGATGTCGAAGCTGCCGCCGTCCTCCGTCGCGGTCTCGGTGCCGCCCCGGATCGGCGCGTCCGCCGCGAAGGGGGAGAAGGCGGTGCCGTCCGGCGCGCGGAACCGGTCGAGCAGGATGCGCAGGTCGGCGCCGACCTCGCTCGGCGCGCCGAGCCGGCGGGCGAGGCGGCGGCCTTCGGCGTTGGTCAGGGCCAGCCGGCCGTCGAGTCCGGTGACGAACAGCGCGTCGGGCAGGCGGCCGATCGCGTCCGACAGGAAGCGGCGAAGGTCGCGCAGCCGGTCGATCGCCTGGCCGAGCAGCCCCGCCTGCAACGTCACCTCGCGGATGCTGCGCACCCGGTGCCGGCGCGGGAAGGCGTCGTTCTCGGCATCGAGCTGGCGCAGCTCGCCGGTCATGTAGCTGCTGATCGCCTGCAACCGGCGCCAGCCCCAGAGCGGATAGACGAACAGCAGGCCGATCAGCGCCGCCGACGGCGGCAGCCAGACATGGCCGAAGCGGAACAGCAGGAAGCTGAGCAGCGGCAGCGCGACGACCAGCGCCAGGGAGAGATTGGCGTTGGCGCGCGGGGACAGCCGCAGGAAGCCGACCAGCATTGCCCACAGCGCGCACAGCGCCAGCCACAATGTCCAGGAGCGGGGGGCGGGGGTGATCGCCTCGCCCCGCAGCAGCGCATCGAGGAGCTGCGCCTGGATCTCGACCCCCGCCATCTGGCTCGTCGCCCCCGAGGTCGGCGTCGGATAGCTGTCGCCCATGCCGTCGGCGGTGGCGCCGATCAGCACCTGGCGGCCCCTGATCAGCTCCGCGGGGACGCGCCCGTCGAGCAGGTCGACGAAGGAGATGGTGCTGACATGGCCGGCGGCCCCGCCATAGGGGATCAGCACCGGCCGCGCCTGCCACAGCCCGTTGCGCTCGCGCCCGGCGCCGCCTTCGGGTTTCAGCCCGGCCATCAGCGCCGAGAGCTGGAGCCACGACCGGCCGCCGCCGCCTTCCTCCAGATAGGCGGTGCGGATCACCCGGTCGTCGCCGAAATGCAGGTTGACCTGGGCGATGCCGGCGGCGGCGTCCTCGAGCGGGCCGGCCGGCAGGGCGATGTCATAGGGCGCGCCGTCGGTGCCGGGCACGTCGATCACCATCGGCAGATAGGTCGGCGTCCGCCGCACCGCCGCGGCGAGCAGGGCGTCGTCGGCGCTCGGCTCGACGAACAGCACGTCATAGCCGATCGCGCGGGGCCGCGCCTCGGCGAGCCGGTCGAGCGCCTGGGCGTGGATCGCGCGCGGCCAGGGCCAGCGACCGATCGCCTGGAGGCTGCGATTGTCGATCGCGACGATCAATATGTCGTCGGGCGGCGGGCGGCCCGATGCGGTCAGGACATTGTCATAGACGATATGGTCGAGCCGCTCGGTCAGCCGGCCCGTCACCAGCGCGAAGATCAGCAGCGTCGCGACGATCGCGACCGCGAGCCACTCAGCGTAGAGACGTGTGGGCGGCGATGGCGCGCGGCTGGACAAGGCCATGGCCGGTCAGGCGGATCGGAAGCGGCCGGGGCTCGGCCCAGAGCCGGAAGGGCAGGGGCTCCGCCGCGCCCGCGTCGGCGCTGGGCCCGGATGCGGGGGCGGGCGGCGGAGCGGAGCGGCGCACGCCCGGCGCATAGATTCCCGGAAGCCCCTCCAGCCCCGAGGTGGCGATCGCGGTCAGCCGGACGAAGAAGGTCGCGCCCTGCGGCAGGGCGAGGCTGATGCTGGGCTCGTCGGACTGCGCCTCCTCGATGATGTTCAGGAAGGCGACGTCGGTCGCCAGCTCGACGCGATAGGCCTTGGCTCCCTCGATCCGCTCAGCGACGATGCTGACGCCGGTCTCGGTCTTTTCGAGCTGGAGCAGCTTGGGCGGGGGCAGCAGCGCGACCGGCGGCTCGGTGCCGGCGGGGGTGCTGATCGCGCCATAGCCCCTGGGCACGGCGACCTCCGCCGGATCGGGGCCGGCGGCGACGCCGACCGTGCCGGCGACGACCTCGGTCAGCGCGCGCTCGCCGCTCTCATCGACCGCGACGCGGAACTCGGTGCCGCGCACGGCGGCCACCGACAGCGGCGTGGTCACCCGGAAATTGCTGGCCGGGTCCTTCATCGGGATCACGCTCGACCGCGAGCGGCCGGTCTCCAGCCGGAAATTGCGGTCGAGCCCATCGGTCAGCAGGATGCGGCGGAGCCTGTCGACGAGGATGCGGCTCTGCGACGGCAGCGCGATCGTGCTGCCGTCGGGCATCGCGATCGCGATCGAGGCGTTGGCGCCGGTCTCGACCCGCATCCCCTGGCGCACCTCGCCGCCGAGCGCGGCCTGGCGCCCGTCGATCGTCGCGCTGCCGCGGAAGGAGACGACCTTGCCGACCACCGGCTCGGTGCGGAGCAGCCGGTCGGGGATCAGCAGGATCGAGCCGATCGGCATCCGATACGGATCGGCCACCTTGTTGAGTCGCTGGACCTCCCGATAGTCGCCGCCGACCAGGAAATCCCTGGCGAGCGCCGACAGCGTGTCGTTCGGCCGCACCGTGTAGCGGAGCATCGGCTCCGCCGCCGGTTGCGCGGCCAGCGGCGCCGCGGCCAGCAGGGCCGCGACGGGAAGGAAGAACCAAGATCGCCCCACCTTTGCCGGCATCAACTGTCTTCGGCTTCCAGCGCCTCGAGCCGGTAGCCATAGCTGTAGACCGGGATCAGGCGGAAGCCGCGCTCGGGCCGCAGCCCCAGCTTGGCGCGGATGCGCGAGATGTGCGCGTCGAGCGTCCGGGTCGGCAGGTCGGGGTTCCGTCCCCAGACGATCTCCAGCAGGTAGGAGCGCGACAGCGGCCGGTGCATGTTGCGGAACAGCGTCGCCGCCAGCTCGAACTCCTTGGCGGTCAGGGTGACGTTCTCGCCGTCGACCGCCACCATCTGTCGCGCCGGATGCAGCGTGAAGGGGCCGTAGGATTCGTTCGCCCCGATCGCCTCGCGCGGGCCGGTGCGGCGGTGGATCGCGTTGATCCGGGCGAGCAGCACCGACGGCTGGACCGGCTTGATGACATAATCGTCGGCGCCCGCGTCGAGCCCCGCGACGATGTCCTCGTCGCTGTTGCGGTTGGTCAGCAGCAGCGAGGGGACCGGCTTGTCCATATTCTCGCGCATCCACTGGATGATCTCGACCCCGCTCTTGTCGGGCATGTTCCAGTCGAGGATCACCAGGTCGAACGTGTCCTGCCGCAGCCGGGAGATCAGCGTCCGCGCGTTGGGGAAGTCGTAGCAGTAATGGCCGGCTTCGATCAGCGTCTGGGTGACGAAGGCCAGCATGGCCGCCTCGTCGTCGAGGACCGCGATACGCATGCTATCGCCCGATGGTTTCGCGGTCGGATCGGTGGCCATGCCCCCGACCATGCCCGTGGCCACGTTCGATGCCAAGTGCGGATAGGGCCGTTGCGCCCATGATTTGCTCCCTCCCATTGCCCTGTGGATGGCAGACCGTTTAGCCCCAGAGTGCCGGGTGCGAATGTGAGCAACTGCAAAGTTACAATTGTTTACAACAAGATCGGGGTGGTCGGACCCTATTGTCGAAGCCGGTGGTGCCGGGCCGTCGATGATCGGGGGTGTCGGACGGGAGGGTTGCTCCCCCGCCGTCCGGCCGGTCTGTCTTTGCCCTGTCAGGCCATCAGGATCATGGGTTCCGGCATCACCAACCGTCCCCAGCGCGAATCGCGATCGGTCCAGTGTCGAGTGACCGAGCCGTCCTCTCTCCTGTCGTCATTCCCGTTTTCGCGGGAATGACGGAAAGATGAGGAAATCGGCGCGCTTCGATCACATCCGTAAAGATATCAGATGAACTGGCCGATGGCGTGCAGGCCGATGCCGATCAGGCCGCCGACCAGGGTGCCGTTGACCCGGATATATTGCAGGTCGCGGCCGACCGCATTCTCGAGCTGGCTCGTGACGGTGCGGGCGTCCCAGCCGCGGATCGTCTCCGACACCAGCTTGACGATGCCGTCGCCATAGTCGGCGACCAGGCCGACCGTCATCCGCCGCGCGAAGCGGTTGAAGGTGGCGCGCAGGCGCGGATCGGTCTGGAGGGTCGCGCCGAGCTGCTGGAGCGCCTCGCCGACCTGCCCGCCGAGCGCGGCGTTGGGATCGCGCGCCGCATCGATCAGCCGCAGGCGCGCGCCCTGCCACAGCGTGTCGAGCCAGGCGGCGACGGCGGGGCTGTCGATCAGGTCGCCCTTGATCTGCGCCACCTTCGCCCGCGTCGCGGGATCGTGCTGGAGCTTGTGGGCGAGCTCCTCCATCCCCTCCTGCGCCTTGAGCCGCAGCGGGTGGTGCGGATCGGTCGTCATGTCGTCGAGCAGCTTGTGGAGCCCCTCGACGATCGCGGTCGACAATTTCTCGTCGAGGCCGGTCCAGCGCATGAACTTGCCGGTCCGCGCCTGGACCATCTCGTGGATCATCCCCTCATTGTGGAGGAGGATGCGGCTGGCCCAGCCGATCAGCCCGTCGAGCATCTCGGCATGGCGGTTCTCGACGATCGCGGCGTCGAGGGTGCGGCCGAGCAGGGGGGCGAGATCGAATCCGCGCAGCCGGCTGGCGAGCGCGCCCTTCACCATCGCGCCGAAGCGGTCGTCGCCGAGCGATTCGAGGATGGTGGCGAGCGCGCGGCCGATGCCGGCGCGGGTGCGGCCGCCCTCGGGCGGATGGGCGAGCAGCCGGCCGAGCGCCCCGGCCGCGTCGACCCGGTACATGCGCCGCGCCACCACCGACGCGGTCAGGAAGTTGACCCGCAGGAAGGCGGCCAGGCTGTCGCCGATCCGGTCCTTGTTGCGCGGGATGATCGCGGTGTGCGGGATCGGCAGGCCGAGCGGGTGGCGGAACAGGGCGGTGACCGCGAACCAGTCGGCCAGCCCGCCGACCATCGCCGCCTCGGCGAAGGCGCGCAGATAGCCCCAGCCCGCCGCCGCGCCCGGCGCCTCATGCGAGCGGGCGAGCAAGTAGAGCCCCGCCATGATGACGAGCAGCCCCGAAGCGACGACGCGCATCCCGCGCACGCCGCCCTGCGCGGGGTTGAAGCGGTCGAGACCGATGGCCTGGAACAGGTTCATGCCTTCACAATGGACAGCCGGGCGGAATGTTCAACCGAAACGAACGGCGGCGCTGTCCAACCCCCTTCCGTCATTCCGGCGAAAGCCGGAATCTCACTGCCTTCGTGCGACGGACGCGACGAAGGAGAAGGGAGATCCCAGCTTTCGCTGGGATGACGATCGAACGGAACGATGGTGGAAACCGGACGGCGGCCGCCACTTACTCCGCCGGCTGGGCGGTCGGGCCCGACTTGTGCTCCTCATTGTTGACGAGCAGCTTGCCGAGCCGCGGGCCGATCCACTTCTCCATGTCGTCGGCCAGGGTGAAGCCCGCCGGCACGATGACGAGGGTGAGCAGCGTCGACATCGCGATGCCGCCGATCACGCAGACCGCCATCGGCGACCGCCAGCTCGAATCGCCCGACAGGCCGATCGCGATCGGGACCATGCCCGCGATCATCGCGACCGAGGTCATCACGATCGGCTGGGCGCGCTTGTGGGCGGCCTCGAGGATCGCGTCGAAGCGGTTGGCGCCGTGGCGCATCTCCTCGATCGCGAAGTCGACCAGCAGGATCGAGTTCTTGGCGACGATGCCGAACAGCATCAGCAGGCCGATATAGACCGGCATCGAGATCGGCATGCCGACGATGCGGAGCGCCAGCACGCCGCCGAGCGGCGCGAGCAGCAGCGAGGCCATGTTCACGAAGGGCGGCAGGACGCGCTTGTAGAGCAGCACCAGCACCGCGAACACCAGCAGGATGCCGGAGACGACGGCGATCAGGAAGCCGGAGATCAGGTCGCCCTGGAACTCCTGCTCGCCGAACTTCACCTCGCGGACGCCGGCCGGCAGGTTCTTCATGATCGGGGTGGCGTAGATATATTTATACGCGTCGCCGCTGACCGCGCCCGGCACCAGGTCGGCGCCGACGACGAGGCGGCGGACCTGGTTGTAGCGGCGGATCTTCGACGGGCCGGCGCCGAAATCGATGTCGGCGACGACCTTCAGCGGCACGGTGCCGCCCGAGGTGGTCTGCACCGGCATGTTCTCGATCGAGGAGAGGTCGCGGCGTGACGCCTCGCTCAGCGACACGCGGATCGGAATCTGGCGGTCGCTCAGCGAGAATTTCGCCATGTTCTGCTCGATGTCGCCCAGCGTCGCGATGCGGATCGCGTTGCTCAGCGCCGCCGTGGTGACGCCGAGGTCGGCGGCCAGGTCGAGGCGCGGCTTGATGATCAGCTCGGGGCGCTGGATGTCGCCGTCGATCCGCGGATCGCGGATGATCGCGCTCTTGCGCATCTGCGCGATCAGCGCGTTGGCGCTCTGCTGGAGCTTCACCGGATCGTCGCCGGCCAGCATGATCGTCAGGTCGCGGCCGAAGCCGCCCGACTGCGACACGAAGTTCACGCGCGCGTCGGGAATCTTGTTGAGCAGCGGCGCGGTCTCGCGTTCGAACTCGATGCTCGAGCGGGTGCGTTCCTTGGCCGGCTTCAGCGTGATGAAGATCGACGCGAAGCGGGTGTCCCCGCCGTCGCCGATGTCGGCGAAGGCGGCGTCGACCTCGGGCTGCTGGCGCAGCACGGCGATCGTCTCGTCGGCGACCTTCTGCGTGTCCTGCGCGACGCGGGCGCCGGGGGTCAGCTCGATCTTCACCTGGCTGTAGTCGACGTCGAGCGCCGGCTGGAACTGCTGCGGCGAGGTGATGAACAGCGCGATCGTCACGACGAGGGCGAGGACGCCGATGCCGATCGTCTTCCAGCGGTTGACCAGCGACCATTTGAGCAGGGCGATATATTTGTCCATCATCGGCCCGCCGCCATGTTCCTTCACGCCCTCGGCCTTCAGGAAATAGGCGGCGATCATCGGCGTGATGAGGCGCGCGACGGCAAGGCTCATCAGCACCGCGACCGCGACGGTCAGGCCGAACTGCTCGAAGAACTGGCCGGGGATGCCCGGCATGAACGACACCGGCAGGAACACCGCGACGATCGACATGGTCGTCGCCACCACGGCGAGGCCGATCTCGTCGGCGGCATCCATCGACGCCTGGTAGGCGGTCTTGCCCATCCGCATGTGGCGGACGATGTTCTCGATCTCCACGATCGCGTCGTCGACCAGGATGCCGGCGACGAGGCTGAGCGCGAGCAGGCTGATGGTGTTCAGCGTGAAGCCCATCAGGTCCATGAACCAGAAGGCCGGGATCGCCGACAGCGGGATCGCCAGCGCCGAGATCATCGTCGCGCGCCAGTCGCGCAGGAAGAAGAAGACGACGATGACGGCCAGCACCGAGCCCTCGACCATCGCGTGGATCGCCGATTTATACTGCTCCTTGGTGTAGATGACGCTGGTGAACAGCTCCTTGAAGGTGATCTTGGGATTCTCCTTGCGGAGCTCGTTCAGCACCTTCTGCGCGGCGTCGTAGACCTTGACGTCCGACGCGCCCTTGGCCTTCTGGATGCCGATCGACAGCACCTGCCGGCCGTTCATCTTCGAGATCTGGCGCTGCTCGCCATAGGAATCGCGCACCGTCGCGATGTCGGCGAGGCGGACGGTGCGGCCGTCGCCGACCGAGATCTGCGTCTGGCCCAGCTCATAGGCCGAGGCGGCGTTGCCGAGCACGCGCACCGACTGCTCGGCGCCGGCCAGTTCGGCCCGGCCGCCGGCGGCGTTGAGGTTGACGTTGCGCAGGATGTTGTTGACCTGGCTCGCCGTCACGCCCTGCGCCTGCATGCGCGCGGGATCGAGGATGACGCGGATCTCGCGGCTGACGCCGCCGCCGCGGAACACCCCCGCCATGCCGTCGATCGCCTGCAGGCGCTTGATCACCGTGTTGTCGGTGAACCAGCTCAGCTGCTCCAGCGTCATGTCGACGCCTTCGATCGAATAATAGGCGATCGGCCCGCCCTCGACGTCGAGGCGCTGGACGGTCGGCTCGAGGATGCCCTCGGGCAGTTCGGCGCGGATCTTGGCGACGGCGTCGCGCACGTCGTTGACGGCGCGATCGACCGGGGTGCCGAGGTGGAACTCGACATTGGTGCCCGACGTGCCCTCGGTGACGTAGGAGGTGATCGACTTCACATTGCCGATCGACGCCACCGCGGCCTCGACCCGGCGGGTGATCTGGGTCTCCATCTCGGTCGGCGCCGCGCCGGGCTGGACGACCTGGACCTCCGCCGCCGGAAAGCTGATGTCCGGCATCTGGTTGATGTCCATCCGCGCGAAGCTGATCAGCCCGGCGAGGGTGAGGGCGGCGAACAGGACGATCGGCGGGATCGGGTTCCTGATCGCCCAGGCGGAGATGTTACGCATGCCGGAGGGCTCCGATCGATCAGTGCGCGAGGGCGTCGGGCTTGGCGAGCTGCGGCGTCACCTTGTCACCGGGGTTCAGGAAGGCGCCGGCCGACAGCACCACCTTCTCGTCGCCGCGCAGGCCGGAGAGGATGACGATGCCCGCGTCGGAGAAGTCGCCGACCTTCACGTCGTGGCGGACCACCTTGCCGTCCTTGCCGACGCTGTAGACGAACGACCCCTTGTCGTCGCTCAGCACCGCGGATTCGGGCAGGCGCGGCGCGGTGACGCGGCCGCTGCTGATCGTCGCGGTGGCGAAGCCGCCGGGCCGCAGCGCCGGATCATAGGCGAGCTGGATGCGGGCGACGCCCTGGCGGGTCTGCGGGTCGATCACCGGCGAAAGCTGCCAGATCGTGCCGGTGAAGGTCTTGCGGGTGCCGATCGGCGTCACCTGCGCGGTGTCGCCGACCTTGAGGCGGGCGAGGTCGCGCTCGACGAGCTGGGCGCGGATCTCCATCTCGCCGCCCTTGGCGACGCGGAACAGCGCGCCGTTGCTGGCATTGACGACCTGGCCGGGCTCGACCGCGCGGGTCAGCACCAGGCCGGCGGCGGGCGAGCGGATGTCGAGGCGGCCGATCTGGGCGCGCTGCTCGCCGAGCTGGGCCTGCGCGACCGCGACCCGCGCGACGGCGGCGTCGCGCGTCGCGGTGCGGCGGTCGATGTCGGCCTTGGAGATGAAGCCGCGCGCGACCAGCGCCTTGGCGCGGTCGAGTTCGGCCTGGGCAAGCTCGGCGTCGGCGCGGGCGACCCGGACCGAGGCGGAGAGCGAATTGGCCTGCTGCGCCTGGACCGAGCGCTCGATCACCGCCAGCGTCTGGCCGGCGGCGACCCAGGTGCCGGGTTCGACCAGGACCGCCTGCACCATGCCGCCCTCGCCGGCGATGCCGACCGGCATCTCGCGCTTGGCGAACAGCGTGCCGGTCGACGAGATCGTCGCGGCGACGTCGGTCAGGCCGGGCACGATCACGGTGACGCCGGGGGCGGGCGGGGCGGGCGGGGCGGCCTTGTTGCCGCCGAAGATCATCACCCCCGCGACCACGGCCACGACCACGGCGGCGATCACCCCGCCGATGATGATCCGGCGGCGGCGGCGCGCCTGGCCGTCGTCATAGTCATAGGCCGCATAGTCGGTCTGGATGCCGGATTCGACGTTCATCCCCATAGCTTTCCATTGTCGGCCCGGCGCGGGGGCCTGCTGTCTGTTGGAGCTGTATTATCTCAATACGTCACCTCGCTCAAGAGGAGCGATGCCGGCGCGCGATCCCGATGGCGACCGGGATCATTTCGTGGCCGTAAGGCGTTCATGCCCCATGCAGCGAGGATCGTTATGGCGCATCTAGCAGCCGCGATCCTCGCGGCCAAGCAGGAGCGCAACCGAAATGGGACATGAATTGCTGAAGATCGGTCTGGCCATGCCGGTCGCCCTGGCGCTGATGGCGCCGGCTTCGGCGCAGCAGGCGACGGCCGGTCCGCAGCCGATCGGCGGCACGCGGCTCGACATCGTCGCCAGCGGCGAGGTGAGCGCGGTGCCCGACATCGCGACGATCGGGGCGGGCGTCGTCACCCAGCAGCCGACCGCCGCGGCGGCGATGAGCGAGAATGCCAGCCGCACCGCGGCGACCGTCGCCGCGATCCGCAAGGCCGGCGTCGCAGACCGCGACATCCAGACGACCGCGATCTCGCTGAGCCCGCAATATCGCTATGCCGACAACCAGCCGCCGGTGATCACCGGCTACCAGGCGTCGAGCCGGGTGAGCGTGCGCTTCCGCGACGTCAAGAAGGCGGGCCCGATCCTCGATTCGCTGGTCGCGGCGGGCGCCAACCAGATCGACGGCCCGACCCTGTCGATCGACAAGCCCGAGCCGCTGCTCGACCAGGCGCGCCAGAAGGCGGTCGCCGAGGCGCGGGCGCGCGCCGACCTCTATGCGCGCGCCGCCGGCCTGTCGGTGAAGCGGATCGTCGCGATCAGCGAGGGCAGCTTCGAACCGCCGATGATGCCGCGTCCGGCGCCGATGATGATGATGGCGCGCGGCAAGGAAGCCGCCGACACCTCGATCGAGGCGGGCGAGCAGAAATTGTCGATCAGCCTGTCGGTGACGTTCGAGCTGAACTGACGGCGGGGCTTTTATCCGACCCGCTCATCCTGAGGAGGGACTGAGCCTTGGCGAAGGCCCGTCTCGAAGGACCACTCCTTCGAGACGCCATTTCGCCTTCGCTCAATGGCTCCTCAGGATGAGCGGTGGTAGCTGCGTCAAAGAAACGCTCGATGTTCTAGACCTTGATCGTTTCAGGCTGAATCAGCCTCTAGCGCGGGGGGCCGGCCTTCCAGCCGGTCCGGGGCGGCGCCTTCGTCGACCGGAAGCCCCTGTGCCTGGGCATGGCGGGCGGTTTCGGCCGGCGCCGGATCAGGTCCTTCATGACCACGGCCAGCAGGAAGGCCACGAAAAGGCCCGCGAGCAGCATCCTGATGTGCGAACTGTCCATGGCGCCCGTCTCCCACAACGGCCTGACCATAGCTGCGCCGACCCAATCGCCGCGCGGCGGTCCGACGCGGCGATCATAGACCTTTTCGGTCCGCAGGCATAGGGCGGGCCGGTTCGCCGGGCGTCAGCCGCCGTCCTGGCCGTCCCGCGCGAAGGGGCGCAGCCGGATGCGGGTGCGGTGGTCGTCGCTCGCGATCCCCGATCCTTCCAGATTATGGCCGCGATAATAATGCTTCTGCCATTTCTGGGCGGCGGCCTCGGTCTCGGGCGTGTGCAGCGTCGCCAGGAAATTGGCGCGGCTCGCGGTCCAGGCCTCGAACTCGGCCTGGAGCTCGGGATTGCTTTCGATCGGCCGGAATTCGGGCTCGATCCGCTCGAGTTCGCCGCGCCGGGTCGGGAAGACGTGGCAGAAGGGCTCGCCCGCCTCGAAGCGGATCACCGTGTTGGGGCGGGTGAACTGCCAGTTCATCGTGAAGGTGAAGGGCGTCCAGTCGGTCTCGACGACGCCGGTCAGCGGGGCGATCGCATCCTTGGGCCGGTTGATCGGGCCCTGGATCATCA
The DNA here is from genome assembly GCA_000016765.1 of Rhizorhabdus wittichii RW1. Classification (NCBI taxonomy): domain Bacteria; kingdom Pseudomonadati; phylum Pseudomonadota; class Alphaproteobacteria; order Sphingomonadales; family Rhizorhabdaceae; genus Rhizorhabdus; species Rhizorhabdus wittichii. The sequence continues at coordinate 5,227,132 of CP000699.1, forward strand.
GGTCGTAGCCCGGCTCGGTCCGGAACACGGCCGAGACGTGGAAGGTCATGATGCCATAGCCGAAATGGCTGATCGCCGGCTTCTGCCCCTCCTGGTCGGGGGTGATCGTGATCGCGTCGATCGCGAGCTCGCCGTTCCACCAGGCCGAGAAGCCCGAGGTGCAGAGGATTTCCCAGCCATGCGCATTGGCGATGGCCAGCGGCAGGCAGCGATAGGCGTAGCGCTGGTCGGTCGCGTCCATCCAGTCGCGTTCGTGCGGCGCGGGCCTGATGTCGAGCGGCTGGCGGGGCAGCCCATAGGCGATCAGCTTGGCACGGTCGGACATGGACTGTTCGGAACCCCCGGAACGATGACGCCCGAATGTCTAGGGCGGGGACCGCGCCAAGAAAAGAGCCGCCGGATCATCTCCGGCGGCTCCAAGGCGTCGTTGCCCGGATCGGGTGCGGTCAGCGCACGGTGCCGCGCCGGACCAGGTTGACGATCGCGAGCAGGACCACCGCGCCCACGAAGGCGCTGATCCAGCCGTAGATGCCGCCGCCGCCCAGCGTCGGGCCGAACAGCACGCCACCGATGAACGAGCCGATGATGCCGACGACGATGTTGAGGATGATGCCCTGCTGCGCGTCGGTGCGCATCAGGATACTCGCCAGCCAGCCGATGATGCCGCCGACGATAAGGAAAATGATCAGGTTCATCGCGTCCTCCTGTCCACTGTCGGTTATGACCTGAGTCTAGCCGCTATGGAGACTACGTTCGAGTCCTGTACAGGTTCCTTTCTTGCCCGTTCCGAATGGCGGATTTCGTCGCATCGCGCGCAAGAAAAAGGCCCGCTCCGGAAGGAGCGGGCCGGCCGGCCGCGGTAAGGACGCGGGCGGTTAACGGTCAGTATTTCTGCTGGCGCTCGTAGAGCGACTTGTAGTGCTGGATGCGGGTGACGCGCAGGCCGGGCATGCCCGACCGCTCGACCGCGCGCTGCCAGCCGGCGAATTCCTCGATGCTGAGATCGTAGCGCTCGCAGACCTCGTCCACGGTCAGCAGGCCGCCGCTGACCGCCGCCACCACCTCCGCCTTGCGGCGGACCACCCAGCGGGTCGTGCCCTTGGGCGGAAGGCTGTCGAGCGTGAGCGGCTCGCCGAGGGGGCCGATGACCTGATGCGGGCGGATCTTCTGATTCTCAAGCATGCGATACCTCGAACATGGCCGGACGACCGGACTGCGTTTCCGAAGGCCTGGCTATCCGCCCGGCCTTCAAGGAAACTTTGCGGTGAACGGTAAACCGGCGGGTCACCATCTTTTACGACCGGGGATTGAACAGCGCGGCGGCGGCGGCGTGGAAGCTGCCATGCGCGTTGCCGCCCGCCGGCGTCGGCTGGCTCGGCCCCGAGAGCAGGACGGCGACGGCGGGCTGGCTGGCGTGATCGGGATGCTCGCCGGTCCAGTCGCCGTCGCGCGCGAGCCGCGCGGTCGGCGTCTCCGCCTGGTGGCGGGCGAGCAGGGTGCACAGCGTGGCGAAGTCGAGCGGCGCCTCGGTCGGCTCGGCGCCGTCGACCCGGAACTTGTTGATGTCGATTTTCATCGCGTGCCCCGCTGTTGTCCCGTGTCAGCACAAGAAACGGCTTCGCGGGGCAAATCTTTAGGGGAAAATCGCATAATTTTGCGGGCGTTGGCCCGACCTGCTATGGGCGCCCCGATGAACCCGGAATTCCAGCTCGAAGGCCGCGCGCCCGGCTCGCTCGCCGGCGCCCGCATCGTCGTCGCCATGTCGGGCGGCGTCGACAGTTCGGTGGTCGCCGCGCTCGCCGCCGCGAGCGGCGCCGAGACGATCGGCGTGACCCTCCAGCTCTACGATCACGGCGCCGCCGTCGGCCGCACCGGAAGCTGCTGCGCGGGGCAGGACATCCGCGACGCGCGGGCCGTCGCGGACAGGCTCGGCATCGCCCATTATGTGTTTGATTATGAAAGCCGTTTCCGGGATTCGGTGATCGCCGACTTCGCCGACGAATATGCCGCCGGGCGGACCCCGATCCCCTGCGTCCGCTGCAACCAGGGGGTGAAGTTCACCGACCTGTTCGGCATCGCCCGCGACCTCGGCGCGGATTGCCTGGCGACCGGCCATTATGTACGCCGCGTGGTGGGGGCGGGCGGCCGCGCCGAGCTGCACCGCGCCGCCGATCCGGCGCGGGACCAGAGCTACTTCCTGTTCGCCACCACGCGCGACCAGCTCGACTATCTGCGCTTCCCGCTCGGCGCGATGCCCAAGCCGCGCGTCCGCGAGATCGCGGCCGAGCTCGGGCTGGGGGTCGCGGCCAAGCCCGACAGCCAGGATATCTGCTTCGTCCCCGACGGCGATTATGCCAGCATCGTCAAGCGCTTGCGCCCCGAAGCGGCGGAGGAGGGCGAGATCGTCGGCCTCGACGGCCGGGTGCTCGGCCGGCATCGCGGGCTGATCCATTTCACCGTCGGCCAGCGCCGCGGGATCGAGATCGGCGGCAGCCCAGAGCCGCTCTACGTCGTCCGGCTGGAGCCGGAGACGAAGCGTCTCGTCGTCGGCCCGCGCCGCGCGCTCGCCGTGTCGGCGGCGATGCTCGACGACGTCAACTGGATCGGCGAGGGCTATGAGGGGCCGCTGACCGCCAAGGTCCGCTCGCTCGCCAAGCCGGTCCCGGCCCGGTTCGAGGACGGCGCCGTCCGCTTCGACCAGCCCGAATATGGCGTCGCCCCCGGACAGGCGGCGGTGCTCTACGCGGGCGACCGCGTGCTCGGCGGCGGCTGGATCCGCGCGACCGTCCCGGCCGAGCTTGCCGTAGCGGCCTGATCTAGCCGCTTCCTTCCTCGTCATGCTGAACTTGTTTCAGCATCCACCGAGAGGCTGACGCGGAATTCGGGCTTTTTCGGAACCTGTGCTCATGCCGCATGGCCAGCCTGAGTGGCTGGGTGGATGCTGAAACGAGTTCAGCATGACGGATGGGGGCATGGCGCCCTAGGACAGCGTGAACACCCCCTCGATCACCGTCACGCACGATCCGCCGAGGAGCACCCGGTCGCCGTCGAGACGGACGTCGATATGGCCGCCGCGCGCCGAGGCCTGGAAGGCGGTGAAGCGGTCGCGGCCGAGCTGCTTCGCCCAATAGGTGGCGAGCAGGCAATGCGCCGATCCGGTGACCGGGTCCTCGTCGATCGCGGCCCCCGGCGCGAAGACGCGGCTGACGATGTCGGTCTCGACGCCCGGCGCGGTGGCGATGAACAATATGTCGCCCAGTCGCCGCATCGCCCGGAAATCGGGCTCCAGCGCGATCACCTCCGCGGCGCTGCCGTAGCGGAACAGCGCATAGCCGCCGTCGCGCCAATGCGTCTCGACCGGCGCGCCGCCGAGCATCGCGGCATGGTCGGGCAGCGGCTTCGGCGCCATCTCCCAGGCGGGCAGGGCGAGGCGGTAGCGATCGCCGTCGCGCGCGACTTCCAGCGGGCCGGCCTGGCGGGTCATGAAGCGCACCTGCTGGCTGGCCGGATTGCGCGACAGCAGGACATGGCCGGTCGCCAGCGTCGCATGGCCGCACAGCGCGACCTCGACGCCCGGGGTGAACCAGCGCAGCTCGAAATCGGCCTCGTCGCCCGCCCAGGGGACGATGAAGGCGGTCTCGGCCAGGTTGTTCTCGGCCGCGATCGCCTGGAGGGTCGCGTCGTCGAGCCAGGCTTCGAGCGGCATCACCGCCGCCGGATTGCCGGTGAAGGGGCGATCGGCGAAGGCATCGACCTGCTGGAACGGGATCTTCACGGATGGTTCTCCTCGCCGGGGTCGAGATGCCCTTCGGGTTCGGGGTGGATGGTGATGTCGACGCCGGGAAAGGCGACGCGCAGCTTCGCCTCGACCTCGTCCATCACCCGGTGCGCCTCGCCCAGCGACATGGCGGGGTCGACCCAGACGTGGAACTGGACGAAGTCGTCGCCGCCGGCGGTGCGCGTCTTCATGTTGTGGATGCCGCGCAGCTCGGGATGGCGGCTGGCGACCTCGGCGAAGGCGCGGCGGCGCTCCTCGGGCCATTCGCGGTCCATCAACTGGTCGATCGCGGCGCGCGAGGCGCGATAGGCGCCGTGGAGCAGCCACAGGCCGATGCCGATCCCCGCCACCGCATCGGCGCCGCGCACCCCGGCCGCGCTTTCGACCAGCAGTGCGGCGATCACCGCGATGTTGAGCAGCAGGTCGCTCTGGTAATGCACTTTGTCGGTGCCGATCGCGAGCGACCCGGTCTGCCGGATCACGCGGCGCTGATAGGCGACCAGCGCGATGGTCAGCACCAGCGCGATCAGCGACACGGCGATGCCGGCCTCCGCCGCGGTGGGGGCCGCGTCGGCGATCAGCCGTTCGGCCGAATGGACGATGATCCAGAAGGCGGAGAGGCTGATCAGCACGACCTGGAAGAAGGCGGCGATCGCCTCCGCCTTGCCATGGCCGAAGCGGTGGTGGCGGTCGGCCGGGGTCGCCGCCAGCCGCACGCCCCACAGCGTGACGAGCGAGGCGATCAGGTCGAGCGTGCTGTCGGCGAGCGAGCCGAGCATCGCCGCCGATCCCGTCGTCCAGCTCGCATAGCCCTTCAGCGCGATCAGGCTGATCGCCACCGCGACCGAGGCCAGGCCCGCCCGGACGTTCGGGGCGATCGTCATGGGTAGAGCAGGCCTTCGCTCCAGCCGTCGCCGCTGCGCGTGAACAGCCGGCGCTCGTGCAGGCGATGGGCGCGGTCCTGCCAGAACTCGATCCGCTCCGGCGCGACGCGGAAGCCCGACCAGTGCGGCGGCCGGGGAACGGGGCCGCCCTCGAAGCGGCGCAGCATCTCCTCGTAGCGCGCCTCGAAGGTCGCGCGGCTGTCGAGCGGGCGCGACTGGTCCGAGGCCCAGGCGCCGATCTGCGAATCGCGGTGGCGGGTCGCGAAATAGGCGTCGCCTTCCTCCGGGCTCACCTTCGACACGGGCCCCTCGATGCGGACCTGGCGGCGCAGCGATTTCCAGTGGAAGAGCAGGGCGGCGCGGCCCGTTTCGAGGAGCTGGGTCGCCTTGCGGCTCTCATAATTGGTGTAGAAGACGAAGCCGCGCGCGTCATGGCCCTTGAGCAGCACCATGCGCACCGAGGGCTGCCCGTCGGCGCCGACGGTGGCGACCGCCATCGCCTCGGGATCGTTGGGCTCGGACGCCTTCGCCTCGGCGAACCAGCTCCGGAACAGGCTGTGGGGATCGGTGGGTTCGGTGGTCAATTGCGCCTCGCTCATATCACCGCCTCGGCGGCCTCGGTTCGACGGCTGTCCAGTGCCGTGGCGATCCGGTCGAGCGCAAGGCCCAGTTCGGTCCGGTCCGCCGCGGCGCCAAGGCATAGGCGCACGCCGGAGATCAGGGAAGGATCGATCACCGGGGCGGAAGGCGGCGTCAGCGTGATGCCCGCGCGCAGCGCCCGCGCCGTCACCCGCTCGGCCTCCAGCTCGGGCATCGGCAGCCAGAGATGCGGGCAGCGCGGATCGGCGGGCGGGCTGGCGGCGGCGCCGAGCCGCTCGATCGCCAGCCGGCCGCGCGCCAGCATCTCGTCCAGCGTCTCGGCGACGATCTCGTCGGCCGATCCGTCCTCGATCCACTGGCAGGCGACGGTCGGCCCCATCGTCGCGGGCGCATAGATCCGCGCCCGGATCAGCCGCAATATCCGCTCGAAACGGTCGTCGTCGGGGGCGATCAGGAAGCCGGTGCGCAGGCCGGGGCCGAACACCTTCGACGTGCCGTGGATGTAGAAGCAGCGTTCGGGCGCATGCGCGGCGAGCGGGGCCGGCGTGCCGCCGGTCGCGTAGATCGAATAGAGGTCGTCCTCGACGATCCACAGGTCGCGGCGGCGGGCGATCGCGGCGATGTCGCGGCGGCGCTGCTCGCCCATGATCCGGCCGGTCGGGTTCTGGAGGGTGGGGAGGGTGTAGAGCACCCGCGCCCCGCCGGCCGCGGCGCGATCGAGCGCGTCGGGCAGCAGGCCCTCCTCGTCCATCGCCAGGCCGATCGTCGCCTGGCCGCCGGCCTGGGCGATCGAGCGGACGCCGAAATAGGAGGCCGCCTCGGTCATGATCGCGTCGCCGGGCGCGCACAATATGTCGAAGGCGAGGGTCATCGCCTGCTGGGCGCCGGTGGTGACGATCAGCCGGTCGGCCCGCGCATCGGGGAAGGCGCCGATCCGGCGGAGCCAGCTCGCCGCCGTGCGGCGATGCGCATCGAGCCCGGCGGGCGGCGCATAGTCGAGCAGCAGGCCGAGGTCGGGACGGCGGGCGAGGCGGGCGAGCGTCGCCGGCAGGCGTCGCTGCGCCGAGCCGAGCGGGGGGACGTTGCGGCTGAGGTCGATGCCGCCGTCGCCGCGATCCGACCGCGCGACCGCGTCGGCGACGAAGCTGCCGCGCCCGACCGTCGCGGTGAGCAGGCCCTGCCGCGCCGCCTCGCCATAGACCGACGTCACCGTGCCGATGCCGATGCCCAGCCGATGGGCGAGGTCGCGGTGCGGGGGCAGGCGGGTGCCGGGCGACAGCCGCCCCTCCGCGATGTCGCGGCGCAGGGCGGACAGCAGCCGGCCCGACACCGTGTCGGCGTCATCCTGCAGCGTGGGAGTCCAGGTCATGGTCCGCCTTTAATGTCACTGTGACAATATGCTCTTTGACTAGCAATACAATATGCGACAATTGACCGCTGTCAACATTTCAAACCGATGTGACAATGGGACAAGGATCATGAGACAGTTCTGGACGATGGCGGTGGCCACCTTCATCCTGCTCGGCTTCGCGGCCGTGGTCTCGGCGTCGGCGATTGCATCGTCGGCCCATCCCGATCTACGCAAGCAGGGGCGCGCGATGATGGTCGACGCGCAATATCGGCTGGCCCTGGCCCTCAGACGATGACAATCAGGCGGTGACAATGAGCCCGGACATCCTCATCGCGCTCGTGACCTTCTGCATCGTCTCCTCGGTGACGCCGGGGCCGAACAACATGATGCTGCTGGCATCGGGCGCGACCTTCGGCTTCGGACGCACCATCCCGCACATGGCGGGGATCAGCTTCGGCTGCATCGTCATGATGCTGTTGCTGGGCCTCGGGCTGGCGGGCGTGATCGCGCGGGCGCCGTGGCTCTATACCGTGCTGCACATCGCCTCGACCGCCTATCTCCTCTATCTGAGCTGGCGAATCGCGACCTCGGTCGGAGTCGGATCGACCTCGGCGCGCGCCCGTCCGCTCGGCATCATCGAGGCGGCGGCGTTCCAGTGGGTGAACCCCAAGGCCTGGGCGATGTGCCTCGGCATCGCCACCGGCTTCACGCGCCCCGACCACCTCACCGCAGACGTGCCTCTCGCCGCGCTGATCCTGACGCTCGCCGGCTTGCCGTGCATCATGCTGTGGGCCGGTGGCGGCACGGTGGTGCGCCAGCTCCTGAAGCGCCCCGGCGCGCTGCGCGCCTTCAACATCGGCATGGCGCTGCTGCTCGTCGCGTCGCTGGTGCCCGGGCTGGTGGAACTGGTCGAGCGGGCCTGATCTCGGTCGTCATGCCGGCGGAGGCCGGCATCTCGGGAGGTTCCTGCCTCGACCTCATCTCCTCTCCGCTGAGATTCCGGCCTCCGCCGGAATGACGAAAGCTCCAACTCTTCATTGCACCGCACAACGGGATGTGCTGATCCTTCCATCCATGATTCAGGCGGCGCTGCACCATCAGACGGTCTACCGCTACGACCACCCGGTCCCGCTGGGCCCCCAGCTCATCCGCCTGCGGCCGGCGCCGCACAGCCGGACGGCGGTGAACAATTATTCGCTGCGCATCGCCCCGGAAAACCACTTCATCAACTGGCAGCAGGACCCGCACGGCAACTGGCTGGCGCGGCTGGTGTTTCCCGAACGGACCGACGAATTCTCGATCACCGTCGACCTGATCGCCGACCTGGTGGTGGTCAATCCGTTCGACTTCTTCGTCGAGGATTATGCCGAGCAGCGGCCCTTCGCCTATGCGCCCGCGATCGCCGCCGACCTCGCCGCCTATTTCGAGATCGAGCCGCAAGGGCCGCTGTTCGACGGATTCGTCGCGCCCTTCGTCGATCTCCGCGCCCGCACGATCGACTTCCTCGTCGACCTCAACGTCGCGATCCATCGGCGGGTCAACTATGTCATCCGCATGGAGCCGGGCGTGCAGACGCCCGAGGAGACGCTGGCGGCCGGCACCGGAAGCTGCCGCGATTCGGCCTGGCTGCTGGTCCAGGTCGCCCGGCGCCTCGGCTTCGCCGCGCGTTTCGTCTCTGGCTATTCGATCCAGCTCACCCCCGACATCGTCCCGATCGACGGACCCAAGGGCGTCGCCGCCGACGTCTGCGACCTCCATGCCTGGGCGGAGGTCTATGTGCCCGGCGCCGGCTGGATCGGAATGGACGCGACCTCGGGCATGTTCGCGGGGGAGGGGCACATCCCGCTCGCCGCGACTCCGCACCACCGGTCGGCGACCCCGATCGAGGGCGCGCTGCTCGAACCCGCGCATGTCGATTTCCATTTCGACATGGACGTCCAGCGCATCGCCGAGGCGGTGCGCATCACCAAGCCGTTCACCGACGCCCGCTGGGAGGCGCTCGACGCGCTGGGCGAGGCGGTCGACGCCGATCTGGTCGCGCAGGACGTGCGGCTGACGACGGGCGGGGAGCCGACCTTCGTCGCCCTCGACGATCCGGAGGCGCCCGAGTGGAACGGCGACGCGGTCGGCCCGACCAAGGCCGGCTATGCCGACCGGCTGATCCGCAGGCTGCGCGAGCGCTTCGCGCCGGGCGGCCTGCTCCACCATGGCCAGGGCAAATGGTATCCGGGGGAGAGCCTGCCGCGCTGGGGCTATTCGGTCTATTGGCGGACCGACGGCGTGCCGGTGTGGAACGACGCCGCGCTGATCGCGGGCGAGGGGACCGATGGGGCGGGTGCGACGGTCGGGGCCGAGCAGGCCGAGGCCTTCCTGTCCGCGATGGCCGAGGGGCTGGGCGTCGGCGCGGCGATGGTCGCGCCGGCCTATGAGGACCCGGTCGACTGGTCGGTGAAGGAGGCGCAGCTTCCCGCCAATGTCGACCCGAGCGATCCGAAGATCGACGATCCCGAGGCGCGCGCCCGCATGGTCAAGGCGTTCGAGCGGGGGCTGGGCAGCCCGGTCGGCTATGTCCTGCCGATCCAGCGCTGGAATGCGCGGCAGGCGGCGACGCCGGGGCGCTGGCGGTCGGAACGCTGGAGCCTGCGGCGCGGCAAGCTGTTCGCGGTGGCCGGCGACAGCGCGCTCGGCTATCGCCTGCCGCTCGGATCGCTGCCGCATGTGCCGGCCGCCGACTATCCCTATCTCCACCCGCGCGACACCACCGAGCCGCGCGAGCCGATGCCCGACTTCTACCGCCAGCGGATCGAGGCGGTCGCGCCCGCCGCCGGCGCCGCCGCGCAGGAGCGGCAGGAGCAGGTGTTGATCGAGGGCGCCGTCCGCACCGCGATCACGGTCGAGGCGAAGGACGGTCATGTCGCGGTGTTCCTGCCCCCGACCGAGCGGCTCGAAGACTATCTGGAGCTGATCGCCGAGATCGAGGCGGCCGCCGCGCGCACCCGCATCCCGGTGCGGGTCGAGGGCTATGCGCCGCCGCCCGATCCGCGCCTCAACCTGCTGAAGGTGACGCCCGACCCCGGCGTGATCGAGGTCAACGTCCAGCCGGCGGCGAGCTGGCGCGAGACGGTCGAGATCACCACCGGCCTCTACGATCTGGCGCGCGAGACCGGGCTGACCGCCGACAAGTTCATGGTCGACGGCCGCCCGATCGGCACCGGCGGCGGCAACCATATCGTGCTCGGTGGCCGCTCGGTGAACGATTCGCCCTTCATCCGCCGCCCCGACCTGCTCAAGAGCTTCCTGCTCTACTGGCAGCGGCATCCCTCCCTCAGCTATCTCTTCTCGGGGCTGTTCATCGGCCCGACCAGCCAGGCGCCGCGCATCGACGAGGCGCGCCACGACGGCCTCTACGAACTGGAGATCGCGCTGGCGCAGGTGCCCGCGCCGGGCGAGGGCGAGGCGCCGCCGCCCTGGGTGGTCGACCGGCTGTTCCGCAACCTGCTGGTCGACGTGACGGGCAACACCCACCGCACCGAGATCTGCATCGACAAGATGTTCTCGCCCGACGGGCCGACCGGCCGGCTCGGCCTGCTCGAGTTCCGCGGCTTCGAGATGCCGCCCGAGCCGAAGATGAGCCTGGCCCAGCAATTGCTGCTGCGCGCGCTCACCGCCTGGTTCTGGCGCGAGCCGCAGAAGGGCGGGCTGGTCCGCTGGGGCACCGCGCTGCACGACCGCTTCCTGTTGCCGCATTTCGTCTGGGCCGATTTCCTGGAGGTGCTCGGCGACCTGCGCCATGCCGGCTACGGCTTCGATCCCGCCTGGTTCGAGGCGCAGCGCCAGTTCCGCTTCCCGGTCCACGGCACCGTCTCGGCGGGCGGGGTGACGCTGGAGGTCGCGCATGCGCTGGAGCCGTGGCACGTGCTGGGGGAGACCGGCGTGATCGGCGGCACCGTGCGCTATGTCGACAGCTCGACCGAGCGGCTCCAGCTGCGCGCCACCGGGCTGGTGCCGGGCCGCCACGTCGTCGCGGTCAACGGCCGCGCGGTGCCGATGACGCCGACCGGGGTGCCCGGCGAGGCGGTCGGCGGGGTGCGCTACAAGGCGTGGAAGCCGGCCAACTGCCTCCACCCGCTGCTCGACGCCGACGCGCCGCTGACCATCGACGTGCTCGACAAGTGGAACGAACGTTCGCTAGGCGGGTGCGTCTATCATGTCGCGCATCCGGGAGGCCGCAACTATGACACCGTGCCGGTCAACGACCTGGAGGCCGAGGCGCGGCGGCGGGCGCGGTTCCAGGACCATGGCCATACGCCGGGCCCGGTGACGATCCCGATGCCGGAACGGGCGAGCGAGTTCCCGATGACGCTCGACCTGCGCGTCCCGCCGGGCTGGTAGGACGGCCATGCAGGGCGACATGATGGCCGAGCTGCCGGGCCTGCCGAGCCTCGGGGAAGGCTGGCTCCAGAGCTATATCGCCATGGCGGGGATGGCCGACGCGCTGCGCGGCGACGTCGGCCGCGGCGCGCGCTGGTGGCATGCGCTGTTCGAGGGGATCGGGCGGCTCAGCGAAGGCCGGCTCGACCTGCTCCAGCAGCGCATGGCGCGGCAGGTGCAGGAACTGGGCACCGCCTTCCGCCTGCCGGGCGAGGAGGGCGAGCGGCCCTGGCCGGTCTCGGCGGTGCCGCTGCTGATCGGCGAGGACGACTGGGCGGTGATCGCCGCCGGGATCGCCCAGCGCGCCGAGCTGCTCGAACGGCTGCTCGACGACGTCTTCGGCGAACAGACGGTCGTCGCCAGCGGCGCGGTGCCCGCCGCGCTCGTCACCGGCAGCCGCGCCTTCTGGCGATCGCAGGTCGGGGTGAAGCCGCCGGGCGGCCACCATCTCCACATCTACGCGGCCGATATCGGCCGCGATCCGAGCGGCGAATGGCGCGTGCTCGACGATCATGTCCGCGCCCCGGTCGGCGCGGGCTATGCGCTGGAGAACCGGCTGGCGTCGAGCCGGCTGATGGGCGCGCTCCAGACCCGGCTTCATGTCGAGCGGCTCGCGCCCTTCTTCTCGGCCTTCCGCGAGGGACTGTCGGCGGTCTGCCGCCGCTCCGATCCGCGCATCGGCCTGCTGACGCCGGGCCGCTACAATCAGAGCTATGCCGAGCAGGCGCATCTCGCCCGTTATCTCGGCCTGCTGCTGGTCGAGGGCAGCGACCTCTCGGTGACCGAGGACGGGCTGTTCGTCCGCACGATCGAGGGATTGAAGCGGGTCGACGCGCTGTGGCGCCGGATCGATTCGCGCTATCTCGACCCGCTCGCCTTCGATGCGGGATCGGCGATCGGCGTGCCCGGGCTGATGGACGCGATGGCGGCGGGTCAGGCGGTGATCGCCAACGCGCCGGGCGCGGGGGCGGTCGAATCGACCGCGATGGGCGCCTTCCTGCCGGCGCTCGCGCAACGGCTGCTGGGCGAGCATCTGATCCTTCCCAACATCGCGACCTGGTGGTGCGGGCAGGACGGGCCGCGCGCGCAGGTCGAGGCGCGGCTCGACGAGCTGCTGATCGCGCCGGCGTTCAGCGAGGCGCCGCTCGGCCTGCCGCGTGGCCGCCCGGTGCTCGCCGCGACGCTCAGCCGCGCCCAGCGCGAGATACTGCTCGCCGACATGCGCAACCGGCCGACCGACTATGTCGCGATGGAGGACGTCCATCTGTCGACCACGCCCGCCGTGCTCGACGGGCAGCTCGTGCCGCGTCCCTTCACCGTGCGCGTGTTCGCGGCGCGCGACGGCGAAGGCAAGTGGACGGTGATGCCGGGCGGCTTCGCCCGGATCGGCGACGATTCCGACGCGCGCGTCACGGTGATGGGCGAGGGGGCCTTCTCCGCCGACGTCTGCGTGGTCGGCAGGAAGACGGTCGATCCGGTCTCGCTGCTGCCGCAGAAGGTGCCGATCCGCCGCAATCCCGGCACGTTGCCGAGCCGCGCGGCCGACAATCTCTACTGGCTCGGCCGCTATCTGGAGCGGGGCGAGGCGACGCTGCGGCTGGTCCGCGCGACGCTGGGCGGCTCGATCGTCGCCGATGGCGGCGCGGCGCTGTTCCCGCTGACGCTCGACCGGCTCGGCACGATGCTGATCGCCTCGGGCGCGGCGATCGCCGAGCGGCCGGCGGCGGAGGACGGCGAGGAGCCCGAGGAAGAGGAAGGCGCGGGCGAGACCCACGACCTGCGCGAGTTGGCGCTGCTCGCGCTCGACGGCGACGGGCCGGCGAGCATCAAGGTGCTGATGCGCCACGCCCGCGCCATCGCCAGCGGTACGCGCGACCGCCTGTCGGGCGACGTCTGGCGTCTCGTCGACGCGCCGCTGCCGGCGGCGGCATCCGACGATGCCGAGGCGATGCTGGCGCGCGCGGTCGACCTGCAGGAGCGCTTCTCGGCGCTGGCCGGGCTGTCGGCGGAGAATATGGGCCGCACCGCCGGCTGGCGCTTCCACGACATGGGGCGGCGGATCGAACGGGCGCAGTGGGGATGCCGCCAGGTCCGCATCTTCGGCGCCGCCGACGCCTCGGCCGACGACCTCACCACCCTGCTCGACCTGTTCGACAGCCAGATCAGCTATCGCGCGCGCTATCTCGCCGGGCTCGCGCTCGAACCGGTCCGTGACCTCGTCGCGCTCGATCCCTACAACCCGCGCTCGATCGCTTTCCAGGTCGAGCGGATCGCCCGCCATCTGGCCGAGCTGCCGGCGCTGCGCGACGACGGCATGGCCGAGGCGCACGAGATGATCTTCTATCGGATCGAGGCCACGCTCCGCACCGCCACCGCCGAGACGCTCGACGCGGCGACGGTGCTGGGGCTGGAGAACATGTTCTCCGAGCTGTCCAACGCGATCAGCACGCGCTTCTTCCTGCAGGGCAGCGAGGGTTTCCGCATGTCCGGCATGACGCTGGCCTGACCGCGACCGCGATGCTCTACCAGGTCCGCCACCGCACCCTGTTCCGCTACGCCTATCCGGTCGCCTTCGCGCGCTGCAACCTGCGCCTCCAGCCGGTCGACTGGGCGGGGCAGCGGCTGGAGAGCTTCCGGCTGCGCCTGTCGCCGGGCTCCCGCGTCACCGGCACGCGGCCGACCGGCTATCTCGGCCATGTCACCCGCATGGTGGTGGAGAAGCCGTCGCGCGAGCTGGAGATCGAGAGCCGCTTCCGTATCCGCGTCGACCGGCCGGTGCCGATGCCGCTGCCCGGCGACGCGACCGTGGCCGAGGTCGCCGCCGCGGCGCGCGTCACGCTCGACATCGGCGTGGAGAGCCCGGCCAACTTCATCTATCCGTCGCCGTCGATCCCGCTCAGCGCGGCGATCACCGCCTGGTGCTCCGAACTGCTCGATCCCGATCGCGGGGTGGTCGAGGCGGGGCTGGCGCTCGCCACCCGCATCCACGACCGCTTCACCTATGACGGCAGCGCGACGACCGTCGACACCAGCCCGGCCGAGGCGTTCGAGAAGCGCCACGGCGTCTGCCAGGATTTCGCCCAGATCATGATCGCCGGCCTGCGCGGCGTCGGGGTGCCGGCGGCCTATGTCTCGGGCTATCTGCGCACCATCCCGCCGCCCGGCCAGCCGCGCCTGGTGGGCGCCGACGCGACCCATGCCTGGGTTGTGATCTGGTGCGGGGCGGAGCGCGGCTGGCTGGGCTTCGACCCGACCAACGCCTGCCTGGTGGGCAGCGACCATATCGTCACCGCCATGGGCCGCGACTATGCCGACGTCGCGCCGATCGACGGGGTGTTCACCGGGCAGGAAGGGCAGAAGATCGACGTCGCGGTCGACGTCGAGCCGGTGGGGTAGGTTTCAGCGCCAGCCGCGCTGGGAACTGGGCGGAGCCTGCCGCCAGTCCGGCCGCCGCGCGCGTTCGCGCTGCTTCTGGGCCATCGACTTCATGTTGCGGAAGCCGCGCGCCCGGCGGCGGCGCTGCCGCTGGTGCCAGCGCAGGCCGAGGTTGAGCAGCAGCGAGCCGAGCACGATCGCGCCGAAAACGGCGATCGCTCCCCATTGTATCGCCTGCTCCTCCACGGCCCGGTCCTTCCTCTGCCGGCTCCTTTTACCAGCTTCGGGGTTGAGCCGGTGTTAACAAGTGCAACGTCGCGGCTGGCGCCCGGCGCGACTTTTCTCTAGCGCGCCGATCATGATGACGCCGCCCCGGTTCGCCCTGTTCCTGTCCGTCCCCGCGCTCGCGATCGCAGCCCCGGCGATGGCCGATGACGGGCTGACCCTCGGCGGCGAGGTGCGGGCGCGGTACGAGACGATCGACGGGCAGGCGCGGGCGGGGTTCGACAGCCGCGACACGCTGTTCAGCCTGCGCACCCGCATCCATGCCGAATATCGTACCGGCGCGCTGCGCTTCGGCGCGGAGCTGTTCGACAGCCGCACCTATGGCGCCGATCGGGGAACGCCGCTGTCGACCGGCGAGGTCAATGCGCTGGAGCCGGTCCAGGCCTATGTCGCCGGGGATATCGACGGGGTGCTGGGCGCGGGAAGCCGGCTGTCGCTGACGGCGGGGCGGATGATGCTCAACCTCGGCTCGCGCCGGATCGTCGCCGCCGACGATTATCGCAACACCACCAATGGCTATACCGGGCTGCGCGCCGACCTGGCCGCGCGCGGCGGCATCAAGGCGACATTCGTCTATACATTACCGCAGATGCGCCGGCCCGACGACGCCGAGGCGCTGCGCGACAACCGGCCGAGGATCGACC
The DNA here is from genome assembly GCA_000016765.1 of Rhizorhabdus wittichii RW1. Taxonomy (NCBI): domain Bacteria; kingdom Pseudomonadati; phylum Pseudomonadota; class Alphaproteobacteria; order Sphingomonadales; family Rhizorhabdaceae; genus Rhizorhabdus; species Rhizorhabdus wittichii. The sequence continues at coordinate 5,242,480 of CP000699.1, forward strand.
GCGAGAGCTTCGACGCGGTGCTGTGGGGCGGCGTGGTCAGCCGCGACGACATGATCGGCCGGGCCATGATCGAGCTGAGCTTCTTCCATTTCGGCGAGCGGGATTCGCCGCGCCTCGCGACGCGGGACCGGTCGCTCGACACCTTCGGCGGGCGGATCATCGCCGAGCCGGCGGCGGGCCGCGTCGACTATGAGGTCGAGATCCTCGGGCAGCGCGGCTCGATCAGCCGTTCGCTCGCCCCCGGCGCCGGCCGGCAGGCGGTGCGCGCCAGCTTCGTCCATGCCGACATCGGCTACAGCTTCCGCACCGCCTGGAAGCCGCGCCTGTCGATCGAGTTCGACCGGGCGAGCGGCGACCGGGCGGGCGGCCGCTATGGCCGGTTCGACACGCTGTTCGGCATGCGCCGCGCCGACCTGGCGCCCTCGGGCATCTATGGCGCGGTCGCGCGCGCCAACATCGTGACGCCGGGCATCCGCATCGAAGCCGCGCCGAGCGGCCGGCTCGACGGTTTCATGGCCTATCGGCCGATGTGGCTGGCGGCCGACGAGGATGCCTTCTCGACCAGCGGCGTGCGCGATCCGGCGGGCCGCTCGGGCGACTTCGCCGGGCATCAGATCGAGGGGCGGCTGCGCTACTGGCTGGTGCCGAAGCGGCTGCGCTTCGAGTTCGACGGCGTGCTGCTCGCCAAGGGGCGCTTCCTGCGGGACGCCCCCAATGCGACGCGCAAGCGCTGGACCCGCTACGGATCGTTCAACCTGACCGCCAGCTTCTGATTCCTTTTGATTTCTTTTTGTTGCCGGCCTTGTTCCGGCGCCGGACCACCCTATCTCGAGAGTGCGGGCCGGGCCCCTCTGGCGCTTCTGCGGAAGCGTGATGTCGGACCGCATCGGGTAAGCCGGTGCAGGTTCGATTGTCCTACCTCACCGGCATATCCGATCGATGCAACCATCGAAGGGAATGCCTGACATGACTGCCATGATGTACCGACTGTCCGTGATCCACCACAAGCTGGACGCGGAGATCCGCCGCGAGCTGAAGCGCCGGATTCCCGACAGCATCCGCCTGCTCCGGCTCAAGAAGCTGCGACTGATGGTGAAGGACCGGCTGGCGGGCAATATGCGCGGGGCGCTCGCCTGACCGGCTGGCCGGCGCGTCAGCCGAGCAGGACCGCGCCGGCTATCAGGGCGAGACCCAGGAACAGCGCGATCGCGATCCGGCCCCCGGCCGCCGCGATCGCCGCCGAGGGATCGGCGGGACGCGCCGGTTCGGCTTCGCCGTCCAGCCGGCGCAATGCGGCGCGCAACAGTCGCGGCGCGTCGTCCCCGGCGCGGCCGAGTTCCCATAGCAATTCGCGCACGGTCCCGGTCCAGCGATCGGGATCGAGCCGGGCGATCGCGATCCGCGCGCCGGCCCTCGCGATCGCGGCCGACAGGTCATAATCGGGCTCGATCGCCGACAGCACGCCGTCGATCGTCACCAGCGCCTTGAAGATCAGCACCAGATCGGGCGGCAACACCAGCCGCTCCTCGCGCATCAGGGCGAAGATATCGGCGATCATCGCCTTCAGGACGATGCGCGTTCCCCCATGGCGCTCGACCAGCCGGTCGGCGGCGCGGCGGAAGGCGGCGGCGGGTATGTCGTCGACGACCGACCAGCGCCGGAGGATGGCGGCGAGGCTCGCGGCGTCGCCGCCGGCGATCGCGCGGACGAAGTCGACGAACTCCTCCCGCCGCAGCGGCGAGACATGGCCGATCATCCCCAGGTCGAGCAGGGCGATGCGGTTGCCCGGCAGGCAGAGCAGGTTGCCCGGATGCGGATCGGCGTGGAAGCGCCCGTTCACGAGGATCATGTCGAGCACGACGTCCGCGCCGAGATCGGCGATCGCGGCGGGATCGATCCCCTGCGCGACCAGGCTCGCGGCGTCGCGGGGCGGCACGCCCGAGACGAAATCCATCACCAGCAGCGTTTCCGACGTCAGCTCCCAGTGGATCGCCGGGATCACCACGCCGGGATGGCCGGCGAAATCCTCGCGCAGGCGATCGGCGTTGCGGCCTTCATGGGTGAAGTCCAGCTCGGCCAGCACCGCCTCGGCGAGGTGGCGGACCAGCGCGGACGGCGCCCAGCGCCGGGCCTCCGCGCTCGCGCCCTCGATCAGGCCCGCGAAATGGACGAGCAGGCGCAGGTCGGCTTCCATGCGCGGGCGGATGTCGGGCCGCCGGATCTTGACCGCCACCGCCCGTCCGTCGGGCAAGGTGGCGCGATGCACCTGCGCGATCGAGGCGGCGGCGAGCGGTTCGGTGTCGAAGCTGGCGAAGGCGGTCTCGGGCGCTTCGCCCAGTGCCGCCTCCACCGCGGGGCGGAGCCGGTCGAAGGGCAGGGTGGGCGCCTGGCTGTGCAGCATCTCCAATTCGGCGATCCAGGCCGGCGGCAGCAGGTCGCCGCGGGTCGCGAGGATCTGGCCCAGCTTGACGAAGGTCGGCCCCAGCGCCTCCATCGCCTGTCGCGCCCGCCGGGGAAGGTCGTCGCCGTCGGTCCCGCCGTCGCCCAGCGACAGGCCGATCCGCCGCAGCAGAAGCTGCAGCCCGAAGCGCGAGACGACCCCGACGATCTCCGCGAGCCGCCCCCGGTCGCGGGCGGCGACCCTCATCGTGCCGAGCATGCGCGTTCCGGCATGGCGCCGGCCTCCGTCCGCCCGGCCGCCTTGGCGACGAGGCGATTCACATAGTCGATCTTGGCGGTGATCGCCGGCGACAGGCGGAAGGGATAGAGGTCGGGCTGCCCCATGCTGCGGTTGACCGTGTTCAGCGCGAAGCTCCATGGCCCCATCTGGGCGGCGAGCCGGTCGGTCGTCGCGCCATAGGGGTCGAAGTCGACCGCCGCGCCGGGATGGCTTTCCGGGCCGGGGAAGGGCGCCATCCGCATGGCGAAGCCGCCGACCGTCGCCAGCGTGTCGACCATGTGGAGATAATGGGCGAAGGTCTCGGCGAAATCCTCCCATGGATGCGCGGTCGCGTAGAAGCTGACATAGTCGTCGGTCCAGACCTTGCCGCCGTTCGGGCCGTAATGGTCCTGCAGCGCCTGGCCATAGTCGATCGTCTCGTCGCCGAAGAGCGACCGGAAAGCCGCCAGTTCGGCCGGATCGGTCGCGACGAGACGCGCCCAGTAATGATGGCCGACCTCGTGCCGGAAATGGCCCAGCAGGGTGCGATAGGGTTCGCCCATCGCGCGGCGCATCCGCTCGCGCTCGGCATCGTCGGCCTCGATCAGGTTGAGCGTGATCACCCCGCCGTCATGGCCGGTGGTGATCCGGGCGTCGCCCTGCTCCTCGGCTGAGGGGTCGTATAAGAAATCGAAGGCAAGCCCCTGTATTCTATCGACTTCCTCTGCCTTCGTCTCCAGCGGCAGGCCGAGCTTGATCAGCGTGTGGAACATCCGCCGCTTGGCTTCCTCGATCCTCGCCCAGCGCGGCGGCACCGACGGCACCGACAGGTCGGGGATCGTCCGGTTGTGGCGGCAGGCGCGGCAATAGGGGGTGCCCTCGCCGGTGCCGACCAGCCAGTTGCAGACGCCGTGCGCATCGTTGTTCGCGCAAACCGCGACGTCGCGCGGCTTACCGTCGACGTCGCGCCAGGTGGTCGCGCCGTCGCCCAGGAAGAGGAAGCCGTCCGACGCCGGATCATAGCCCAGGGTGAAGGCGCAGGACGGGCAGACGCGCGCCTCGAAATGGAGCAGGCGCTTGCAGTTGGGGCAGGGATAGGGTGCCATGGACGGCCAACTCGCTTGTAGTTCGTCGATTTAGGTCCCAGAACGCGGGGCGTCTCCGGCGGGTTGCCGCCGAAGGCGACGAATTCTCACTTGCGGAACGGCAAGCCGATACACATCTCCCATGTTGCATTTTTGCAACAGGTGCGACGGCAGGATGACGACGACGACGATGGCGGATCTCTATTCGAAGCTGGGTGTGAAGCGTGGGGCGGACGAGGCCGAGATCAAGAAGGCCTATCGCAAGCTCGCCAAGGAGCTGCATCCCGATCGCAACCAGGACAATCCCAAGGCCGCCGAGCGCTTCGCCGAGGTGACCGCCGCCTACGACCTGTTGTCCGACCGCGACAAGCGCGCCCAATATGACCGGGGCGAGATCGACGAGCAGGGCAATCCGCGCGGCCCCTTCGGCTTCGGCGGGCGCGGCGGCGGTGGGGGCGGGGGCTTCCATCCGGGCGCCGGACCCGGCGGCGCCAACTTCGAGTTCGGCGAGGGGGCCGACTTCGGCGACATCTTCGAAGGCATTTTCGGCCGCTCGCGCGGTGGCGGGGCCGGTCCGGGCGCGGGGCGGCGCGGTGGCTTCGGCGGCTTCGGGACGCAGGGCGGCAGCCGTCCGGTGAAGGGCGCGGACGTCTCCTATCGCCTGGCCGTCCCGTTCGAGGACGCGGCGGCGCTGAAGCCGCAGCGGATCACCCTGGCCAACGGCAAGACGATCGACGTCAAGCTGCCCAACGGGGTCGAGACCGGCACGCAGATGCGGTTGGCCGGACAAGGCGAGGAAGGCCCCGGCGGCAAGGGCGATGCGATCGTCACCGTCGACGTGCGCCCGCACCGCTTCTTCCGCCGCGACGAGGACGATGTCCGGCTCGACCTGCCCGTCGCGATCGACGAGGCGGTGACCGGGGCCAAGGTGAAGGTGCCGACCGTCGACGGCGCGGTGATGCTCGCGGTCCCCAAGGGCGCCAGCTCGGGCAAGACGCTGCGGCTGAAGGGCAAGGGCTTCCACCGCAAGGACGGGTCGCGCGGCGACCAGCTCGTCACCGTGATGATCGACATCCCGGCCGGCGACGCGGAGCTCGAGGCCTTCGTCGAGACATGGCCAGGCAAGGGCCAGCGCAACCCGCGCGCCAATCTGGGCGTTTGACGAGGCGACGGATTTTCGGAAGGGACAGGAGCGGCGGGCTTTGGTGACGGACGAATCCCCCGAAGCGCGCCGCCGCCGGCCCTTCGAGAAGCACCTGAACCAGATGCGCCCCGGCGGGCGCATCTACACCGTCTTCCGCCGTGCCGTGCTCGGCGTCTATGCCGACGGCTTCATCCATGCAGGCAACATCGCCTATCTGGCGCTGCTGACGATGTTCCCCTTCTTCATCGTCATGGCCGCGCTGGCGCAGCTGTTCGGCCGGACGCCCGACGTCCAGCACGCGGTCTACGGCTTCCTTGCCACGGTGCCGCCCTCGGTCCGCCAGCTCGTCGCCCAGCCGATCAGCGACGTGTTGGCGGCGAACAACAAGGGCGCGCTGTTGTGGCTGGGCGCGCTGGTCGGGCTGTGGACGGTCGGCAGCTTCATCGAGACGATCCGCGACATCCTCTATCGCGCCTATGGCACCCGGCCGAGCAAGAGCTTCTGGCATTATCGCGCCGGGGCGATCCTGATCATCGTCGTCTCGGTGATCCTGGCGATGGCGGCGTTCAGCGCGCAGGTGGTGCTGACCGGCGTCGAGCAGGTCATCTGGCGGCTGCTGCCCTTCGCGGACGAGTTGCAGCCGCTGATCAACCTCTCGCGGCTCGCGCCGCTGCTGATGCTGGCCGGGGCGCTCTATGCCATGTTCGTGACCCTGACCCCGGCCCGATACCGGCTGTCCGACTGCCCGAAATGGCCCGGCGCGCTGTTCACCGCGGGCTGGTGGATGGCGGTGACGATGCTGCTGCCGATCGTCGTCGGCGCGTTCGGCGGCTATGGCCGCACCTATGGCAGCCTGGCGGGGGTGATCGTGACCCTGCTGTTCTTCTGGCTGGTCGGGCTCGGCCTCGTTTTCGGCGCGCACCTCAACGCGGCTCTAGCCGAAGGCCCGGAAACTTCTGTAAAGGATGCCTCGCCGAACGAATAAGGGAGATATCGTGGCCGGTTTGATGCAGGGGAAGCGCGGGCTGATCATGGGGCTCGCCAATGATCGCTCGCTGGCGTGGGGAATCGCCAAGGCGCTTCACGATCAGGGCGCGGAGATGGCGTTCAGCTACCAGGGCGAGGCGCTGGAGCGGCGCGTCCGCCCGCTGGCCGAGCAGGTCGGCTCCGACTTCCTGATCGAATGCGACGTGGCGACGGATGAGGGCGTGGACGCGGCCTTCGCGGCGCTGGCCGCGCGCTGGCCGACGATCGACTTCCTCGTCCATGCGATCGGTTTTTCGGACAAGAACGAGCTGCGCGGCAAATATGTCGACACCAGCCTCGACAATTTCCTGCTGACCATGAACATCTCGGCCTACAGCCTGGTCGCCGTCACCAAGCGCGCGCGGCCGATGATGGCGGCGGGCGGATCGATCCTGACGCTCAGCTATTACGGCGCCGAGAAGGTGGTGCCGCACTATAACGTCATGGGCGTCGCCAAGGCCGCGCTGGAGACCAGCGTCAAATATCTGGCGATGGACCTGGGGCCGGAGAATATCCGCGTCAACGCGATCTCGGCGGGACCGATCAAGACGCTGGCGGCCAGCGGGATCGGCGATTTCCGCTACATCCTGAAGTGGAACGAGCTCAACTCGCCGCTCCGCCGCAACGTAACGATCGAGGATGTCGGCGGCGCCGGCCTCTACATGCTGTCGGACCTCGCATCGGGCGTGACCGGCGAGATCCACCATGTCGACGCCGGCTACAACGTCATCGGCATGAAGGCGGAGGACGCCCCGGACATCGCGCTGGCGTGAGTTTCGCCGAGGGGGCGGGCGGCGCTTCTCTCCCTCGTCATTCCCGCGAAGGCGGGAATCCACCGGCAAACGAGTCCCGAACCGACGGGGGACAAGGCCAGGTCTCCCAGTGGATTCCCGCCTTCGCGGGAATGACGAGGGAGGATAGGAAGGATCTATGAGCTTCAACAGCTTCGGCCGCGTCTTTCGCTTCTCGACCTGGGGGGAGAGCCATGGGCCCGCCATCGGCGCGGTGGTCGACGGCTGTCCGCCGGGCCTCGAGCTGAGCGAGGCCGATATCCAGCCGTGGCTCGACAAGCGCCGGCCGGGCACCTCGCGCTTCACCACCCAGCGGCAGGAGCCCGACCAGGTCCGCATCCTGTCGGGCGTGTTCGAAGGGCGGACCACCGGCACGCCGATCAGCCTGATGATCGACAATGTCGACCAGCGCTCGAAGGATTATTCGGAGGTCGCGCTCGCCTATCGGCCCGGCCATGCCGACTATGCCTATGATGCCAAATATGGCTTCCGCGACCATCGCGGCGGCGGGCGATCCTCGGCGCGCGAGACGGCGTCGCGGGTGGCGGCGGGCGCGGTCGCGCGGCTGGTGATTCCAGAGGTCAGGATCCGGGCCTATCTGATCGAACTGGGCGGCGACAGGATCGATCCTGCCGCGTTCGACGATGCCGCGATCGACGAGAATCCGTTCTTCTGCCCCGACCGCGCGGCGGCGGCGCGCTGGGAAGCGATCGTCGACGATGCGCGCAAGGCCGGCTCCTCGGTCGGCGCCGTCGTCGAATGCGTCGCGGAGGGCGTGCCGGCCGGCTGGGGCGCGCCGCTCTACGCCAAGCTCGACAGCGAGCTGGCGGCGGCCTGCATGTCGATCAATGCGGTCAAGGGCGTCGAGATCGGCGACGGCTTCGCCGCGGCGCGGCTGACCGGCGAGACCAACGCCGATCCGATGCGGCCCGGCAATGACGGCAAGCCGGTGTTCCTCGCCAACCATGCCGGCGGGATCGCGGGCGGCATCGCCACCGGCCAGCCGGTGGTGGTGCGGATCGCGCTCAAGCCGACCTCGTCGATCCTGACCCCGGTCGAGACGATCGGGCGCGACGGCAAGGCCGCCGACATCCGCACCAAGGGACGCCACGATCCCTGTGTCGGCATCCGCGCCGCGCCGGTGCTGGAGGCGATGGTCGCGCTGGTGCTGGCCGACCAGAAGCTGCTGCACCGGGCGCAGATCGGATGAGCGGGGCCGATCGCCCCGACCGCATCGCCCGCCGCATCCATGTGAAGGGCAAGGTGCAGGGCGTCTGGTTCCGCGCCTGGACGGTCGAGCAGGCGGCCGAGCTCGGCCTCGACGGCTGGGTGCGCAACCGCGCGGACGGCTCGGTCGAGGCGGTCGCTGCGGGACCGGCCGATCGGGTCGAGGAGATGATCGCGCGCTGTCGGCGTGGGTCGCCCGCGTCGCGGGTCGATTCGATCGATGTCGAGGATACGCCCGGCGTGGTCGCGCAGGGCTTCACCCAGAAGCCGACGGTATGAGCATGGCCGTCCGTCCGATCCGGATCGACGCGCTCGGCGCGCTGCCGCATGGCTTCCTCGGCCGCGAGGGCGGGGTGTCGCAGGGCATCCATGCCGGGCTCAATGTCGGGCTGGGATCGGATGACGATCGCGACGCGATCCGCGAGAATCGCCGGCGGGCGGTCGAGGCGGTGGCGCCGGGCCATGACCTCGTCACGCTGCATCAGGTCCATTCGGCCGACGCGGTGGCGGTCACCACCCCCTTCGCCGACGATGAACGGCCGCATGCCGATGCGCTGGTCACCGACCGGCCGGGCCTGCTGCTCGGCATCCTCACCGCCGATTGCGTGCCGGTGCTGTTCGCCGATGCGGCGGCCGGCGTCGTCGGCGCGGCGCATGCCGGCTGGAAGGGGGCGCTGTCGGGGGTGGCCGACGCCACTCTGGTGGAGATGGAAGCGTTGGGCGCGGATCGCTCGCGCGTCGTTGCGGCGATCGGACCGTGCATCGCGCGGGCGAGCTATGAGGTCGACGAGGGCTTCGTCCGCCGCTTCGAGGCCGACGATCCCGCCAATGAGCGTTTCTTCGCCGACGGCCGCCGCGCCGGCCATGCCCAGTTCGATATCGAGGCCTATGTCGCGCACCGGCTGGCGGCGGCCGGGGTGGGGCGGGTGATCGCGATCGGCGAGGACACCTATGCCCAGCCCGATCGCTTCTTCAGCTTCCGCCGGGCCACCCATCTGGGCGAGCCCGGCTATGGGCGGCAGATCTCGCTGATCGGGCTGCCCGGCTAATCTAAGGCCCTCCTCAGAAGGGCACGATCTTCGATTTGTGGGTGAAGTTCATATAGCCGACATTGACGCCGAGCCGCCAGCCGACGCCGAGCCGGATCGGGATCATCACCACGTCGCCGCGGCGCAGATAGGTCGCGGTGAAGCCGCCGACGATATAAGCCGTGCCCTCGACCGCCGGGAAGCGATGATAGGCGTCGGCGGTGTCGAACAGGTTGTAGACCAGCACGAAGCTCTTGGCGCCGTTGGCGCCGAGGTCGAAGCCCAGCGACGGGCCGGTCCAGTAGATCGGCTGCTGTCCCTCGACCTTGTGGAACAGCGTGCCCGAGCCGTAGCGCACGCCGACGATGATCGCGCCGCCGGCTTCGCGGCCCGCGATATAGGCGTTGGGGCGGCCCTGTTCGGCGAAGATCTTCTCGACCAGCTTGGCGAGGCCCTCGGCGCCCTTGCCGAACACGCCCTCGGCGGCGGCGAGCACGTCGTCCTGCGCATAGGTCGAATTGGCGGCGGCATCGGCGGCCTGGGCGCGGGCCGGCATCGGCGTGCCCTCGACGGTGACCGAATCGCCGGTGGCGACGTCGTTGCCGACGGCGGCGGCGTCGGTCGTGCCGGCCGGCGCGGCGGATGCGGCCTCAGCCGCTGGCGCCGAGACCCGGGTGCCGTAATTGGCCTCGCTCGCCGGAACGGGGGCGAGGTCGCTCGCGGCGTTGGGGTCGACCGTCCTGATCTGCGCCTGCGCCGTGCCCGAAAGCGCGAGCGCCATCGCCCCCGCCATGCCGAGCACCATCCCCTTGACCATGCCTGTTCTCCGCAAACCGCTTCGCCTGTCGTCTGGTAAAGCCTCTTTTGGCGGATGCTGCAATGAATCGAACCTGAATATTGATGGCGGAAAATGCATCGAGAGGCGGTTGATCAGAGCGCACCTGCTCGCTATAGCGCGGCCTCTGCCTCGCCGGAGACGTGGGTGAGTGGCTGAAACCAGCGGTTTGCTAAACCGCCGTACGGGGATTACTCGTACCGAGGGTTCGAATCCCTCCGTCTCCGCCAGATCCTGCTGAAAACAAGGATTTATCGGTTGGCTGCCCGCCGTGTCAGGCGAGCGGGGGCGGTTCTATCCAGCGGAAGAATTCGACGAAATAGCCGCCGGGGTCGCACACGCGGAACTCGGTGGTGCGGCCGCGGCAGCCGGGCTGGAAGCCGTCGTCGGGCCCGAGGCAGCCCGCGGCCGCGAGGCGGTCGCGCCATTGTTCCAGCTGATCGGTCTCGATCGAGAGCGTTGCGCCCTTGTTGAGGCCGGGCACCGGGCGCTGGCTGCCGCTCACCGCATCGACGAGGCCGAGGCTGTGGCCCGGGGCGACGCGCAGCAGCACCAGCCAGTCCTGGTCGAAATAGGGCTCGAACCCCAGCACCTCGCGATACCAGCGTATCGCGGCGGCGAGGTCGTCATAGTAGAAGAAGGTGATGGTCCCGGCGATGTCGGGCCTGCCCTCCACCGGTCCCGTCATCGCGACGCAGCCACCGTCATTGATAGAAATCGATGTTCTGCTCGACCCGGTTGAGCGTGGCGCGCAGCGTGTCGAGCTCCGCGCGCGACAGGCCGGCGAGCGCTTCCTGCTGGTGACGGTAGGCGGTCAGCAGGATGGCTTCGAGCTTCTCGATCCCGGCCGGGGTCAGCGTCACCTCGGTCGCGCGCGAATCCTCGGTCGAGGCCTGGCGCGTCGCCAGGCCGTCGGCCTCGAGCTGCATGATCACGCGGCTGACCGTGGGTTGCTCCATCAGCGCCTGTTCGGCGATCTTGCCGATGGTGAGCGTGCCGTAGGACCGCAGCACGCTCATCACGCGCCAGCGCGACGGCTTGATCCCCTGGCTGCGCAGGCGCGCCTGCAGCCTCTGGTCGAGCCGGTTGGTCAGCCGATAGAGTTGGTAGGGGAGATAGTCGTTGAGCCAGCTATTCCCGGCCTGCGCCTCTTCGAGGCTCGATCGCGCGGTTTCGCGGGTCTTTTGCGGCTTGGTCACGCGCGGCAGCTTATAGCAACTATTGCGCTGGTCAATCGGGCAAACAGCATATACAGATAATAAAACATATATAAATGGATGTTTTATGGAGGGGCGTTTGGCTGACAATCCGGCTGGTGCATCGCGCGCGAACGAACAATGGTCGTCCCGGCTGTCGTTCATCTATTCGATCGGCGCGGCGGCGATCGGCCTGGGGACGCTGTGGCGCTTCCCCTATGTCGCGGGGGCCAATGGCGGCGGCGCCTTCGTCATCCTCTACGCGCTGTTCGTGGTCGCGATCTGCGTTCCGCTGATGATCGCCGAAATGGCGATCGGCCGGCGCGGCCATGGCAGCGTGATGGCCAGCGTCGACGCCGCGATCGCGGCGAGCGGCGGATCGCGGGGCTGGCGCGTCGTCGGCCTGCTCGGCCTGCTGATCCCCTTCTTCGGGCTCAGCTATTACAGCATCGTCGCCGGCTGGGCGATCGACTACAGCGTCCTGTCGGTGACGCAGGGCTTCGCCGGCTTCGATGCGGAGCGGTCGCGCACCGCCTTCGGGGCGCTGACGGCGTCGCCGGTGCGGGGCGGGCTGCTCCAGCTCGGCTTCATCATGGCGACCGCCGCGGTCGTCGGGCTGGGCGTGCAGCGCGGGATCGAGACCGTGTCGCGGATCAAGATGATCGCGCTGTTCGCGATCCTGATCGGCCTGGTCATCTACAACGCGATCACGATCGGGCTGATGCCCAGCGCCGTTTTCCTGCTCGAACCCGATTTCGCGGCGCTCGGCGCGACCGGCGCGCTGACCGCACTCGGCCAGGCCCTGTTCTCGACCGCGATCGGCGCCGGCGTGCTGATGACCTACAGCGCCTATCTGCCCGCCAACGCATCGCTGCCGCGATCCTCCTTCGCGCTGGCGGGCGGGGTGATCGTCGTCGCGCTGCTGACCGGCTTCGCGATCTTCCCCGCCGTGCTCGCCTACGGCCTCAAGCCCACCGAGGGCCCTAACCTGATCTTCGTCACCCTGCCTGTCGTGTTCGGGCAGATGGCGGGCGGGCGGATCATCGCCATCTTCTTCTTCGGGCTGATCGCGCTGGGCGCCTTCACCACCGCGGTCGGCATGCTCGAGCCGGTGGTCGCCCGGCTGCGCGAGAAGCTGCCGCTCGGCCGCGCCCCGCTCGCCGTCGGCGCCGGGCTGGCGATCTGGCTGATCGGCCTGCCGTCGCTGCTGTCGTTCAACATATTGTCGGATGTCCACCCGCTCGCCGCCTTCGGCCTGGAGAAGGAGACGGCGTTCGACCTGCTCGACTTCACCATCGCCAACCTGATGCTGCCCGCCAGCGCGCTGATGCTCGCGCTGTTCGTCGGCTGGCGGTGCCGGGCGATCGTCGGCCCCGGCGACACCGGCCTCGGTCCCCGCGGTTTCAGGCTCTGGGCCCTGATCATCCGCTATGTCGCCCCGCTCGCCATTTTCGGGCTCGCCATCCACCTGCTCGGCTAGATCATGCTATACATATAGTCATCTTCATATATATATGAATGCATAAGGACGAGATGGAGCAAGATCCGCATGACCGCTGAAGCCGATTTCGGCCAATTTCGCGCGCAGTTCCCGACCACCGAGACGATGGTCTACCTCAACAGCGGATCCTACGGCCTGCTCGGCAACAGCGCGCGCGCGGCGATGGAGGCCTATCTGGCCGACCGGATCGCCAAGGGTGCCGACTGGGGCGCCTGGGTGGCGCTGGAGGAGGAGGTCCGCCGGCGCATGGCGCGGCTGCTGGGCGGCGACGTCGACGAGGTCGCGGTGACGGCGTCGGCATCGGCGGGCATCAACGCGGTGGCGAGCAGCGTCGACTTCTCCACGCGGCGCAAGGCGGTGGTCAGCAATTACGAATTTCCGACCAGCGCGCAGATCTGGCACGCGCAGGAGAAGCGCGGCGCGCAGGTCGTCCATGTCGCGGAGGCCGAGGATCGCACCATCCCGCTCGCCCATTTCGACGCGGCGATCGACCGCGACACCGCGATCGTCGCGCTGTCGCACGTCTGCTACCGGCATGGCGGCAAGCTTCCCGCCGACCGGATCCGCGAGATCGTCCGGATCGCGCATGAGCGCGGCGCGCTGGTGATCCTCGATTGCTACCAGTCGATCGGCACCGAGCAGATCGACGTGCGCGCGCTGGGCGTCGATTTCTGCGTCGGCGGCATGCTCAAATATCTGCTCGGCTCGGCGGGCAGCGGCTTCCTGTGGGTGCGCGCGGCGCTGACCTCCGCGCTGGCGCCGACCACGTCGGGCTGGTTCGCCCAGGCCGACACCAATGCGATGGATATCTTCGCGCACGATCCCAGCCCCAGCGCGCGCCGCTTCCAGGGCGGCACCCCGCCGGTGCCGAGCCTCTATGCGGCCAAGGCGGGGCTCGACCTGATCCTCGACCTCGGCGTCGATGCGATCGAGGGGCGGGTGCGCGCGCTCACCCGGCTCGCGCTCGATCGGCTGGCGGAGGCGGACATCGCCGTCGCGACGCCGGAGGACGATGCGCTGCGCGGCCCGATGATCGCGATCCCGGTGCGGGACGAGGATGCGTTCGTCGCGCAGCTGTTCGCGCAGAACATCGTGACGTCGAGCCGCGACGGCAACATCCGCGCGGGCTTCCACGCCTATAATGACGAAGCCGATGTCGAGCGCTTCGTCGACGCGCTGGTCCGCAGCGGCCAGTGCTTCGCCCGGCGGGAAGCGGTGGGGTAGGGTGGTTTTCCCACTCGTCACCCCAGCGCAGGCTGGGGTCCATGTCTCTCATCAGCCAGATGGCATCTGAGGAGAAAACAGACATGGACCCCAGCCTGCGCTGGGGTGACGGGCAAAAGGATCGTCGTTAGGCTTGGTGGCCCCCTCAAGGCCTCAATAGTTGATCCCGGGATTGTCGCCGGGGTGGATGAGTCCGACCACGTCCATGCCGTCGGGATGGGTGCATTGCAGCGAGTGGCGATGCTTGCGCGGGAAGAAGATCACGTCGCCGGCGCGGACGCGGGCGCGGACGCCTTCGTTCCAGATCACGCCTTCGCCCGACAGGATGATCAGCGCTTCCTCGTAGAGGTGGCGATGCATCTCGGCGCGCGATTGCGGGATATGGCCGATGAACTGCGTCGCGGTGGTCGATCCGATCCGCTTGTCGACGAGCATCTGGAAATAGCGCGGCCCCATGGCGTGGCGCTGGCCCTCGTCGACGCCGACGGTGCGGTCGGGCCAGCGGGCGTCGAAATCGCCGGGCATCTCCGCCAGCTCGCCGAGCGCGTCGGTGGCGGGACAGGCGTGGATATGCACGCCGAGCGGCGCGTCACCCTGCTGGGTGAAGCGGAACGCCTCGCCGCCCCGGACATAGACGCCCATGTCCCTGGCGAGGGCGAAGCTCCGCCCGGAAATCTCGACGCTGCCCTGTCCGGCCATCGTCCAGAGGACGACGTCGCCGGCGGCGGAAGCGAGCACGGGCGATTGGCCGCGCCGCAACTCGCCGTAGAACTGCGCCTGATGCTGCGCGCCCATCGCGGTCGACACGATCGTCCGGCACCACCAGTCGCCGGCGGTCGCGGGGCGGGTCGCCTCGGCGGCGATCACATAGCAATGGCCGTCCAGCGAGCGGATGCCCTCCGCGTCGCTTTCCGCCCAGGGCAGGTCCTCGGCCCGTTCGGCTTCCTCGGCATAGCCGCCGGGCAGGTTGCTGTGCGCGCCGTCGCAGAAGGGGCCCGTCGCGGTCTGCTTGCAGCCGCAGAACAGCACTTCCTCGCCATCGACGGTGCAGTCGTAGCGGATCGGCTCGATGCCGGTGCCTTCGTGCGAACGGCCGTCGCAAAAGGGCTGCCGCTTCGATCGCCCGCAGGCGCACCAGAGATAGGAACGCCCGGCCTTCAATTCCTTGTAGAACGGCTTGCGGCTTGCCACGACGGCATCGCCCATCGATATTCTCCCTGAACGCACGACTGTGCCGTCGCCCCGTCAATGCGGCCGGCGACGGCAGGACCCGGTTGTCGACCGACTATTCGAGCCAGAGCGGCCGGTCGATCTCGTACCAGATCTCAACTTCCATGTTGCGGTGATCCATCACGCCCAGGTGATAGGGATCGTTCTTCTTATATTCGGCATAGGGCCCCGGATAGTCGTGGCGCCGCTTCTTGTACGCCTCGAAGCTCGCCAGGTCCTCATATTCCCAGACGATGAAATGGCGGCCGCTATTGGGCCCCGCGATCTCCTTGACGTAGTAGCGCAGGCTCTTCCATTCCTTGAACAGGTGGCGGTTGGCGCCGACCCATTTCAGGAAATTGGTCATCGCGGCGTCGTGTTCGGCTTCCTTGCCCTGGATCGGAAACCAGCTTTCGGCTTCGAAAATCGCCATGTCAGCGCGCTCCCCTGCCGCCGCCGAACTCGCCGCCATAGAGGCGCGCGACGCGCTCCAACTCGGCATCGCTGGGCCGGCGCGGGTCGGCGCCCGTCGACACAGCGGCAGCAGCAGCCGGCGCGCCGACCGCGACGCCCGCCACCGCGAGCGAGGCGAGGCCCAGCGCCTGGCGACGGCTGGTGACCAGTTTCTCGTCCATCTCCTGTCCTTTCATGGTGATCCAGTGGGTCGGAAGTCTAGAATGGACTGGATTTATGTCAATTCATTTCATATGAAAACGCATATTTATTGGGAGATCGAAATGCGGATTATCGGCCTGGCGCTCACGCTTCTGGGGACGGCCTGCGCGCTTCCCCCGGCCACTGCCGAACGGCCGGCGGCTCCGGCCGCCCCGGCCTCGGCGCCGATCAAGGGGCAGATGACCTTCCTCTACTACAAGGACCTGCCGGCCGCCGCCGCCTTCTACGAGAAGCTGCTCGGCACGCCGCCGCAGGACACGCCGGCCTGGGTGCGCCTGTTCGACCTGACCGACACTGCGACGCTGGGCCTCGTCAACGCGCAGGACGGGACGCTGCGCCCGGCCGACAACAAGCCGGTGATGGTGACGGTGGTGGTCGACGGCGTCACCGCGGTCGACGCCTGGTACGACCGCGTCCGCGCGCAGGGGATCGCGATCAGCGAGGAGCGCAAGACGACGCGGCTCGACGACAAGCGGTCGATCCACGCCTTCATCTTCAAGGACCCCGAGGGCTATGCGATCGAGATATTGACTTGGACGGCCAGCCAGCCAGGCTGAGCCGGCCGGCCTTCTTCGGTGACAAGGAAAACCCCCGCCGGCGCGATGCCGACGGGGGTTTTTCTTCGCGGGTGGCAGGCGGCGACCGAATGGCCGCCGCCGCCAGGATCAGAACTTCACGCTGCCGCGCACGCCCCAGCGCCGCAGTCCCGGCACCACGGCGGCGCCGTTGGCGAAGCCGAAGTCGAACGATGCGGTGTAATATTTCTTGTCGAACAAGTTCTCGACATAGCCGACGATGCGGAAGCGGTCATTCTCCACGCCGATCCGCAGATTGGCCTTGCCATAGCCCTTCACCTCATAGGGGAAGCGCGGCTGGCCGGTCAGCACCGCGGCGATGTTGTTGACCGTGGTGTAGGCGTCGTCGGTGTAGAAATATTCGCCGCGCACGAACGCCTCGAAATCGCCGGTCAGCGGCACGGTATATTGCGCGAAGGTCGACAGCGTCCATTCGGGAGCCTTGGGCAGCGGCTTGCCCGACAGGTCGACCGTGCCGAAATTGGTGCGCGCATCGGCGAACTTGTCGAACCGCGCCTTGAGATAGCCGATGTTCAGCCCGAGTTCGAGCTGGTCGGTCGGCGCGGCGAGCAGTTCGAGCTCGGCGCCCTTGCTGGTCGCGCTGGCCGCGTTCGAAATGCCGGCATAGTTGATGATGTTGCCGTTGGCGTCGCGGCCGATCACGCCCGAGCTGACCTGCACGTTGTTCCAGTCGATGTAGAACAGCGCGAGGTTGGCGCGCAGGCGGTTGTCGAGCAGGGTGCTCTTCACGCCCACTTCGTAGTTCCACAGCGTCTCCGCGCCGAAGTCGCTGCGCGCGCGCTGCGGATCGAGCTCGAAGCCGCCCGATTTCCAGCCCTTCGAGGCGCTCGCGTAGAGATTGACGTGGTCCGCCGCCTTATATTTGATCACGAAGCGCGGCGACACGTCGCTGAAGCTGCGGCTGCCCTGCACGGCCTGGAGCGGGCCGCCGAACTCGATCTGGTCCTCGAACCGCTTGATCTTGTCGTGCGAATAACGGGCGCCGGCGGTCAGCGAGAGCGCGTCTGTGACGTCGAAGGTCGCTTCGGCGAACAGCGCCTTTGACGTGATCTTCTGGTTGTAGTGCGACAGCTCGATCGGGAAATCCTCGGGCAGGCCGATGTCGTTCTGGACGCCCGCCGCGATGAACTCGCCCTCGCGATGCTTGTCCTGCGCATAGACGGCGCCGACGATCCAGTTCAGCCGCTTGTCGCCGACCGACTGGACGCGGAATTCCTGCGAGAAGCTCTTGCGCCGTTCATAGTTGAAGCCTTCGCGCAGGAAGTCGACGCTCGAGAAGTCGAGCTCGCCGCTGCGGTCGAACTTGGCCGAGCCGTAGCCGGTGATGCTGGTGACGCCGACATTCTCGCCGGTCCAGGCGACCCGGCCGACGGCGATGTGATATTCGTTGTCCACCACCAGCGGCGCGTCATGCGCATAGTTGCGGCGGTTGTTCGGATAGAAGCCGAGGTTGGAATCGACCGGGCAGGAGAAGGTGACGCCCGGGCAGATCGACTTGATGAAGTCGCTCAGCACGCCGGTGTGGATCAGGCCGAAATCGTCGTCCTTCTCACGCGTGTAGTTGTACGACAGGTCGATCGTCAGCTGCTCGGTCGGCGTCGCGCGGAGCGAAAGGCGCGCCGCCTTGTAGTCGCGGCCGTTGCCGCCGCCGATCGGCGCCTTGTTGTTGAACTCGCCGTTGGAGGTTTCCCATTTGCCGGCGGCGCGGATCGCGACCATGTCGTTCAGTGGCACGTTGACCATGCCGCCCAGCTCGTAGCTGCCGAAGCGGCCCGCCATCGCGTTCACCTCGCCGGCGAAGCCCCGCGTATCGGGCTTCGCGGTGTTGAGGCTCATCACGCCGCCCGATGCGTTGCGTCCGAAATAGGTGCCCTGCGGCCCGCGCAGCACCTCGATCCGCTCCATGTCGATCAGGTGCGGGTTGAGCGCGATGTTCGAGATGTTGAAATCGTCGAGATAGATGCCGAACGACGACGCGTTGCCGCCGACGTTCGAGATGCCGCGCAGCGCCAGGCCGAGCGCGCTGCTCGACACGTTGTTGCCGCTGCGCACCGGGCTGTCGGTGATGAAGACGTTGGGCGTGTTCTGGAAATAGGCGCCGACGTCCTGGATGTTCGCGCGCTGCAGTTCCTGCGTGTTGAACGCGGTCACCGCGACCGGCACGTTCTGGATGCTTTCGCTGCGCCGCTGGGCGGTGACGACGATGTCCTCCAGCCCCTGATTCTCAGCCTCGGCCGCGGCCTGCGCCGATGCCTGGCCGCTGATCGCCAGCAAGGCCGCGATCGCGCTGCCGCTCGCCATGCGCAGCATCTGGTTGGTCATCCTTCTCATTGGTCCAGCCTCCCTTTCATCGCCCTGTTCCGGCGTCCATGGGTCGAGCTTCTGCCGCCCCTCGACACCGGTATAATTAGTTTATGCCTAAAAGTGTATATGAAAATGAATAGATTTTTGCGGATATGAAAATGGCCTGATAGGCCGTTTGGAAATGCGGTTTCACCGCATTTCCAAACCGACCCTCATCGCGGGGCGAAGATGGCGTCGAGCCGCGCGGGCGCCGACGAATCGCGTTCCAGCCGCGGATAGCGCAGCCCCATGGTGCAGGCGACCCTGACGTCGCGCACCGCGTCGGCGCGCCTGACCGTCAGCGTCAGCGGGTCGGCGCGTCCCTTGCAGGCTGCGACGGCCTGGACGAGGCGGCCGGAGTCATAGCTCCGGCCGTCGACCGCGAGGATCTGGGTGCCGATCGTCAGTTCGGCGGCGAAGGCGGGGCCGTCCCACACCACGTCGGTGATGGTGCCGCCCTTGTCCGCCGTCAGCCCGATCGACCAGCTCAGGTCGGTGACGCCGCGCTGCGCCTCTCCGCTGCGGAAGAAGCCGGTCGGCGTGTCGCCATAGACCAGGCGGTAGCCGCCGCGCGCCAGCCCGTCGAGCGGCGCGTCCGGCGCGACCTTGTCGACGCGGTCGTGGAAATAGCGGGCCCAGTCCCACGGCGCGACGGCGTTCAATCCGGCGACGACGTCGTCGAACACATAGGGGACCGGCCGATAGGAGCCGTCGTCGATCGAGAAGAAGGCGCGGACGAAATCGTCGAGGCTGCGCTTGCCGCCCGACAGCGCGCGGATGCGCGTGTCGACGTCGAGCCAGATCAGCTGCCCCTCCAGATAATAGTCGGACCCGCGCTGCCAGTTGGGCCAGGGCTGCGCGCCTTCGGCGTAGATCGAATGATTGGTGGTGTCGATCAGCGGACGCCATTGCCGGCCGGTCCGGTTCTGCATCGTCGCGGCGCTCAATGCGACATTGTCGAGCCCTTCCTGCACGCTGTGCAGCCCCGAGCGGACCGACAGCACGGCGCCGAGATAGCGCGTCAATCCTTCATAGACCCACAGCAGGCTGTTCTGCATCGGCGTGTCGAGCGTGGGCGTCAGCAGGTCCGCGCCGCGGCGGAACTTGCCGTTCCAGCTATGGACGAATTCGTGCGGCAGCAGCTCCCGGCTCGGCGCGGTGCCGGCCCAGTCGGTGAAATAGTCGGGCACCGTGAAATTCTCGCTCGACCGGCTGTGCTCGGCGCCGAGGCTGCCGATCCTCCCGGTCAGGCCGAGCAGGAAATCATAATGGTCGTAATGGCGCGATCCGAACAGCTTGAGGCTCTGGTCGACCAGCCGGCGATGCGCCTCGATCTGCGCGGGGGCGGCGGCGAGCAGCTCGGGCCGATCGGCGAAGACCGCCAGTCCGACCGGAGCATTCGATTCGTCGAGCTTGTAGCGCGCCGCATAGCGGCCGGCGAGGATCGGGGAGTCGACCAGCGTCTCATAGTCGACCGGCTTGAAGCGGATCACGCCGTCGGCGACGCCGTCGGTCGTGAGCGCGGTGGCGAACTGCCAGCCGTCGGGCAGGCGCACCGATGCCTGCACCGTCATCCGCCGCGAGGGATAGCCCGCCGGATAGGGCGCCAGCGACGTCCATTGCAGGTCGATCATCTCCGGGCTCACCTCGATCCGGCCCATCTTCGGATCGGTGGGGGAGAGATATTGGAAGCCGAGCTCGATCGTATCCGCGCCTTCCGGCACGTCGACATGGATCGCGTGCATCATCACCGGATCGCGCTTCCAGCCGATCTCGGCCCCACCGGCGCGCAGCGTCAGCCCGGCGATCCGCGCGATCGGCCCCGACGGGGCGTGATGGCCCGGCACCCAGCGCGGGAAATAGATCGTCATCGGCCCGGGTCCGGCGACGGGCAGGACCATCGTCCCGCGCAGGATCGCGCGCGAGACGTCGCGCGCGTCGATCGTCAGCCGGATGACGCCCGGATAGTCGGCATCGCGCAATGCCGCGCCGGCCTGTGGCGATCCCATGCCCTGCGCCTGCGCCGCATGCGGCGCCAGAACGAGAAGCGCGGCACACGCCGCCGCAACCTTGCCGATCATCGATAGTCCTCCCCGTCGACGCCGGGCGACTCCGGCGATCATTAATTTTATATCATATGATTTTGTATATTTATCAAGCCGACTTGCCGATAGGGGGCATGTCCGCCCCGATCGTCATTCCCGCGAAAGCGGGAATCCATGGACGGCGGGCCGCAAGAGACGGAATGTTCCGTGACCGTGGATTCGCGCTTTCGCCGGAATGACGGAGAACAGGAGAGATCGGCAGACTCTATTTCCGCTGCGACCCGTCGTCGCGCGGCCGGGCGATGTCGACCTGAGGATAGTCGCCCGCGATCCGGCCCTGCCGGGCGAAATCGGCCATCATCCGGAAATAGGGCTCGGGCTGGCGGGTGGAGAGGCGTTCGCCGTCCGGGCCCGGCTCATATTCGAATATGCCGTGCTCGGTGCGGGGGAAGACGGCGAGCGAGATCGGGCGGCCGTCCGCGATCAACTGCCTGAGGCGTCGCGAGGTCTCTCTGCTCGGCGCGTCGAGGTCGTCGGCGGCGAGCGCCCAGAGCTGCGGGACGGCGAGGTTGCGCAGGACCGGCATCGGATCATGGTGGAGGGGGATGCCGGCGAACAGCGCCGGCCCCCGCGCGCGCAGCTCCGCTTCGGGCGTTTGAAGGAAGACGTGCGTCACGTCGCCGCGGACGAAGCGGAACCAGGGTTCGTCCTTGTACCGGACGCGCGCGGCTTCGAGCCGGTCGAAGCCGGCGGTGAAATTGCTGCTCAGGATCGCGATGCTGGCCTCGGCGAAGTCGAGCGCCTTGGCGACGACATCGGGCCCGTAGCCGCCGAGCCTGATGCCCTCGGCGATCGCCTCGCGCTCCTCGTCGAGCGGCGACACCGCCAGTCCGAAGCCGACGATGACGAAGTCGACGGGCTCGATCTTCGCCGCGAGCGGCGCGACCCAGCCGCCCTGGCTTCCGGCCTGATAGCCGATCCGTCCCGCGCGGTCGCCGGCGAGCCGCCGCGCCTCGCGCGCCGCGGCGATCGCATCCTCGGCAAGGACGAGATAGTCCTGGGTATAGCGTCCGCCCGAGGCGCCGGTGCCGCGTTTGTCATAGACGAACGCGCCGATGCCGACGGCGGGGAACAGGCGCTGGAGCGCGTAGAAATCGCGCGCCGAATCATGCTCCGACCCATGGACCAGTATGACGATCGGCACCTTGCCGCCGCCCCTGGGCAGCACCAGCCGTCCGCCGAGCGTCGCGTCGCCGCTGGCGAAGCGCGTCTCGCGCACGTCGAAATCGATGCGGCGGCCGGTGACGCCGTGTAGGTCGATCGCCGCGTCGCCGCAGGCGCCGAAGCGGACGTCGTTCCCGTCCGGCCGGTCCGTCCAGCCGAGCGTGCTGCGCCAATCGCCGCCTTCGCCGGGCGTGAGCAGGCCGGTGCGGCCATCCGTCCTCCGCCACCGCAGCTTCCCGTCCGGGGCGTTGCCGATGTCGAGGATCGATCCGTCGGCCAGCGCATAGGCGCCGACATGGCAGGCGGGGGCGCTCTCCTGCGCGGCGAGCAGCGGCGTGGCCGTCAGGCCCGCGACGATCGCGATCAGGATTTCAGGCAGTTTCATGGCCATGGCTCGCTCTGCCTTTCACTGGAAAGCCCGAAGCTGTGCCGAACAGGAACGCAGCGCCCGGCCATTCTGCTCCACCTTGGCGACCTCGCGCCGACGCCGCGCTCGCTCCTGCGATGAGGCGGCCTCACTGCGCGAGATCGAAGCTGTCGGCGCGCGCGAGGCGCCAGATGCGATCGTAGAAATCATGGTCGCACCGGTCGTTCAGGAGCTCGCCCGGTTCGAGATAGACGTGGAGCTGCGAAAACAGCCGGACCTCGGTCAGGCTCACCCGGCGGACGAGGTGGTGCGGACTGATCTGGCTCGGATGCTCGAGCCCGGCAGCGGCGATCATCTCGGCGAGCCCGGCCAGCGTGTTGCGATGGAAATTGTCGACGCGCTCGGCCTTGTCGGACACCACCAGCGCGCGCTGCCGGGCCGGGTCCTGCGTGGCGACGCCGACCGGGCAGCGGTTGGTGTGGCAGGAGAGCGACTGGATGCAGCCGAGCGCGAACATGAAGCCGCGTCCGGCATTGGTCCAGTCGGCGCCGAGCGCGAGCACCGCCGCGATGTCGAAGGCGCTGACGATCTTGCCCGCTGCGCCGACCCTGATCCGCCCGCGCAGGCCGGCGCCGACCAGCGTGTTGTGGACGAACAGCAGCCCCTCCCGCATCGGCAGGCCGAGATGGTCGGTGAACTCCAGCGGCGCAGCGCCGGTGCCGCCTTCGCCCCCGTCGACGACGATGAAGTCGGGCAATATCCCGGTTTGGCGCATCGCCTTGACCATCCCCATGAACTCCCAGGGGTGGCCGATGCAGAGCTTGAACCCCACGGGCTTGCCCTTGGACAGCTCGCGAAGCCTGCCGATGAACTCCATCATCTCGACCGGGGTCGAGAAGGCGCGATGGCGGGACGGCGATATGCAGTCCTCGCCCATCGGAACGCCGCGCGTCACCGAGATCTCGGCGGTGACCTTGGCGGCGGGCAGGATGCCGCCATGCCCAGGCTTGGCGCCCTGGCTCATCTTGATCTCGATCATCTTCACCTGGGGATCGGCCGCCTGCTCCGCGAAGCGCGCCGCGTCGAAATTGCCGTCGGCGGTGCGGCATCCGAAATAGCCCGAGCCGATCTCCCAGATCAGGTCGCCGCCGGCTTCGCGGTGATAGGGGCTGATGCTGCCTTCGCCGGTATCATGCGCGAAGCCACCCATCTTCGCGCCCTTGTTCAGCGCCCTGATCGCATTGGCGCTGAGCGAACCGAAGCTCATCGCCGAGATGTTGAAGATCGACGCGTTGTAGCGCTGCGCGCATTGGTCGCCGCCGATCGCCACCCGGAAGGTCGCGGGATCGGCGACCGGGGCGGGGCGCACGGAATGGGCGATGAACTCGTATCCGGCCGCGTAGACGTTCTGGAGCGTGCCAAACGCCCGCTCGCTGCTCTCGTTCTTCGCCCGCGCATAGACGAGCGCCCGCTGGCTGCGGGAAAAGGGTGTCTGCTCGTCGTCGCCCTCGATCAGATATTGCCGGATCTCGGGCCGGATATCCTCGAACAGCCAGCGCAGGCGGCCGACGACCGGATAGTTGCGGCGCACCGAATGCAGCGGCTGGGCGAGATCGTAGATGCCGAGCAGGGAGAGCAGGGCGCTCGCCGCGAACAGCGGCATCGCCCACACCGCGGGCAGGTAATAGCCCGACACGAGTGCGGTGATCAGGCAGAGCGCGAACGCTGTGAACCGGGTGAAAATCACGCAGGCCTCTCCTTGCCGGCAGGGGGATGGCCACCGGCATAGCCCGGTAACGGCCATTCCATCCAGCGTTGGCGACATGCCGATCGATCAGCCCGCGCCGTCGCGGTCGATCGGGCGGCGGCGGGCCATGGTGATGCCGACGTCGGCGAAGGTGCCGCCGATCGGGGCGTCGGGCTTGTGGACGGTGACCCGGACGATCTCGATCGCGGCGAAATCCGTCAGCAGCGTCCGGACGAGGGCGTCGGCGAGCGTCTCGATCAGCGACCAGGGTTCCCCGGCGATGATCGCGACCACGCGATCGTGGAGGCGCTTGTAGCAGAGCGTCGCATCGAGCCGGTCGCTCGCCACCGCCGCGCCGGTCGCGAGCCACCAGTCGACGTCGACGACGAAGCGCTGGCCGGCGCGGCGCTCGAAATCGAACACGCCGTGCCGGCCATGGACCTCGACCCCATGCAGGAACATGCGGTCGAGGCCCTCGTCGTCGGAGGAGGGGAGGCGCGGCCGGTCAGGCGAGAGCCGCACGGGCCGCCTTCGCCGCGTCGACCATCGCGACCAGCGCGGGCTTCACGTCCTCCCATTTGCGGGTCTTGAGGCCGCAATCGGGATTGACCCAGAGCTGCCGCGCCGACAGCCGCTCGCCGGCCTTGATCAGCAGGGCTTCCATCTCCCGCGTGGTCGGGATGCGCGGACTGTGGATGTCGTAGACGCCCGGCCCGATCTCGTTCGGATAGGCATAGTCGACGAACGCGTCGAGCAGCTCCATCTTCGACCGCGACGTCTCGATCGAGATGACGTCGGCATCCATCGCGCCGATCGAATCGATGATCTCGTTGAACTCCGAATAGCACATATGGGTATGGATCTGGGTCTCGTCGGCGACGCCCGCGGCGGAGATGCGGAAGCTTTCGACCGCCCAGTCGAGATAATGTTGCCAGTCGGCGCGGCGCAGCGGCAGCCCCTCGCGCAGCGCGGCCTCGTCGATCTGGATGATCCGGGCGCCGGCGGCTTCGAGGTCGAGCACCTCGTCGCGGATCGCCAGCGCGATCTGGCGGCAGGTCTCCTCGCGACTCTGGTCGTCGCGGACGAACGACCAGTTGAGGATCGTCACCGGGCCGGTCAGCATCCCCTTCATCGGCCTGGCCGTCACCGACTGGGCATAGTGCCACCAGGCGACCGTCATCGGCTTCGGGCGCGACACGTCGCCGTAGATGATCGGCGGGCGGACGCAGCGCGAGCCGTAGCTCTGCACCCAGCCGGCGCGGCTGAACGCGAAGCCGGCGAGCTGCTCGCCGAAATATTGCACCATGTCGTTGCGCTCGAACTCGCCATGGACGAGCACGTCGATGCCGATCTCCTCCTGCCAGGCGATCGCCCGCGCCGTCTCCTCGCGCAGGAAGCGTTCATAGCCGGCGGTGTCGAGCTCGCCCTTGTCGTGCGCCGAGCGCGCCTTGCGGACCTCGGCGGTCTGCGGGAAGGAGCCGATCGTCGTGGTGGGGAGCAACGGCAGGTTCAGCCGCGCCTGCTGCGCCTTGATCCGATCGGCGAAGGGGGCCTTGCGCCGGGCCCAGTCGCCGGTGATCCGCGCCGCTCGGTCACGGACCTTGCGATCGTTGGTCAGCGGCGAATTGCGGCGGCCCTGGATCGAGTCCGCATTGGCGAGCAGCTCGTCCGAGATCACGTAGCGGCCGTTCGACAGGCCGAGGCCCAGTAGCGAAAGCTCCTCGAGCTTCTGCGCGGCGAAGGCGAGCCAGTCCTTCACCTGCGGATCGAGCTTCGTCTCCAGCGCCAGGTCGATCGGCGTGTGCAGCAGCGAGCAGGACGGGGCGATCTGGAACGCCGACCGCGACTTCATGATCGGCTCGTAGCGATCGAGCAGGGCGGTGAGGTCGGCCTTCCAGATGTTGCGGCCGTCGATCAGGCCGAGCGAGAGCAGGAGGTCCTTGCGGGCCCCGGCCAGCACGGCGTCGAGCTGCTCGGGCGCGCGGACGAGATCGACGTGCAGGCCGGCGACGGGGAGCGACAGGGCGGTTTTCAGATTGTCGCCCAGCGCGCCGAAATAGGTGGCGAGCATCAGCTTGATGCCGTCGACCTTCGCCAGCTCGCCATAGGCCGAGACATAGGCGGCGCGGGCCGCGTCGCTCAGGTCGAGCACCAGCGCCGGCTCGTCGATCTGCACCCAGTCCGCGCCGGCGTCGCGCAGCCGGCCGAGCAGATCGGCATAGACCGGCAGCAGCCGGGGCAGCAGCGACAGCGGATCGAAGCCCTCGGCCTTCGACTTGGCCAGCAGCAGCCAGGTGACCGGGCCGAGGATCACCGGCCGGGTGTGATGGCCGAGCGCCCTCGCTTCCCTGAAATGATCGACCGGCTTGGCGGTAGCGAGCGCGAAGCCCTGGTCCGGCGACACCTCGGGCACCATGTAATGATAGTTGGTGTCGAACCATTTGGTCATTTCCTGGGCGGGCACGTCGCCGCCCTTGCCATGGCCGTGGGCGCAGCCCGCGTCGTCGTCGGCGGTGCGGGTGCCGCGCGCCATCGCGAAATAGACGGCGAGCGAGTCCGGCGCGCCGAGGCCGCGATAGATGTCGGGGATCGCGCCGACCATGACGCTGGTGTCGAGCACCTGGTCGTAGAGCGAGAAGTCGTTGCTCGGGATCACCGCGATGCCGGCCGCCTTCTGGCGGTCCCAGGTCGCGGCGCGCAGGCGCCGGGCGGTGTCGAGGAGCTGGGCCTCGTCGGCCTTGCCGGCCCAATAGGCCTCGACGGCGGTCTTCAGTTCGCGGCGCGGGCCGATGCGGGGAAAGCCGAGATTGGCGGCAGTGACGGACATGAGTCATCTCCTTCGGCCGGGCGCCTTCGCCGGCCGTCATGGTGGTAGGGAATGGAAAGAGGTCAGCGCGCCGCGTCGGGCCTCGACGGCGGGCGCGGCGCGCTATCGCATTCGGCCGGGCGGCCCGATGGCGTAGGGCTGGGGTCTGGACATCGACTCGACACCTGCTTTGCCGGGCGGAGGTCGACGGAAGAGCGCGCGAACGAACGGCCCCGGCGCATCGATGGCCGCGGGGCTTTCGTCGCGCGATCCACCGGAGGAACCCCCGTCCGAGGAACGTTATCGCGTCGGAGGCAGGTCTCCTGGCTCACGGGTCGTCACGGCGGCTCCGGCCTTCCCGGCGCTCCTCGCGGGGCGCCAGTGGCATGGTTGAAACCGCCGCTCGCCGCTTACAGTTGCGGGGGCAGCGCCGGACTCCGTCCTCGCGGACGTCACCGGCTTCCCGTCTTAGCCCTGCCGCGCGACCCGTTGCCGGATCGCGAGCAGGGAACCTCGACAGCATCCATTGGACCGCATCGCGGCGTGGCTGTCAAGGAAGATATAAAGAAAACTTTATATGTTGTTCCCGGCTTCGCAAGCTTCGCCGATTTGCAAGGCGGCATCCGCAAATCTTCGCGCTTTCAGCCATGTTCGCGCCGAAGGCGCAGGCCGATAGGACGGCCATGTTTTCCCAGATCTTCCGCAAGAAGCTGCCGGGCACGGCCGTCGACTATCATGACGCGCGCGCGGCGATCGACGCCATCCGGCCGGGCGCCTATGACGGGCTACCCTATGTCTCCCGCGTGCTGGCCGAGCAGCTCGTCCGCCGCTGCGATCCGCCGCTGCTCGAAGACGCGCTGCGGCAGATCGTCGAGCGGCGGCGCGATCTCGATTTCCCCTGGTATCCGGCGCGGGTCGTCTGCCACGACATCCTCGGCCAGACGGCGCTGGTCGACCTGGCCGGCCTGCGCGACGCGATCGCCGAGGCGGGAGGGGACCCGGCCAGGGTCAATCCGGTGGTGCCGACGCAGCTGATCGTCGACCACAGCCTCGCGGTCGAGCATGGCGGGTTCGATCCGCAAGCCTTCGCCAAGAACCGCGCGATCGAGGATCGCCGCAACGAGGACCGCTTCCACTTCATCGAGTGGACCCGGCGCGCCTTCGAGAATGTCGACGTGATCCCGGCGGGCAACGGCATCATGCACCAGATCAACCTGGAGAAGATGTCGCCGGTGATCCAGCTCCGCGACGGCGTCGCCTTTCCCGATACCTGCGTCGGCACCGACAGCCATACGCCGCATGTCGGCGCGCTGGGCGTCATCGCGATCGGCGTCGGCGGGCTGGAGGCGGAGACGGTGATGCTCGGCCGCGCCTCGATGATGCGCCTGCCCGACATCGTCGGCGTCCGGCTGACCGGTCGGCGCGCGCCGGGCATCACTGCCACCGACATCGTCCTCGCGCTCACCGCCTTCCTCCGCGAGGCGCGCGTGGTCGGCGCCTGGGTCGAGTTCTTCGGGGAAGGGGCCGCCGCCCTGTCGATCGGCGACCGCGCGACCATCTCCAACATGTGCCCCGAATATGGCGCGACCGCCGCGATGTTCCATATCGACGGGCAGACGATCGACTATCTCCGGCTCACCGGCCGCGCCCCCGAGCAGGTCGCGCTGGTCGAGACCTATGCGAAAGCCGCGGGCCTCTGGGCCGACGCGCTGGAGACCGCCGAATATGAGCGCGAGCTGGCGTTCGACCTGTCGAGTGTCGGCCGCACCATGGCCGGCCCGTCCAACCCGCACCGTCGCCTGCCGACCAGCGCCCTGAAGGAACGCGGCATCGCGACCGGCCTGGTCGAGGCGCAGGCCGAAGAGCGCGCGGGGCTGCTCCCCGACGGCGCGGTGATCATCGCCGCGATCACGAGCTGCACCAACACGTCGAACCCGCGCAACGTGGTCGCGGCCGGGCTGCTGGCGAAGAAGGCCAATGTGCTCGGGCTGGGGCGCAAGCCGTGGGTCAAGACCTCGTTCGCGCCGGGCTCGCGCGTCGCGCGGCTCTATCTGGAGGAGGCCGGGCTGCTGCCCGAGCTGGAGGCGCTCGGCTTCGGCATCGTCGGCTATGCCTGCACCACCTGCAACGGCATGTCCGGCGCGCTCGATCCGGCGATCCGGCAGGAGATCGTCGATCGCGACCTCCATGCCGTCGCCGTGCTCTCGGGGAACCGCAATTTCGACGGGCGCATCCATCCCCATGCCCGGCAGGCCTTCCTCGCCTCGCCGCCGCTGGTCGTCGCCTATGCGATCGCCGGCACGATTCGCTTCGACATCGAGCAGGACGTGCTCGGCGTCGTCGACGGCCGGGACATCCGGCTCAAGGACCTGTGGCCGTCCGACGAGGAGATCGACGCGATCGTCGCCGCCAGCGTGAAGCCCGAGCAGTTCCGCCGGGTCTATGAGCCGATGTTCGCGACGCGCAGCGATGCGGCGGAAGCGACCCCTCCGCTTTACGACTGGCGCCCCCGGTCGACCTATATCCGCCGTCCGCCCTATTGGGACACCGAGGGCATCGGCGCGCTGGCGGCCAGCCCGCGCAGCCTGACGGGGATGCGGCCGCTGGCGATCCTGCCGGACAATGTCACCACCGATCATCTGTCGCCGTCGAACGCCATCCTCGCCAACTCGGCCGCCGGCGAATATCTGGCGAGGATGGGTTTGCCGGAAGAGGACTTCAACAGCTACGCCACCCATCGCGGCGACCATCTCACCGCGATGCGCGCGACCTTCGCCAATCCGCAACTCGTCAACGAGATGGCGGTCGTCGACGGCGAGGTGTGGAAGGGATCGCTGGCCCGCGTCGAACCCGACGGCACGGTGATGCGCATGTGGGAGGCGATCGAGACCTATATCGGGCGCCGGCAGCCGCTGATCATCATCGCCGGCGCCGACTATGGCCAGGGTTCCTCGCGCGACTGGGCGGCGAAGGGCGTCCGGCTGGCGGGCGTCGAGGCGATCGTCGCCGAAGGGTTCGAGCGCATCCATCGCACCAACCTGATCGGCATGGGGGTGCTGCCGCTCGAATTCCGGCCGGGCACGACGCGGCTGACACTGGGGCTCGACGGCACCGAGACCTATGACGTGATCGGCCGGCGCATACCCGGCGCCGGGCTGACTCTGCTGGTCCGTCGCAGCGGCGGCGAGGCGATCGAGGTGCCGGTCGTCTGTCGCCTCGACACCGCCGAGGAGGCGTCGATCTACGAAGCCGGCGGCGTGCTCCAGCGCTTCGCCCAGGATTTCCTCGCCGCCGGGGTGGAGGCCGCCTGATGTCCGGCCTTCCCCAGTTCCGCATTCCCGCCACCTATATGCGCGGCGGCACCAGCAAGGGCGTGTTCTTCCGGCTGGAGGACCTGCCCGAATCCTGCCGCGTGCCGGGCCCGGCACGCGACCGGCTGTTCCAGCGCGTGATCGGCAGCCCCGATCCCTATGCCGGCCATATCGACGGCATGGGCGGCGCCACCTCCAGCACCAGCAAGTGCGTCATCGTCTCGCCGAGCACGCGGCCCGGCCATGACGTCGACTATCTCTATGGACAGGTCGCGATCGACACCGATTTCGTCGACTGGTCCGGCAATTGCGGCAATCTCTCCACGGCGGCGGGCGCCTTCGCGATCCACGCCGGCCATGTCGATCCGGCAAGGGCCGTGGACGGCGTCTGCACGGTGCGCATCTGGCAGGCCAATATCGGCAGGACGATCATCGCCTATGTGCCGGTCGCGAACGGCGAGGTGCGGGAGACGGGGGATTTCGAGCTGGACGGCGTGACCTTCCCGGCCGCCGAGATCGTCCTCGAATTCGTCGATCCGGCGGACGACGGCGACGGCGGCGGTGCGATGTTCCCGACCGGAAACCTGATCGACGAACTCGACGTGCCCGAGGCGATCGTCCCCGGCGGCAAGCTCCGGGCGACGCTGATCGACGCCGGCATCCCCACCATCTTCGTCGCCGCGGCCGATATCGGCTATGCGGGGACCGAGCTGCGCGATGCGATCAACGGCGATGCCGAGGCGCTCGCCCGCTTCGAAACGCTGCGCGCGATCGGGGCGGTGCGGATGGGCCTGATCGGTTCGATCGACGAGGCCGCGCGGCGCCAGCACACGCCGAAGATCGCCTTCGTCGCGCCGCCGAGCGACTATGTCGCGTCGAACGGCCGGATCGTGCGCGCCGGGGAGATCGACCTGCTGGTGCGCGCGCTGTCGATGGGCCGGCTCCACCACGCGATGATGGGCACGGCGTCGGTCGCGATCGCGGCGGCGGCGGCGGTGCCGGGCACGCTGGTCCATCGGGCGGCCGGGGGAGGGGAGCGGCGGGCCGTCCGCTTCGGCCACCCGTCGGGAACCCTGCGCGTCGGCGCGGAGGCGAAGCTGGTCGACGGGCGATGGACCGTCGCCCGCGCGATCATGAGCCGCAGCGCCCGCATCCTGATGGAAGGCTGGGTGCGGGTCCCCGCCGACGGCTTCTGAGCCGGCGCGCCTTCGCCGAATTCGCAGCTTCGCAACGCCGCATCCGCAGATATCCGCCTTTTCAGCCATTCTCGCTTCGCGGGCGCGAGCGGATAAGGTGCCCATGCTCTCCAACGCTCCCATATCCGGTCTCGATCTGATGGCGCTGATGGCGGACACCGCCGCCGCCTGGGCGTCGGCGCGGCTGCCCGGCGGGGTCCGCCTGTCCGCCTGCGAGTCCTTCCGGCTCGCCGAGGGCTTCGCGGTGGACGACGTCGAGGTCGAGAGCTGGGCGGTCGTCGAGGATCGTCAGGCCGTGACCGTCTCGGTCTTCGCGACCGCGCCGCAGCAGGGCGGCGGCCGCCGCATGGCGGGCAGCGGCCGCTTCACCTTCACCACCCTCCCATCCGAGAGAAAGTTCCGCGCATGAACGCCGATTTCAAACCCAAGAAGTCGGTGGCGCTTTCGGGCGTCACCGCCGGCAACACCGCGCTCTGCACGGTGGGCCGCACCGGCAACGACCTCCATTATCGGGGCTATGACATCCTCGATTTCGCCGAGACCGCCGCGTTCGAGGAGATCGCCCACCTGCTCGTCCACGGCGAGCTGCCGACCGCGACCCGGCTGGCCGCCTACAAGGCGAAGCTCCGCAAGCTGCGCGGGCTGCCGCGATCGGTGAAGGAGGCGCTGGAGGCGATCCCCGCCGCCGCGCATCCGATGGACGTGATGCGCTCGGGCGTCTCGGCGCTCGGCTGCGTCCTGCCCGAGACGCACGACCACAACCCGTCCGACGCCCGCGACGTCGCCGACCGGCTGATGGCCTCGCTCGGCTCGATCCTGCTCTACTGGTATCATTTCGCGCACAACGGCCGGCGGATCGAGGTCGAGACCGACGACGACAGCATCGGCGGCCATTTCCTTCATCTGCTCCATGGCGCCGCACCCCCCGAAAGCTGGGTGCGGGCGATGCACTGCTCGCTGATCCTCTATGCCGAGCATGAGTTCAACGCCTCGACCTTCGCCGCGCGCGTCATCGCCGGCACCGGATCGGACATCTATTCAGCGATCGCCGGGGCGATCGGCGCGCTGCGCGGTCCCAAGCATGGCGGCGCCAACGAGGTCGCCCACGAGATCCAGAAGCGTTACGCCACCCCCGACGAGGCCGAGGCTGACATCCGCCGCCGCGTCGCGGCGAAGGAGGTGGTGATCGGTTTCGGCCACCCGGTCTACACCGTCTCCGATCCGCGCAACGTGGTGATCAAGCGCGTCGCCAGGGCGCTGGCGGACGAGGCGGGCGCGCGGCGCCAGTTCGCCGTCGCCGAACGGATCGAGAGCGTGATGTGGGACGCCAAGCGCATGTTCCCGAACCTCGACTGGTTCTCGGCCGTTTCCTACGACCTGATGGGCGTGCCGACGGCGATGTTCACGCCGCTGTTCGTGATCGCGCGCACCTCCGGCTGGGCGGCGCATGTGATCGAGCAGCGCCAGGACAACAAGATCATCCGCCCGTCCGCCCATTATACCGGCCCGGAAAACCTGACCTTCGTGCCGCTCGACCAGCGCGGCGACGCGCTGGCGAATTGAGGAGACCGCATTGCCCTATCTGATCGCAGACGAGCTTCCGCGCGAGAGCGCCGGCGCGCGCTTCCGCCGGCTGCTCGCGCGCCCGAACATCCTCCAGCTTCCCGGCGCGCACAACGGCCAGGCGGCGCTCCAGGCGAAGGCGGCGGGCTTCGAGGGGCTCTATCTGTCGGGCGCGGCGATGACGGCGTCGATGGGGCTGCCCGACCTCGGCATCATCACCGTCGACGAGGTCGCCTTCTTCATCCGCCAGATCGTCCGCGCGTCGGGTCTGCCGCTGCTGGTCGACGGCGATACCGGCTATGGCGAGGCGCTCAACGTCATGCACATGGTCCGCGCCTTCGAGGATGCGGGGGCGGGGGCCGTCCATCTGGAGGATCAGATCCTCCCCAAGAAATGCGGCCACCTCAACGGCAAGAAGCTGGCCGACGCGCATGACATGGCGGCCAAGGTCGCCGCCGCGAAGAAGGCGGCGCGCGACATCGTGATCGTCGCGCGGACCGACGCGGCCGGGGTCGAAGGGTTCGACGCGGCGGTCGATCGGGCGAGGCTTTATGTCGAGGCCGGCGCCGACGCGATCTTCCCCGAGGCGCTGAACACGCGCGAGATGTTCGAGAGGTTCGCGCGGGCGATGCCCGGCGTCCCGCTGCTCGCCAACATGACCGAGTTCGGCCGGACGCCGTTCTTCACCGCGTCCGAGTTCGAGGCGATGGGCTATCGCATGGTGATCTGGCCGGTCTCGTCGCTGCGCGTCGCCAACAAGGCGCAGGCCAGACTCTACGCCGCGATCCGGCGTGACGGCGGCACCCACGCCATGGTCGACGAGATGCAGACCCGCGCCGAGCTCTACGAGACGATCGGCCTGCACGCCTATGAGGCGCTCGACGCCTCGATCGTCAGGACGATCGTGCCGGAAGCGATCCCGCAGGCGGGCTGAAGCGCGAAGGCGCCCGATCTGGTTTTGCCTGTTTCGCAATATCCGCATTATGTTATACATTGAAATATAACGGAATATGCGAAGATTTGCGAAGATTTGCGGAGAGTTGTCCGCAGATTTGCAAATTTTGCGAAGATCGGATCGGGCGATGCGGAAGGCCTATATGGGCGTGCGGCTGAAACGGCTGCGCGAGGAACGGAACCTCAAGCAGGTCGAGCTGGCCAATGCGCTCGGCATCTCGTCGAGCTACCTCAACCAGCTGGAGCAGAACCAGCGGCCGCTGACGGTGCCGGTGCTGCTCAAGATCAACGCGGCGTTCGGCATCGACGTGCAGCTCTTCTCGGAGGACGAGGAGGCGCGCCTCATCACCGAGCTGCGCGACGCGCTGGCGGAAGGATCGGAGAGCGTCTCGATCGCCGAGATCCGCGAGCTGGCGATGAACATGCCCGCGGTGGGCCGCACGCTCGTATCGCTCCATCGCCGCTACCGCGAGTCGGTCGAGCGCGGCGAGGCGATGGCGGCGCAGCTCGGCGACGACTGGATCGCGGGCGGCCCGGCGCGGATGCCGTTCGAGCAGGTGCGCGATTTCTTCTACGCGCGGCACAACCATGTCGAGCCGCTGGACGAGGCGGCGGAGCGGCTCTACCGGCAGGCCAATCTGGGGCCGCGATCGGTGCACCAGGGGCTGGTCGCCTGGCTGCGGGAGCGGCACGGCGTCCAGATCGTCTGGGACGAGGGCGGCGACGCGCAGCGGCATTATGACCCGGTCCGCCGCATCCTCCATCTCTCGGCCGACCTGCGGCAGGGGCAGCAGGCTTTCCAGATGGCGACCCAGCTCGCCTTCCTCGAACTGGGCGACGTCATCGGGCGGCTGTCGGACAGCAGCATCCTGACGGGCGACGAGGCGCGGCGGCTCGCGCGGGTCGGGCTCGCCAATTATTTCGCGGGGGCGCTGATCCTGCCCTATGGCGACTTCCTCGCCGCCGCCGAGGCCGAGGGCTATGACATTGCGAAGCTCGGCCGACGCTTCGGCGTCGGGTTCGAGACGATCTGCCATCGCCTCTCGACCCTGCAACGCCCCGAGGCGCGTGGCGTCCCCTTCTTCTTCGTTCGGGTCGATCGTGCCGGCAACATCTCGAAGCGCCAGTCGGCGACCGACTTCCACTTCTCGCGCGTCGGCGGAAGCTGCCCGCTGTGGAACGTCTATGAGGCCTTCGCCCAGCCGGGCCGGCTATTGACCCAGATTGCCCAGATGCCGGACGGCCGCAGCTATCTGTGGATCGCGCGGACGGTGGACCGGGGGAGCGCCGGCTACGGCATGCCGGGCAAGAGCTTCGCGGTCGGCCTCGGCTGCGACATCCGCCATGCCGGCCGGCTGGTCTATTCGCGCGGCCTGGACCTGACCGATCCGGCGGCGGCGACGCCGATCGGCGCGGGCTGCAAGGTCTGCGAGCGGCCGGCCTGCCCGCAGCGGGCCTTTCCGCCGATCGGCCGGCCGGTGGCGATCGACGAGAATCGCAGCGCGCCCACGCCC
Source organism: Rhizorhabdus wittichii RW1 (assembly GCA_000016765.1). Taxonomy (NCBI): domain Bacteria; kingdom Pseudomonadati; phylum Pseudomonadota; class Alphaproteobacteria; order Sphingomonadales; family Rhizorhabdaceae; genus Rhizorhabdus; species Rhizorhabdus wittichii. The sequence continues at coordinate 5,277,746 of CP000699.1, forward strand.
TATCCGGTCGCCTGACCGTCGCGCTTCGCGCTCGGAGTCTGGTTGGGAATGCGCCTGTCGGCGCATTGCTGCACCGGCCCGCTCCCCCACCCGGCCACCCAACGGCAGTATCTTATGGGGGGCCGGGTGGGGGAGCGGGCCGGCGCCGCTTCGAAATGCGCCCTTCCGCGCATTTCCAAACAGCCTCTCAGCCCATCTCCCCGGTGCGGAACCAGCGGCGCAGCACCGGCATGCGCGCCAGCTCGCAGCCGCAATGGCGGCAGCGGCCATGCTCGACGCCCTGATCGTCGGTCCGCACGTCGGCCGCGACGATGTGGCGGCCGGCGCGGCAGTTGCGCGAGATTTCGGCGATCATGCGCGGGTGGCGCTTGCGGCCGCGGATCGGGGGCAGGACGGCTGGCTGGTCGGTCGACATCGACATCTCCTGGAACGACACCATCCTGCGCCGGCGCGGCTATGGCGGCGATGACGGGTGGATGAACTTTTGGTCAGGCGGCGAGGCGGGGCGGGTCGGCATCGGCCGCCGCCGGGGAGGCGGCGCGATCGGACACCGGATGCGGGCGGCCGATCAGCTGGTTGAGGTCGCGCATCGCCCGGACGAGGCCGAGGCCATGCGGCGCTGCAATGTAGCGCGGTTCCCAGACCGGCGCGAATTTCTCCTTGTAGGCGCGCAGGCCCCGGAAGCCGTAGAAGCGCTCGCCGCGCTTGAAGATCGCAGCGGCGGCCTTCACCCAGAGCGGCGACAGCCGGTGCGCCTCGATCCCCGACAGCGGGGCGAGGCCCAGCGAGAAGCGGGCATGGCCGTTCTCCCGGCCCCACAGCATCAGGCTGGCGAACAGATAGTCCATCACCCCCGGCGGCGATCCCGCGCCATGGCGCATCAGGTCGACCGACAGCTCGCGTCCGTTGGGCGTCCGCCAGATATTGGCGAAGGCGACGATCCGTCCCTCGACCCGGACCAGCGCGCAATCGAAGCGCGCGACATAGTCGGGATCGAAGCGGCCCAGGCTGAAGCCCTTCTCGCGCTGGCCCTTCGCCTCCAGCCATTCGTCGGAGATGGCGGCAAGGTCGGGGATGATCGCGGCGACCTCGGCGGCGGGGACGACTTCGAAGGTCGCGCCCTCGCGCTCGGCGCGGCGAACCGTCTGGCGGATCGAGCGCATCCGCGGCCCCTCGATCGAGAAAGCGGCGAGGTCGACGATCGCCTCCTCGCCATATTTGACGATCTGCAGGCCCAGCGCGATCGCCAGTTCGAGCATGTCGCTGCTGATCTGGTAGAGCATCAGCCGGCCCTGCGCGGCGTCCGCCATCGAACGGATCGTCCAGAGCAGGCCGGCCCAGGCGGCGCGCGGGCCGACCGGATCGGCCATCATGATCCAGCTCGATCCGCGGATCTGGTACATCAGGAAGGCGTCGCCGTCGGGGGAGAAGAGGAAGCGCTTGTCGCCGGTATAGGCGAGCATCGCATCGGTGCGCTCGGCGCCCTCGATCACGTCGGCGACCTCGGCCGGCAGCGCCGTCTGGTCGCGGCGGGGCGCGGCCGGCGCGAACAGCCGCCCCAGCGCCACCCCGGCGAGCAGCACGGCTGTGCCGAGGCTGGCGCGCAGGTAGCGCGACGCGTCGCCGTGCAGCGCGAAGTCCCACCACAGGGCGTTCTGATAGGCGACATGCTTGTAGGAGAAGAGGCCGACCCACAGGCTGAGGCCGCCGACCGCCGCGACGCAGACCAGCCAGGCGAGCGAGAAGGCGCGCGCGACGAAGGCCGTGGTCCGGTAGAAGGCCGGGCTGGTCCATTGCAGCAGCGCCGCGATCGTCAGGCAGACGATCGCCTCCTCATAGTCGATGCCCTTGGCCAGCGAGAAGATCGCCCCGGCGATCAGCAGCGCGCGGGCGGCGACGAAGGCGCCGTCGAGGCGGCGGTAGAGGCCGGGCGCGAGCAGCAGCAGCCCGGTGCCGACCAGGCTGGCGGCGAGGTGCGACGCCTCGATGAAGGGCAGCGGCACGATCGCGTGCAGCGTGTGCAGGCGGGCGGGAACGGCAGGGGTCGATCCCGACAGCAGCAGCACCGCGCCGCCGAGGAAGCTCGCCACGCCCATCAGCAGCGGGGCGAGGCCGTTGGCGACCAGCCGCACCCCCGCGATCGCGCGGCCGAGGCGGCGCTGGCGGCCCTCGTGCAGCACCAGCGCGACGATGCCGAGCGCCAGCGGCAGCAGATAATAGATCAGCCGATAGGCGATCAGCGCGGCGGCGAGCGCGGGCCGGTCGGCCGGGACGGTCGCCAGCACCACCGCCTCGAACACGCCGATGCCGCCGGGGACATGGCTGACCAGCGCGGCGATGATGCCGAGCGCATAGGCGAGGAGGAAGGCGGGGAGCAGCGCCGGATCGGCGCCGGGGATCAGGACGAACAGCGCCGCCGAGGCGGCGGCGAGGTCGATCCCCGCGATCGCGATCTGGCCGAGCGCGACGCCCGCGCCCGGCAATGGCAGCGTCCAGCCGAACAGCCGGATCTCGCGCGGGCCGAAGGCGCAGGCGAGGACGAAGCCGGCCGCCCCGGCGAGGATCGCGCCGCCGGCGACGCGCGCGGCGGTCCCGCCCAGCGCGACCCCCGCCAGCGACAGTCCGCCCTGGTGGAAGGCGAGGGCGAGGCCGGTGATCGCCAGCACCCCCATCCAGAAGGTCGCCGAGGCGATCGCGACGATCCGCGCCACGTCGCCGCCCGACAGGCCGGCGGCGGTGTAGATGCGGTAGCGCGCCGATCCGCCGGTGATCAGCGCGAGGCCGAGATTGTGGCTGATCGTGTAGCTGGTGAAGGACGCGAGCGCGGCGGTCCGCCAGGGCAGCGGCCGGCCGATGACGCGCAGCGCGAGCAGGTCGTAGAAGGTCAGCGCGACATAGCTGGCGACGGTGCAGCCGATCGCGAGCGCCACCTGGCGGGAGCCGATCGCGTCGAACGCCGCCAATATGTCCTGCAACCGCAGCGTCTGGGTGAGTTGGTGGAGCGCGGCGAAACCGATCCCGATCAGCAGCATGACGAGGACGACCGACAGCGGCCCGCGCCGTTCGCGCAGGCGGGCGATCAGGCGGCGGAGGGGCGGATTATGCATTGGGAACCTTTTCGATGCGCTGCCAGGTCTGCGACTTGCAGAAGATGCCGCCGATCAGGCAGCCCCGGATCTGGAGTTCGCCGGGGGCGGAAAGGGTGATGGTCGACGAGAAGCTGTGTCCCATGTCGGGGACGTAGACCGATCCGGACCAGCGATCGGCGCCGTCGGCGCTGTAGTCCTCGAGTAGTTCGGTCCCGACGAGATGGTCGACGCCGCCGTCCTTCGCGTCCTGGAGGGCTTGCGGGCTCGCCCACACCACCCAGCCGCACAGCCGGCCCCGGCAATCGCCGGTCCGGACCGCCACGGTGCCGTGCGGGTTCATCCACAGCCCCTCGACCGTTGGCCGGGCGGCGGCGGCGCAGCCGTTCGCGGGGGCCGGGCTGGCGGCCGCGGGCACCGCGACGGCCAGCAGCGCGGCCGCCGTCATCAGGATCGCAGGCTTCATCGCATTCCCCCATGCAGCTTTGACGACACCGATAGGGGAACCCGCATGCCCGTCGGGTGGGCGCCGCCTGAATTATTGGTAATGTTGCGCGGCGCCGCCGGCGTCAGCGCCGGGCATAGGGGACGAACTTGCCGAGCCCGACCCAGCCGCTCTCGAAATGCCCCGGCAGGTCGACGAGGCGCACCGTGTCGACGCTGCAGAGCTGCGGCGTATGCGTGTCGGTGACCAGGGTCAGGCCGGTGCGGAGCTGGTCCGCGCCGCTGGCGGGGCGGTTCAGGTACAGGGTGCCGTTGTCGGTTTCGTACAGGATCGCGGTGCGGTCGATGATCCGCGACGAGCGGATGCGGTTGAGGTCGAGGCAGTCGACCGGCTTGCCGGCGGTCCGCCCGGCCAGCGCCTTGCCGATCTCGGCCTCCGGCCCGCCCGCGCGCGACGTCGCCTGGGCGGCGCCCGCAAGGCCCATGGCGAGGATCGATGCGGCGGCGATCGGGATGAACAATGGGTGACGCATGACAGGTCTCCTTTTCGAGAATGGAGACTCTTGTGCGCCCGCGCGCCTCTCCGGACGATGGTCCCGATATTAAGCATCGGTAATCCCCAACATGACGAAATGGTCATGCGGCGCTCATGCTGGGGTATGATGATCGCGGCTAATCCCGTGATGAAGGAGGCGATATGGCGAGCGAACCCGTCCGGACCCTGGCTGCACGGCTGCTGGGCAAGCAGCATCTCGACCCCGGCGAGGCGCATGTCCTCGCCAAGATACTGGCGCGCCAGCCGATCTCGCGCGATGCCGGCGACGTGGCGGACATGCGCGCGACCTTCGGCGACAGACTCGCCGACCGGGTCGCCGCGGTCGGCGGCAGCTGGGCCTTCATCATCGGCTTCTCGCTGGTGCTGCTCGCCTGGATGCTGCTCAACAGCGACGTACTGACGCATTGGGGGCTGGCGTTCGATCCCTATCCCTTCATCTTCCTCAACCTGTTGCTGTCGACGCTCGCCGCGATCCAGGCGCCGGTGATCATGATGAGCCAGAACCGCCAGGCGGCGAAGGACCGGCTGGCGGCGAGCCTCGACTATGAGGTCAACCTGCGCGCCGAGCTTGAAATATTGCGGCTGCATGAGAAACTCGACCAGGCGATCACCGAGCGGCTCGATCGCATCATTGCCACGGTCTGCGTCGAACGAAACGAGGCCTGATGTGACGAGGACCTTCTCCTGGATCGGCTGGCTGGCGCTGCTCTGCGCGGCGCTGGCGGCGGTGATCGTCACCCATCAGTTCGTCCGCCCCTATCGGGAGCCGGTCGCCGCCGGGGAGTCGCTGCCCACCGGCGCGACGCTGGCGGTGGTCGAGAGCGCGGGGCGGCCCCGGCTGCTGGTGACGAGCCTCCAGACCGGCGGGCCGGGCGCGCTCGCCGGGCTCCGGGTCGGCGACGAGATCGAGGATGTCGACGGCCTGCCGGCGCCGAGCCTCGCCGCGTTCGACCGCGACGTCGCCAGCGGTTCCTACGAGGTTGTCGACCTGCGGGTCTTGCGTCGCGGCGTGCCGTTCGACATCCACATGCGGCGCGACGGGGGAGGACATGGCGGATGAGCCGGAAGATATTGCTGGTCGAGGATGACGCCGCTACCGCCGACTTCGTCGCGACCGGGCTGTCCGAGCACGGCTTCGTCGTCGATCGCGCCGACAATGGCCGCGACGGCCTGTTCCACGCCACCGACGGCAGCTACGACTGCGTGATCCTCGACCGGATGCTGCCGGGCATGGACGGGATGGCGGTGCTCGGCGCGATCCGCGCGGCGGGGATCGAGACGCCGGTGATCATCCTGTCGGCGCTGGGCGCGGCCGAGGACCGGGTGAAAGGCCTCGAAGGCGGCTCCGACGACTATCTGACCAAGCCCTTCGCCTTCGCCGAACTGCTCGCGCGGGTCCGTCTGCTGATCCGCCATGGCCAGGGCCGGAGCGCCGCCGCGCCCGAGACCCGGCTGGCCTGCGACGACCTGGAGATGGACCTGCTGTCGCGCAAGGTGCGGCGCGGCGGCCAGCCGATCGAGTTGCAGCCGCGCGAGTTCCGCCTGCTCGAATTCCTGCTCCGCCATGCCGAGCAGGTGGTGACGCGGACGATGCTGCTCGAAGGCGTGTGGGACTATCATTTCGATCCGGGCACCAACGTCATCGACGTCCATGTCAGCCGGCTGCGCAAGAAGATCGACGAGGGCCAGGCCCGGCCGCTGCTCCACACGGTGCGTGGATCGGGCTATCGGCTGGGCCTCGACGGTTGAGGATGGGGCTTCCGCGGTCGACCTTCCTCCGCTTCGCGGCGCTCGTCTTCCTGCTCCAGCTCGTCGGCGCGGCGCTGCTGCTCGCCACCGTCCACCAGTTGACCCAGGACCAGATCGGCGACGAGGCCGAGGCGCATGCCGAGCAGTTGCGCGACCAGTTCCTCCACAGCTACCGGCAGGGCGGCTTCGCGGCGCTCGGCGCGGCGGTGGCGGCGCGCGCCCAGCCCGGCCGGGCGCCGGGCGCCGCGCTGCTGCTGGTCGATCGCGACGGCCGGGCGGTGGCCGGCAACATCGCCGAATGGCCGCCCTCGCTGCCGCCGTCCGCGACCGCCGCGACGCTCGACCTGTTCCGCATCGGCCATGAGCAGTCCGAGCAGATCTACCTCGTCGCGACCCCGCTCGCGGGCGGCGGCCGGCTGCTGACCGGCCATGTCGTCGAAAGCGAGCTGCGTTTCACCGTCATCCTGGAGGAGGCGATGGTCAGCGCCTTCGCGGTGGCGGTCGCGCTCGCCGCCTTCGCGGCGTGGAGCTCGACCCGATTGATCCACGGCCGGCTGGCCGCGACCGTCGGCACCGCCCGCGCCGTCGCCGCCGGCCATCTCGACCGGCGGGTGCCGGTCGACGGCAGCGACGACGCCTTCGACGCGCTCGGCATCGCGATCAATGCGATGCTCGACCGCATCGCCGCGCTGATGGCGGAGCTCAAGATCGCCACCGACGGCCTCGCCCATGACCTGCGCTCGCCGCTCACCCGGCTGCGGTCGACGCTCGAACGCGCGCTCGACGCCAGCGAGGGCGAGGAGGCGAGGGGGGCGGTCGCCCGCGCGATCGACGAGGGCGACCGGCTGCTGACGATGCTCGACACCGCGCTGCGGATCAGCCGCGCCGAGGCCGGGCTGGGGCGCGAGAGCTTCGTCGACCTCGACCTGTCGGCGATGGTCGAGGACATGGTCGAGGTTTATGGGCCGCTCGCCGAGGACAATGGTTTCGAGATCGTCGCCGACGCCCCCCCGGGGATCACGGGCCATGTCCACCGCGAGCTGCTCGGCCAGGCGCTCGCCAACCTGATCGACAATGCGATGAAATATGGCGCGGGGCGGATCGTCGTCGCGGCCCGGCGGACGCCGGCCGGCGATACGGTGATCAGCGTCGGCGACGACGGTCCCGGCATCCCCGAGGCGCAGCGGCCCGAGGCGCTGCGCCGCTTCGGCCGGCTGGACGCGGCGCGCAGCAAGGCGGGGGCCGGGCTCGGCCTCGCGCTCGCCGCGGCGGTCGCGCGGCTGCACGACGGCGCGCTCGAACTGCACGACAACGGACCGGGGCTGCGGGTGGAGCTGCATCTGGCCCACTGACGCGCGGGCGACATTACCGATGTTTAACCTCGCCCTCACGCCCGCGTCGGATGCGCCGGTCTAAGCCGGGTGCATGACGTCCTCCTGCGGGGGTGAAGATGCGTAGATTGTTCTCCACATTGGCCGTGGCCGCCGGTTCCGCCGCGATGATCCTGTCGACCTTATCCTCCACGGCGACGCCGGTCGCGGCGCAGGCGCCCGTCGCGCGGCCCGCCGCGCCGGAGCGAGAGGGGCCCGTCGCCGCCGGCGACTTCACCTTCGCCGGCTGGCAGGCGGTCGCCACCTATCGGCCCGCCGGTCCGGTGCGCGGCGTGGTGGTCTTCCTGTCGGGCGACGGTGGCTGGAACCTCGGCGTGGTCGACATGGCGAAGGCGCTCGCCGAACAGGGCGTCGCGGTCGCCGGCATCTCCACCCCGGCGTTGCAGAAGCGTCTCGACGGCGATGCCGAGACATGCGTCAATCCCAACTATGCGCTGCAGGCGCTGGCGCAGGACTATGAGCACCGCCTCGGCCTGCCGCGCTACATCAAGCCGATCCTCGCCGGCTATTCGTCGGGCGCGACGATCGCCTATGCGGCGCTGGCGCAGGCCCCGGCGGGGACGTGGCGCGGGGCGGTGTCGCTCGGCTTCGGCCCCGACATCGGCGGGACCAAGCCGTGGTGCGCGATCCCGGGCGTGACCGTGTCGCGCATCGCCAAGCCCGAGGCGGGCTGGCTGTTCTCGGCCGCGCCGCGCCTGTCGGCGCCGTGGCTGGTGCTGCAGGGGACCATCGACCAGGTCGTCAGCCCCGCCGCGACCCGCGCCTTCACCCGGCAGATACCGCAGGCGCAGCTCGTCGAGCTGCCCAAGGTCGGTCACGGCTTCTCGGTCGAGGCGAACTGGATGCCGCAGTTCAAGGCGGCGTTCGCGCCGCTGCTCGAGCCGCAGCCGAATCCGGCGCCCGTCGTGCCGCTCGCCAATGTCGCCGACCTGCCGCTGACGATCGTCGCCGATCCGGCGGCGCGCCACACCGACCTGATGGCGGTGATGTATTCGGGCGACGGCGGTTGGGCCGGGATCGATCGCGATCTCGCCGCGAAACTGGCGGCGGCGGGCGTTCCCGTCGTCGGCGTCGACAGCCTCAGCTATTTCTGGAACGCCCGGACCCCGGCCGAGGCGGGGCGCGACGCGGGACGGATCGTCGAGCATTTCGCGCGCGAATGGCATCGGCCGAAGGTGATCTTCGTCGGCTATTCCTTCGGCGCCGACGACCTCGCCTATATCGTCGGCAACCTGCCGCCCGCGATCCGGCCGATGGTGACCCGGCTCAGCATGCTGGGGCTGAGCGGCACCGCCGATTTCCAGTTCCATCTCGCCTCCTGGCTCGACATCGGCGGCGCCAACGCGCTGCCGACCCTGCCGGCGATCGAGCGGCTGCGCGGCACGCCGATGCAGTGCATCCGCGGCGAGGAGGAGAAGCACAGCGCCTGTCCGGCGATCCCGGCGGGGCTGGCCGAGCAGGTGCTGCTGCCCGGCGGCCATCATTTCGGCGACAATGGCGATGCGCTCGCCGCCGCCGTGCTGCGGGGGCTGCTGTGAGGCGCGGGCTGATCGGCGCGGCGCTCGCCCTCGCCCTGGTTGGCGCGGGGCTGACCGCCTATTGGGGCTGGCTCGGCTATTTCGGCGGCGACCTCTACGTTCCGGTCCGGGCCGAACGCCCGCCCGCACCGGCGCGGGCGGGGCTGGCGGCGGTGATCGTCTCCGGCGACATGGGCTTCAAGATCGGGATGGGCCGCCAGATCGCCGAGCGGCTGGCCGCCGACGGCGTTCCGGTGCTGGGGGTCAATTCGCTGGTCTATTTCCGCGAGCGCCGGTCGCCCGCCCAGGTCCGCGCGCTGATCGAGGAGGCGGTGCGGCGCGGGCTGGCCTTCGGCCATGCGCGGCGCCTGCTGCTGATCGGCCAGTCCTATGGGGCGGACATGGTCCATGTCGGGCTGGTCGGGCTGCCGCCCGCCTTGCGGGCGAAGATCGCCATGGTCGCGCTGGTCGTGCCGACCGACACGGTGATCTACCGGGCGTCGCCGGCCGAGATGCTCGACCTGGTGCCGGCCGACGCGGCGGCGGTCGACACCGGCCGGCGGCTCGACTGGGTGCCGCTGCTCTGCGTCCAGGGGCGCGAGGAGGCCGACAGCCTCTGCCCGCTGCTCCACCAGCCCAACATGCGGCGGATCGCGATGCCGGGCGGCCATCCGTTGCGCCGTGACGCCGATGGCCTCTATCGCCACCTGATCGCCGCCTTGCCCGGCGCGGGCGCATGAAAAAAGGGCCACCGAAGTGGCCCTTTGCTGGAGGAACAGGCGGCTGACCGGCGGGGTCAGCTCTTGGGATGCGCGGCCTTGGCGGCGGTCGGCTTGTGGGTCCGATGATGCGCCGCATGGCGGGTGGCGTGATGCGTGGCGGCGGCCGGCCGGTCCATGCACTTGTCGGTGATCGTCTTCGAGCAGAAGGGCACGTCGCCGGTCGGGGTGGCGGCCTCGGCGGCGCCCATGACGATCGTGGTGCCGAGCCCCGCGATGGCGGTCGTCAGGGCCAGGAAACGGAAAGCGGTCTTCAACATGGTCCCATCCTTTTCTGTCGGGGACGAGGCGCCGTCGCCCTGTCCCGATGTGCAGAATGTGGACCTGCCCGCCGCCGAACGCACGTTAAGGCTCCGACAGGCGGAGCTGAGGATTTTCATATAAGATATTGAAATATGATAATTCCTTTTCCGGTCGCGGGCTGCGGGAGGATTACAAATCGGTCATCATTGGCGGGGGCCGGAGTCGCGGCCGCCATCGAGATGCTCGCAATCGGCCGCATATCTGGTAGAATGACGGGATGTCCGTGATGCGGGTGGCCAGCCAGATGACCGAGGCCAGATGATCGAGGAACGCAAGGTCTGGACCCCGGGCGATCTTCCGCTCGACCGCTGGAACCGCTTCGCCAGCACCGAGATCGACGCGGTCCACCAGCATATGGTGCACGCCTTCTGCCCCCACGACCTGTCGACCGAGGGCGGCGTGCCGCCGATCGCCTTTCGCCACAACCAGGCGACGCTGCGGTCGAGCACCTTCAACGCGACCGATTACGGCCTGCCCTATGGCCGGGTGGCGGTGTCGATCCCGCCCGCCGAGCATTGCTTCCTCGTCCAGTTCGTCCTCAGCGGCCAGGCGCAGTTCGGACATCAGGGACGGACCTTCGTGCTGCGGCCCGGCCAGATGTCGGTGCTGAGCCCGCATGAGCCGATCCGCCAGATCACCGACGCCGGCTGCCGCCATTTCACCGTCAAGCTCGATCGCTCGCACCTCGAAAAGCTGCTCAACGAGGATTTCGGCCACCGCACCCGGCCGCTGATCTTCGCGCCCGATCCGATTGCGATCGACGGGCTCGCCGGCTCCTTCGCGCAGTTCGTGCGCGCGGTGGTCGAGGACATGGACGACGGCGATTCCGGCTTCGTCCATCCGCGCGCGATCGGCACGACCGAGGAGATGCTGGGCCGGCTGCTGCTCACCTCGGTGCCGCACAATTATTCGCACGACTATGCGATGGAGCCGCGCAACGTCGCGACGCCCTATTATGTGCGCCGCGCCGAGGAGCTGATCCGCGAGCGCTATCATGAGCAGCTCACCCTGTCCGACCTGATCACCGCCTCGGGCGTCAGCGGCCGTTCGCTGCATTTCGGCTTCCGGCGGTTCCGCGACGACAGCCCGATGGGCTATCTCAAGCGCTACCGGCTCGAACGGGCGCGGGCGATGCTCAGGGAGGTGCAGGGCAGCGGCGTGACCGTGACCGAGGTCGCGCTCGCCAACGGCTTCCTCCACCCCAGCAAATTCTCCCAGGATTATGCCCGCCGCTTCGGCGAGCTGCCCTCCTTCACCCTGAAGAAGGCCCATAGCGCCTGACCGCGCCCGCCGCCGCGCGGCGAATATTGCCAATCGGGTAGGATGATTGCCACGGCGGTATAGCCGCCCCCCGCCGGATGCCACACAGATGCGTCACGACGATGGCGCGAACATATGCGCCACGCCGCAGGTAGGAAACGCACGTCGCGCTCCGGCGCCGCCAACCTCGGGGGCTTTCATGACCAGATCCTTTGTTTCGACCTCCTCCACCATCGCCCTGACCGTCGCCGCGCTGCTGGCGGGCGCGCCGGCCGCCGCGCAGGAAGCGACGAGCGCCCCCGCCGCGGCCGAAGCCGACAATGGCGGCCTGGCCGAGATCGTCGTCACCGCGCAGAAGCGCGAGCAGAACCTCCAGAAGGTCGGCATCTCCGTCACCGCCGTCTCGGGCGACCAGATCCTCGAGCGCGGCATCTCCAACAGCATCGACCTGATCACCCGCACGCCGAGCGTCGACAATTATTCGCCCTACGGCCCGGGTTCGAGCGCCAACATCGTCATCCGCGGCATCGGCCTCAACGACTTCGGCGAGGGCCATGAGGCGCCGGTCACCGTCTATGTCGACGAATTCTACGTCGTGAACGTGCCGGCGGTCGACTTCGCGCTGTTCGACCTCGACCGCGCCGAGATCCTGCGCGGGCCGCAGGGCACGCTGTTCGGCCGCAACTCGACCGGCGGCCTCGTCCACTATGTCACCAAGAAGCCGAGCCAGGAGGCCGGCGGCTTCGTCAAGGGCAGCTATGCGCGCTTCAACGAGTTGAAGCTCGAAGGCGGCGTCACCGCGCCGCTGACCGACACGCTGTCGGCGCGCCTGTCCTTCCTGTCGCACCACAGCGACGGCTACATCAAGAACCTCAACCCGCAATTCGCCAAGGACAAGGGCGGCCAGGCCGGCACCGACGCGGTCCGCCTCCAGCTCCGCTACGACGACGGCGACTGGGACGTGCTGCTGAAGGGCGAATATGGCCGGACCGACAAGGTCCACACCTATTATGAGCAGACCCCCAGCCTGCGCGATCCGGTGACGGGGCTCGGCTCGGCCGATCCGACCGGGGTCGACGACGCCGGCTATAACGAGGCCAATTTCGGCGCGGGCAAGCGCAACGTCGCCTATACCAGCAACCCGCAGCGGCTGAAGTCGAAGGGCTCCACCGCGCTGCTCCGCGCCGAGCGCGACTTCGGCGACGTCAGCTTCACCTCGCTGACCGGCTACATGCACTTCACCCGCAACCTCGAAGAGGATTGCGACGCCAGCCCGAACACGATCTGCGTCGCCACCTTCCCGTATAAGAGCGACACCGCGACCCAGGAATTCCGCGCCTTCGGCAAGGGCGACGGCTTCAACTGGACGGCGGGCGTCTACGGCCTCTATTCGAAGGCGCGCAACAATCCCAACGCGACCTTCAACGTGCCGGTGTCGGGCGACACCGCGGTCGATCCGGTGACGGGCCTGTACAACGGTGCCTTCTTCCCGATCAACCTGGCGGCCAACTGGAAGATGCGGACGACCTCGGTCGCGGCCTTCGCGCAGGGCGAGGTGGAACTCGCCGATCGGCTGACCTTCACCCTCGGCGGCCGCATCACCCGCGACAGCAAGAAGTTCGACGAGCGCGACAACGCCTCGCTGCGGAGCTGCCCGGGCTTCCCGATCCCGACCAACTGCTTCCTGCCGCCGAACGGGCCGGGCATCGCCAACCCCTATCGGGACACCTACAAGAAGACGCTGATCTCGGGTAAGGCCGCGCTTGATTTCCAGGTGAACGCCGACCTGCTGCTGTTCGCCAGCGTGTCGCGCGGCACCAAGGCCGGCGGCTTCAACAACGGCTTCTATCCGGGCGGCGTCAGCACCGCGCAGATCCCCTATCGCGACGAGAATGTCATCGCCTATGAGATCGGCGAGAAGGCGACGCTGTTCGACCGCAAGCTGCGCTTCAACACCTCCTTCTTCTACTATGACTATAACCGCTACCAGACCTTCAACTTCGAGGGGATCGGCGGCCTGCTGACCAACCAGAGCGCCAATGCCTATGGCGCCGAGGTCGAGATCCAGGCGGCGCCGGTCGACCATCTGGAGCTGCGCTTCGGCGGTTCGTGGCTGGAGACGAAGATCAAGGACGTCCGCAACGGCGTGCCCGGCGGCGGGGTCTATGTCGCCGACCGCGAGATGTCGAACGCGCCGAAATGGACCGCCAACGGCGCGATCGCCTACACCGTGCCGCTCGCCAACGACCGCTCGCTGGTGTTCAACTGGGACTGGAACTATCGCTCCAGCCGCTACTCGAACAACTTCAACGATCCGTCGGTGAAGATGCCGGGCTATTTCAAGCATAATGCCGACATCTCGTTCAACGTGAACGAGAACTGGCAGCTCCAGGCCTTCGTTCGCAACATCGGCAACAAGCTGGCGATCACCAAGGCGTTCCAGTTCAACGACCTCGGCTATGTCCAGTATATCTATTCCGAGCCGCGGGTGTTCGGCGCGAGCGCGCTGTACCGGTTCTGATCATCCGTGCGGGGCGCTTCGGCGTCCCGCACCCGTCAAGGGCGCAGCATGGCGAAGAGCGGACAGAAGCGGACGATCGACGGCGCGGCGGGGCAGGATAGCCTCGCCGCGCTGATCACGCTCGGCACGGCGGGGGTGATGACCTTCCTGGCGATGCCGGTGATCGCCGCCGCGCTGGTCAACGTGCTCGGCGCCAGCGAGCGCGACGTCGGCCTCTTCTCGACGATCCAGCTCATCACCCTGTCCTGCGGCTGCCTGCTCAGCACCTTCCTGCCGCGCGGGCAGTTCCGCCGCTTCGGCATCGCCGCGCTCGCGGTGATGATCGTCTGCGACCTGCTCTGCCTCACCCGCCCAGGCTGGACGGTCTTCCTGGTCCTGCGCGGCATCGGCGGCGCGGCCGGCGGGATCGCGGTGTCGCAGGCGACCGCCGCCATGGCGCGGACCCGCAACGCCGAACGCAGCTTCGGCCTGTTCCTCGCGCTCCAGACCGTGCTGTCGATCGTCTGCGTCTATGCGATGCCGCCGATCATCGGCGCCTTCGGCTTCGCCGCCGCCTATAGCGTGCTGCTCGCCTTCGACATCCTCGCCCTCGCGCTCGTCGCCACCCGGCTCAGGCCGATCAGCGCGGCGGAGGAGCATCACGCCATGCCCGGCAACGATCTCGCCGGCTGGCTGCGCAGCGGCGGCATGCTGGTGTCGATCCTCTGCTTCTTCATCGGCGTCGGCGCGCTGTGGACCTTCCTCGCGCTGCTCGGGCAGGGGATCGGCCTCGGCGAGACGCAGGTCGCGCTGGTCCTCAGCATCTCCAAGCTGGTCGCCTTCGCGGCGTCCTTCCTGCCCGGCATCGTCGGCGGCCGCTTCGGCCGGATCGCGCCGATCGTCGCGGCGGCGGCGGTGCTGGTCGCGGCGGTGCAGGTCTATGCAGTGGCCGGAAGCTTCGCGGTCTTCGTCCTCGCCACCGCGATGTTCAGCTTCGGCTGGTACGTCATCTATCCCTTCCAGCTCGGCGCGCTCGGGCAGGTCGACCATGACGGCCGGCCGATGCTCGCCGCCGCGGCGCTGACCGGCGCGGGGCTCGGCCTGGGGCCGGCTCTCACCGTGCTCGGCCCGGGCGGCCCGGCCGGCATCTACCTGATCGCGACGCTCGCCTTCCTCGGCGCCGGCCTGTTCGCGATCGCCGCGCTGCTGCGGCCATCCTCCCCGGCTCCCATCCTCGCACAAGGTTCGTGATGACCCTCGCCAACGACTATAGCCTGTTGTCCGACGCCGCCCGTTCCTTCGCGAGCGGCAGGCGGGAGCTGTTCATCGACGGGGAATGGCGGGCGCCGCGTGCCGGCCGCTACCGTCCGGTGATCGATCCCAGCCATGGCGGGGCGATCGCCGAGGTGGCCGAGGCCGATGCCGCCGACGTCGACGACGCGGTCCGCGCCGCGCGGCGCGCCTTCGAAACCGGCCCCTGGCCGGCGATGCGCCCGCACGAGCGCGAGGCGCTGATGTTGCGGCTCGCCGAGCTGATCGCCGCCGAGGCCGCGACCATCGCGCAGATCGAGACGGTCAACAGCGGCAAGCTGATCCAGAACACGCGCCTGTTCGACGCCGACTTCTCGGTCCACACGCTGCGCTACATGGCGGGCTGGGCGACCAAGCTCCACGGCAAGACCATGGAACTGTCGGTGCCCTATCTGCCGGGCGCGCGCTTCTCGGGCTTCACCCGGCTCCAGCCGCTCGGCGTCGTCGCGGGCATCGCGCCCTGGAACGTGCCGCTGTGCGAGGCGGTGTGGAAGCTGGCGCCGGTGCTCGCCACCGGCTGCACCATCGTCCTCAAGCCCGCCGAGCAGACCCCGCTCACCACGCTGCGCCTCGCCGAGCTGTGCGCCGAGGCGGGTATCCCGGCCGGTGTCGTCAACGTCGTCACCGGCAGCGGCGCGGTCGCCGGCGCGGCGCTGGTCGAGCATCCGGGAGTCGACAAGATCAACTTCACCGGATCGACCGAGGTCGGCCGGATCATCGCCGGATCGGCCGGCCCGCGCCTCAAGAAGTATAATCTCGAACTGGGCGGCAAGTCGCCGGTGGTGATCGCCGCCGACGCCGACCTGGATGCGGCGATCCCCGGCGCGGCCTGGGCGATCCTCGGCAATCACGGCCAGAATTGCTGCGCTGGATCGCGCCTCTACGTCCATCGCTCGATCTTCGACACGGTGGTCGAGGGCGTCGCGGAGATCGCCGCCAGCCTGAAGATCGGTCCCGGCCTCGACCCGTCGACCGGCCTCGGCCCGATGGTCAGCCATGCGCATCGCGACCGGGTGCTCGGCTATGTCGAGCGCGGCGTGGCGGATGGCGGATCGCTGTTCTTCGGCGGCGAGGCGATCGACGATCCGGGCGCCTATCTGCGCCCCGCGATCATCGTCGGCGCCAGGCCGACCGACGCGGTGGTGCAGGAGGAGATATTCGGCCCCGTCCTCGTCGCCACGCCGTTCGACGACATGGACGACGTGATGCCGCAGGTGAACGGCACCAGCTTCGGGCTGGGCGCCAGCATCTGGTCGCGAGACTTCGACCTGATCGAGGATTTCGTCGATCGCGTGCAGGCGGGCACCGTCTGGATCAACAACCACAACACGCTCGATCTGTCGCTGCCCTTCGGCGGCTGGAAGCAGTCGGGGGTCGGTCATGAGCTGGGCGAGGAGGGGTTGATGTCCCACCTCGCGATCAAGGCCGGCGTGGTCCGGCGCTGACGGGAAGGGCGATATGATCCTCGACAAACCCCTCGCATTGCCGAAGCTCGATCGCCGCGGCTTCCTGGCCGGCACGGCGACGCTCGCCACTCTCTCGGCGGCGGGGCTGCTGCCTGCCCCGGCCGGCGCCGCAGTCGACGCCAGGGAGGTCGAGCGGCTCCAGGCCAGGGTGAAGGGCAAGGTCGTCGCGCGCGACACCGAGCTGTACGAGCCGTGGCGCCGGAGCATGATCTGGCAGACCCAGAAATTCCCGCGCAACCCGGAGATCATCGTCCAGGCCGAAAGCGTCGAGGACGTGGTCGCGGCGGTGAACCATGCGCGCGAGAACAAGCGGCGCATCACCACCCGCGCGGGCGGGCACAGCTTCTGCGGCTGTTTCATGCGCGACGACGGCATGCTCGTCGACGTGTCGCGCCTGTCGACGATCGAGATCGACGCAGGCAAGCGCGAGGCGATCGTCGGCCCCGGCGTGATCGGCCGGCGGCTTCAGGAGGAGCTGGGCCGGCAGGGGCTCGCCTTCCCGACCGCGCATTGCGGCATGGTGCCGGTCAGTGGCTTCCTGCTCGGCGGCGGGCTCGGCTGGAACGGCAACGCCTGGGGCGGGATGAGCGTCTACAACATCCTCGAGGTCGAGATCGTCACCGCCGACGGCCAGGTGCGGACCGCCAGCGAGACCGAGAATCCCGACCTGTTCTGGGCGGTGCGCGGTGGCGGCCCCGGCCTTTTCGGGGTGGTCACAAGCTTCAGGCTGCGTGTCCACACCGCGCCGAAGGCGATGCGCTCGCACACCTATATCTTCCCTTTCACCGCGAGCGCCGAGGTCGCCGCCGCGATGGAGGAGATCGGGCCGAAGCTGCCGCTGAACGTCGAGTTGATCGGCGTCATCACCGCCGCCCCGCCGGGCATGGAGAAGGCATGCAGCGCCACCGGCTGCGACCAGGTGTTCATCCTGCAAAGCGTCGCCTTCGTCGACAGCGAGGCGGCGGCGCTGGCGGGCATGGCCGCGCTCAAGGACCACCCCGTCACGAAGCGCGCGATCGCCAGGATCGAGAACGCGCAGGAGAGTTTCGAGAATCTCTATTACGGCAACGAGGTGCCGTTCCCGCAGCGCCGCTACTGCGTCGACAACATCTATGCGGACAGCCTCGCCAAGCCGATCGAGGTGTTCATTCGCCGCATGCCGCAATCGCCGTCGCGCGTCACCGCGCCGGTGCTGCTCTACAAGGGACGGCCCGAGTTGCCCGACGGCGCCTGCGCGACCAAGGGCAATTTCTACGTCTCCTGCTACGCGCAGTGGGACGATCCGGCGGCCGACAAGGCCAACAAGGACTTCATGGTCGCGATGTATGAGGAGCTGCAGCCGCTCGGCACCGGCAGCTACATCAACGAGCTGAACCAGGAAGGCCGCATCCACCGCATCCGCGAATGCTACACCGCCGACGGCTGGCGCAAGCTGGGCGCGCTGCGGCGGAAATACGACCCCGGCCTCGTCTTCCACACTTTCTACGGGCTCGAGCCCGACCTTCCCCAAGCCTGAGAGGAAAGATCATGTCTTCTACCGGAACGGCCATCGTCGGCGCCTTCTTCGCCGCCTTCGGAGCGGGCGACGTCCCCGGCGCGATGGCGCTGCTCGCGCCTGACGTCCGCTGGACCCTGCACGCCCACGGGATTCCGTGGGGCGGCACCTATAAGGGCCCCGAGGGCGTCGGCGACTTCTTCGCCAGGTTCGGCGAGTTCGCCGAGCCGATCGAGATGACGCCGAAGTCGATGGCGGAGGCGGAGGGCCTCGTCTACGTGCGCGGCATCGAGCGCAGCAAGGTCAAGGCGACCGGCAAGGACTATGCGGTCGAGTGGGTCCATGTGATCGGCACCGGCGACGGCAGGATCACCAGCTTCGACGAATATCTCGACAGCGCCGCGATCGCGGCAGCGATGCGCTGACGGTCATGCGGGCGCCCGTCATCCTCATCGGCGCGGCGGCGGTCGTGGCGGCGGCGGCGGGCTGCTCCACCGCCACGCCCGCGCCGGAGGCCTCGTCGCCGGTCGCCCGCGGCCGGGCCTATTACACCACCTGCCAGGGCTGCCACGGCAATGCCGGCGAGGGCTTCGCCGGCATGAAGGCGCCGCGCCTCGCGGGCCTGCCGGCGGACTATGTCGCCGAGCAGCTCATCCTCTACCGCAAGGACCTGCGCGGCGGCCCCGCCGACTTCCAGGGCGTGCAGATGAACGGCCGCGCCAAGGCGCTGCCCGACGAGCAGGCGGTGCACGACGTCGCCGCCTATATCGCGACGCTGCCGTCCCCGCCGCCGGCCAAGGTGGTGGCGACGAAGGGCGAGGCGGGGGCGACGCTCTACGAAAGCTGCGCCGCCTGCCATGGCGCGCGCGGCGAGGGCAATGCCGAACTCGGCGCGCCGCCGCTGGCGGGTACCGACGCCGACTATCTCGCGCGGCAGCTCCGCAATTTCAGGAAGGGCATTCGCGGGCGCGAGGGCGACGAGAAGGGCCGGCAGATGGCCGCCGCCGCCGCGATCCTGCCCGACGAGGCGGCGATCGACGCGGTCGCGGCCCATGCCGGCGCGCTGCGCTAGCCATTCAACCGGGGATTTGGAAATGCAGATGGAAGGTGCCGAGTTCGACTACATCGTGGTCGGGGCGGGCTCGGCGGGTAGCGTGATCGCGGCGCGGTTGAGCGAGCGGGCGGACGTCAGCGTCCTGCTGATCGAGGCGGGCGGCAGCGACAACCGCTTCTGGCTCAAGATCCCGGTCGGCTACGGACGCACCATCACCGATCCCACGGTGAACTGGAAGTACATGACCGAGCCCAATCCGGCGCTCGGCGGCCGCCGCATCTACTGGCCGCGCGGCAAGACGCTGGGCGGGTCGAGCAGCATCAACGGCCTGATCTACATCCGCGGCCAGGCGCAGGACTACGACCAGTGGCGCCAGCTCGGCAACGAGGGCTGGGGCTATGACGACGTGCTGCCCTTCTTCCGCCGCGCCGAAGACCAGGAGAATGGCGAGGATCGCTATCATGGCGTCGGCGGCCCGCTGAGCGTCACCAACCTGGTCGAGCGGAACCCGCTGTGCGACGCGCTGATCGGCAGCGCGGAGGCCAACGGCGTCCCGCACAATCCCGACTTCAACGGCGCCGCGCAGGAGGGCGTCGGCTATTATCAGGCGACGATCCGCAACGGTGCGCGCTGCTCGACCTCGGTCGCCTATCTGAACCCGGTCAAGCGCCGCCCGAACCTGACGATCCTGACCGAGGCCCAGGCCGAGAAGGTCCTGTTCGACGGCCCGCGCGCGAACGGCCTGCGCGTGCGGCGACGCGGCGAGAGCTTCACGGTCAGGAGCCGGCGCGAGCTGATCCTGTCGGGCGGCTCGGTCAACTCGCCCCAGCTCCTGCTGCTGTCGGGCGTCGGCCCGGCGGCCGAGCTGAAGGCGCTGGGGATCGACCCGGTCCACGACCTGCCCGGCGTCGGCGAGAACCTCCAGGACCATTATGGCGGGCAGATCACCTGGCGCTGCAACCAGCCGATCACGATGAACGACATCATGCTCAGCAAGCGCAAGCAGCTTTTCGCCGGGCTGACCTGGCTGTTGTTCCGCGACGGTCCGCTGTCGGTGCCGGCGGGGCAGGCGGGGCTGTTCGCCCGCGTCTCGCCGGGGGCGGCGACGCCCGACGTCCAGTTCCTGTTCCAGACCTTCAGCGGCGGCTATTATGAGGACGGGCTGTTCAAATTCTCGGGCTTCGCCAACTTCATCTGCCCGGTCCGGCCGCAGAGCCGCGGGCGGCTGAGCCTGGCCAGCGCCGACCCGTTCGAGGCGCCGCGCCTCGCGCCCAATTATTTCGCGCATGAGGCCGACCGGCGAATCGCGGTCGAGGGGCTCAAGCTTGCGCGCCGGATCGCGGCGACCCCGCCGCTCGCCGACTTCATCTCGGCCGAGCATCTGCCCGGCGGCGACGTGCGCTCCGACGACGAGATCGAGGCCTATTTCCGCGAGACCGGCGGCTGCGTCTCGCACCAGGTCGGGACCTGCAAGATGGGCAAGGACCGGATGGCGGTGGTGGACAGCCGGCTGCGCGTCCACGGCGTTCAGGGGCTGCGCGTCGCCGATGCGTCGATCATGCCGACGCTGATATCGGGCAACACCAACGCGGCGAGCATCATGATCGGCGAGAAGGCGGCGCAGATGATCGCGGACGACGCCTGAGGGACGGAACGGAAAAATCTTTCGTCTTGATGATCATTTGGGATAAGATTTGCCGATCATTGGATCGTTGGCAGCTGAAAGCGGCAATTTTTTCGGCGCCGTCGACGCTATGCTTGCTCGATGGAGGAGCGTGGCGATGGACGTAGGTGATGCCGATGGCGGGACCGTCTCGCGGTTCGATATCGTCGCGCGGCCCGATCCGCAGACGCTGGCCCGGCTGATCAATCATTTCGCGCAACGCGCCCTCATCCCCAGCATCGTCGAGGCCCGCGAGGCCAACGGCATGATGCAGGTGGCGATCGAGCAGCCGGGCTTGTCGGTCCATGAGGCGGGGATCGTCGCCGACAAGATGCGCAACAGCTGGCTGGTCGAGGAGGTCAGCCTGCGTTGCGGCAACGTCCGCCAGATGCCGCTCAGCGAAGCGATGGTCGGCCGCGCCGCCTGATCCCCGACCGACGGTCAGGCGTCGGGCGTACCCGTCTGGAGATACCAGCGCTGCGCGCCCTCGATGCCGAGCGCGGTGAGGCGGCCGCTGGCATAGGCGCCGGTGTCGATGCCGATGCGGTTGGCGCGCTCGTCGATCTCGGTCGTCACCGAATGGCCGTGCACCACCATCGGGCCATGGCTGGCGGCGTGCGAAAGGAAGTCGCGCCGAATCCACCGCATGTCGCTCGGGGCCTGGTCGGCGAGCGGGATGCCGGGGCGGATGCCGGCATGGGCGAAGAAATATCCGCCGGCGCGGTAGGAACTGCGCAGCGCCGCCAGCCAGTCGAGATGCTCGCGGGGGATGGCGGAGCGGACCATGTCGACGATCCCCGGCGGATCGGCATAGTCGTAGTCCTGCGCCGAGACGCCGTAGCTGAGCAGCGTTTCGCGGCCGCCCATCTTGTGGAGCAGCGCGGCGGCGCGGCGATTGCCCTCGGCGGTGGCGAGCAGGACCTCCTCATGGTTGCCCATCAGGAACACGACCTTGTCGTCGCCGAGGTCGAGCTTCATCATCAGCTCGATCACGCCGCGTGAATTCGGGCCGCGATCGATATAGTCGCCGAGGAAGAGCAGCCGGGTATCGGCGACGCCGCGCTGTTCGTCGTCGCTGTCG
Organism: Rhizorhabdus wittichii RW1; assembly: GCA_000016765.1. Lineage (NCBI taxonomy): Bacteria > Pseudomonadati > Pseudomonadota > Alphaproteobacteria > Sphingomonadales > Rhizorhabdaceae > Rhizorhabdus > Rhizorhabdus wittichii. The sequence continues at coordinate 5,299,401 of CP000699.1, forward strand.
ATCGTGCGGATCAGCGCGTTGAGCAACTCGTAGCAGCCATGGATGTCGCCGATCGCATACCAGCGCTGGCCTTCGGGCGCGGCGTGGCGGGGGCGCTTCCAGCGCGAAGGCGACAGAAGGTCGCGAATGGCCATCGACTACCTGTGGACAATCCCGTTGCTCGTTGGCGTCGCCCTAGTCGACGAAAGGGCCGGAGGAAAGACGCCGACGACGCGGCGGCGCCCGCCGGCCCTATTTCGCGCCGAAACCGGTGATCGCGATCTTGATCGTCTTGATCGCGATCAGCACGTCGATCCAGACCGAGAAGTTGCGGATATAGTAGAAGTCGTACTGCAGCTTGCGGTGGATCGCGTCGAGATCGGTGACATGGCCCTGGTTGACCTGGGCCCAGCCGGTGATGCCGGGGCGGACGATATGGCGGTAGAGATAGAAGGGAATCTCCGCATCGTACCAGCGCGAGAGCGAGATCGCCTCGGGGCGCGGGCCGATCCAGCTCATCTGGCCGGCCAGGATGTTGAAGATCTGTGGCAGCTCGTCGAGCCGGGTGCGGCGTAGCCAACGGCCGGCGCGGGTGATGCGGTCGTCGGCGACCATCGTCATCGCGGCGGTGGCGTCGGCTTCCCCGCCGGCCTTCTCTTCGCGCATCGTCCGGAACTTGATGATGCGGAACGCGCGCCCGCCGGCGCCGACCCGCAGCTGCCGGAAGAAGGCGGGGCCCGGCGAATCGATTCGAATCCAGGCGGCGAGGACCAGGAACAGCGGGCACAGCAGCGGCAGCAGGATCAGCGCCGACAGCAGGTCGATCGCCCGCTTGGCATGGCGCCAGGCGCGATTCGGTATCAGCGATCCGAAATTATTCTCCGACAGATGCTCGATCGAGACCCGGCCGGTCAGCGATTCGAGGACCTGCTTGCTGTGCAGGACGGTCCGGCCCTGGACGGCGGCCTCGGCCAGCATGCGATCCCATTTGGGGTCATGGTCCCGGCGGAAATCGGCGGTGATGAAGGCCGAGGGATCGTCGGGCACCGCCGGCGTCCGCATCCGGATCCATTCGACCTCGGAGGGCAGGGTGAGGCCCTGCAAGTCGAAACCCGGTACTACGTAGAAACGACGTCGGGTTCGCGGCAACAGGTAGATGCTGAGGACGAAGAAGACCGCGATGCTCGATAGGAAGGTCGAGGTCAGGTAGAGGCGGCTATATTCGAGGCGCAGCGTCAACAGCGCGGTGATGGTGAGGCCGAACGAGCCGATGAACGACGGCAGGATATAGCCGAAGGTCCGGGTGCCCGGGAAGGCGGTGACCCGGCTCAGCATCGTCATGCCGAGGATCAAGGCGATCGTCGCGCCGACGAAGCTGTTGGTGAAGCCGGTCGTGCCGAGGGCGGTCTTGAAATCGCCGTAGCGGACATAGGCCGGCAACAGGATCGCGACGCAGAAACCGATGAGGAACTGGGCCGGCAGCGCATTGAGCGCGCTGACGCGCGCTATCCTGACCTGGGGCTCGCGCGTCATGAGCACGGTCCGTAACACTCCTCAGCAGCGCGTCATGGGAAACATGCCGCGCTTCTGCCCGTTACGCGACATGGTTGCAGTGATCCAGCGCACAGCGAAGATGCGGCAGCCTGCTATGCAAGAGCCCTGCGAACGTGATCGGACTGCTCCCCCTGGATGCCCAGCGGCAAATGAAAGTTACTGGCCCGGTTTCCATTTATATCAGCATTTATCTGGAGTTGGACAGTATATTAAAGAGCCGTACAGGTTTTTTCACGTTGCGCGGACGCCCCGACGGGGCTATGGAAAGTTCGACCTTGTAAGGAGGCCGTTGTGAAAAGCTTTGGTAAGATTGCTTCGTCGCTTGCGATTGCTGCGTTGGTCGCGGCTCCCGTTGCTGCGGCTGTTCCAGAAGCCGGAACCACGTTGAGCCGTGCTGCCGCGAAGGCGATTGGCACGAAGATGCGGTCCGGCGTTGTCGTGCGCCTCAACAAGAAGGTCGCGCGCAAGAATGCTGTCGAGCTGGCCCAGGTTGAGGAAGGCGCTGGTGCCGGCGCTGCTGGGACCGGTACGGGCGCCGCTGGCGCTGGTGCCGCCGGAGCAGGCGCGGCTGGTGCCGGTGTCGCGGGCGGTCTCGGTATCGCTGGTGCGGTCGCCGGTGTCGCGGCTGCGGCGGGCGTCGCCGTGGCGGCCTCGAGCGGTGGTGGCAGCAACAGCCCGTAAGGCTGGCGCCATCAGCGAATCGATAGAAAGGGCGGCGTGAGCCGCCCTTTTTGTTTCTGGGGCGATGTCCAGGCAGATGGAAGCATCTGCCGACTCGGAAATCGCGGCAAGCAAAGACCTGGAACGGTTGATCTGATGCAATCGGATCATGAGCCGCTCTGGACCGAATCGGCATCGATTCGATTCTCGTCGGCGCCGGGCATGGCTTCCCGATCGTTTCGGTTCGTCGCGGATATTTCGGTTCGTCGCATGGCGGCGGCGAAGAGTGTCGAGTCATCTTTCCATTTTCCCTGCGTAGGTTAATGCACGGGACGACTGTGCGGCGGGTCACAGCGCGGGGTTGCCGTGGGGCTATTCTGATCCCGTACGAACAGGACGGCGAGGGGCGCGATTCGGCCGCTCTCCGCAGGGGGTGGCGTCGCAGGCAATGGCATCGACCGTTTTCCAATGGCTCTGGGGCGCTCGGGCGGCTGCATGAAGATCGCGGCTGCAGGCGCTGCGCGGTACGATGTCGCCTTCTGGGCGCTCGGCGCGCTGCTTCTCCTGGTCTTCCTCACCGGCGGCGGATCGCGCTCCGACATCGCTTCGCTGGTCGTGCTGCGCCCGGCCGCCGCGATCCTGCTGGGGGTCGGCCTCTGGGGTCTGACCCGTTTCGATGTGCGACGGCACCGCTTCGTCTACGGCATGGCCGCCGCGATCGTCGGGCTCGTCCTGCTCCACCTGATACCCTTGCCGCCGGCCATCTGGGCCGCGTTTCCGGGGCGCAACCTGGTCACCCGGATCGATGACGCCGCCGGTCTCGGCGCGGTGTGGCGGCCGATCAGCCTGGTCCCCTCGGCGACCTGGAATGCGCTGTTCGCCTTGATCCCGCCGCTTGCGGCGCTCGTTCTCGCCTCGCAACTCGATCGACAGGGCCGCTGGCGGATCGCCATCCTGCTCATCGGCATCGGCCTGTCGAGCGCGATCCTCGCCGTCCTCCAGCTCAGCGGCGACCCCCAGGGGCCGCTCTATCTCTATCGCGTGACCAACCGCGCGGTCGGGCTGTTCGCCAACCGCAACCATCAGGCGATCTTCCTCGCGTCGCTGTTTCCCCTGCTGGCCGTCTTCGCATCGGCCGCGCGGTCGTCGTCGATCGACGCCCGTCTGCGCACCGCGGTGGCGCTGGCGATCGGAGTGGTCCTGCTGCCGCTTTCGCTCGTCACCGGGTCGCGGAACGGCATGGCGATGATGGCGATCGGTTTCGTGAGCGTCCCCTTCCTCTACACGATGCCGGGCGGCGGGCGGGACGATGGCGGGCGGCGCCATCTGCTGCGTGCCGTGGTGGCGCTGGTGATTCTCGCGCTGGTGGTGCTGACGGTCCTGCTGGGGCGCGCGGTCGCGATCGACCGGCTGGTCGAGACGCCGGCGACGGAGGACGTCAGGTTCCAGGCCTGGGGGCCGATGCTGTCGACGGCGATGACCTATTTCCCGCTGGGTGGTGGTTTCGGCGCCTTTGCCGACCTGTTCAAGATCAACGAGCCGACCGAACTGCTCACCTCGGCGATGTTCTTCCATGCTCATAACGACTGGCTGGAACTGCTGATCACCGGCGGACTGCCGGCGCTGCTGCTGGCCGGCGTGGCGGCGGTCGCGTTCTTCAGGATGGTGGCGCGATGGTGGCGATCGCGCGCCGGTCGTGACGACGACATGCTGCTGGCGGGGGCGGGCCTCTGGATGGTGCTGATCTTCGCCGCGGCAAGTATCAGCGACTATCCCTTGCGTGTGCCATCGCTGGCGTGCTTCTTTTGTGTCATAGTCCTATGGATAAGTTCAATCGGGCCCGATAGGGCGACGAAAGAAGGGGTTTGAGGGGCTTGCTCTTGTTTCTTCAAAGAAAATCCTCGTTCGCCGGGGTCCGTCTGCGGCGCAAGGCGCCCGTGGCGCTCATGGCCATGCTGATGCTGGCGAGCTGCGCCAGCGCCCCCAAGATCGGTGGCGCGACGAATATACAGGTGCTCGACGCCACCGAATTGCCGGCGCCCGATCGATCGGACATGGTCGAGACCGAGCGTCCCTATATCGTCGGCCCGTTCGACAAGCTGGCGATCGACGTGTTCGGGATCGACGAGCTCTCCAACCGCAAGGCCCAGGTCGACGCGAGCGGCCGGATATCCTTCCCGCTGGTCGGCGTGGTCAACGTGGCCGGCCTGACGCCGGGTGAGATCGAGGTCGTGCTGCAGCAGAAGCTGGCGACCAACTATGTCCGCAACCCGCAGGTGACGGTCAATCTCGACCAGACCGTCAGCCAGGTGGTCACGGTCGAAGGGCAGGTCAAGAAGCCGGGACTCTTCCCGGTGGTCGGCCGGATGACGCTGCTGCGCGCGGTCGCGCTCGCGGGCGGGACCGACGAGTTCGCCAAGCTGAACCAGGTCGTCGTCTTCCGCACGGTGAAGGGCGAGCAATATGCCGCGCTCTACAGTCTCAAGCAGATCCGGGTCGGCGCCTATGCCGATCCCGACATCTACGCCAACGACGTGGTCGTGGTGGGCGAATCGCGGGCGCGCCGGACCTTCAAGGATCTCCTCCAGGTGGTTCCGCTGCTCACGACGCCGATCATCGTCGCCGTGGACCGGTTCAGATAGATCGCCTGGCGATCTGCGTTAGTGGAAAAAATTCATGCGTGAAGCGGCAGAAGTGCAGGGCGGCAGAACCGTGGACCCCAAGGCCTCCGGCCTGGGGCAGGGCGGTCAGGTCAACGACAGTTACGCCGTCCCGCCGATCCTCAAGCAATATTGGCATACGGCGCTCCGGTGGCGCTGGCTGATCGGCGCGATCATAGCGGGGGCGCTGGCGGTCGGCCTGGTCGTCACCCTGCTCACGCCGGCCCGCTATACCGCGGACTCGCAGATCGAGATCAGCCGCGAGCAGAAGAAGATCACCAATGTCGAGGGCCTCGATTCGTCGACGGCCGATAGCGACATGGAGTTCTACGAGACCCAATATGCGCTGCTGCGTTCCTATTCGCTGGGCGAACGGGTCGCGAGGAAGCTCGATCTCGGGCGGAGTGACGATTTCTTCGCGGCGCATGGCATCACGCTCGACGCCGGGCGTTTCGGCGCCGCCGGCCAGTCGAACCTGACCGCCGGCCAGCTCGCCGCGCGCGAGAAGCTGGCCACCAAGCTGCTGCTCGACAATATCGAGGTGTCGCCGGTCCGCCGGTCGCGCCTGGTCAACCTCTCCTATACCAGTCGGTCCGCGGGTCTCTCGGCGCGGGTGGTCAATGCCTGGGCGAGCCAGTTCATCGCCGCGAGCATGGATCGCCAGCTCGCGTCCACCGCGGATGCCCGCCGCTTTCTCGAGGAGCGGCTCGGCAATCTGCGGGCGCGGCTCGAACAGTCCGAGCGCGAAGCGGTCGGCTATGCTTCGCGCAACGATATCGTCGCGCTCGCTTCGGTGCGCGACAACGAAGGCAAGACCCAGGTCCAGCGGACCATGATCCAGAGCGACCTGGAGGAGCTCAACACGGCGTTGAACGTCGCTCGTGCCGACCGGGTCGCGGCCGAGAGCCGCCTGACGGGCAGGGGCGGCGACGACAATGTCGATGCGCTGACCAATCCCACCATCACCCAGCTTCGCCAGAAGCGCGCCGACGTCGCGTCCGACTATGCCAAGATGATCGTGCGCTTCGAGCCGAACTACCCGACCGCCCAGGCGCTGATGATGCAGATCAAGTCGCTCGACGAGGCGATCGCGCGCGAGACGGCTCGCGTCGGCAACAGCCGCGCGCAGAGCTATCGCGAGGCGCTGAAGCGCGAGCAGGATCTCGGCGCGCAGGTCGCGGCGCTGAAGGGGCGCCTCGACGACCAGCAGCACAACGCGATCCAGTACAATATCTACCAGCGCGAAGCGGATACCAACCGGCAGCTCTATGACGCGCTGCTCCAGCGCTACAAGGAGATCGGCATCGCCGGCTCGGTGGGCGTGAGCAACATCGTCGTCGTCGATCCGGCCACCGCGCCGTCGACGCCCTCGGCGCCGAGCCTGCCCAAGAACATGGCGCTGGCTTTCGTGATCGGCCTCGCCCTCGCGGTCATCGCCACGCTTGCCCTCGAGCAGATCGACGAAGGCATCAGCCAGCCGGGCCAGATCCAGCAGCTCTTCCAGCTGCCGCTGCTGGGCCATGTGCCGCTGACCGACTCGTCGGTCACGGACGGCATCGAGGACCCGAAATCCTATTTCTCGGAGGCCTATTTCACGATCCGGTCGAACCTCGCCTTCACCACCGACCACGGCCTGCCGCGATCGTTCATCGTCACCAGCACCCAGCCGGCCGAAGGCAAGTCGACGACCTCCTATGCGCTGGCGCGGATCATCGGGCGGACCGGCAAAAACGTGCTGCTGATCGACGGCGACATGCGCTCGCCCGACATCCATCACCTGCTCGGCCTCGACAATGCGATGGGGCTCAGCAACGCCCTGGCGGGCGACGACAACGTCGCCGCGCTGATCCAGAGCACGCCGTACAAGGGCCTCTCGGTGCTGACCTCGGGGCCCAAGCCGCCGAGCGCCGCCGAACTGCTCAGCAGCGACCGCATCCGGCATATCGTCGGCGAGCTGCAGGGCATGTACGACCATGTCATCATCGACGCCCCGCCGATCCTGGGCCTGTCCGACTCGCCGCTGCTCGGCCGCGCGGTCGAGGGCGCGGTGCTGGTGATCCAGGCCGAGGGCGCGGCGGTGCGCGGCGTCCGGGCGGCGATCAGCCGCCTCCGGATGGTCAACACCCATATCTTCGGCACGGTGCTGACCAAGATCAAGGCCAGCGAGCTCGCCTATGGCTACGGCTATGGTTACGGCTATGGCTATGGCGACGATGTCGAGCACAAGGCCGCCTGACGGGGCCTCGTCATGGATCGACCGGTCGTCACGTCATGGGGCAGGGCCCTTCTGGGCCTCGGGTCGCTGGGCCTCGCACTTGCGGCCGGCATCGACGCGACGGCCAATCGGTGGCGCGCCATCGATCCCGACCGGGCCCTGCAGGTCCGGCCCGGCGATGCCGTCGCCCTGACGCTGAACGAGGACCAGCGGCAGGCCGATCAGGAGATGAGCCCGGCGCGCACCGCCGCGATCGCCGAGGTCGCCCGGCGCGCCCTGCGTTCCGATCCGCTGACCGCCCCGGCTTTGCGGCAGATCGCGGTCGCGGAAGGGGTGGCTGGACGCCATCGGGCGGCGGACCGGCTGGTGCACCTGTCCTACGACCTCACCCGCCGGGAACTGGGCACGTCGTGGCTGCTGATCGAAGCTGCGCTCGACCGTGGTGACGCGGCCGGGGTCGCCCGTCATTTCGACGAGGCGCTGACGACCACCCCGCTTGCGGGGGAAGTGATGTATCCGGCGCTGTCCGCGGCGCTGTTCGATCCGGGGATGCGGGCGGCGCTGGTGCCCTATGTGCGGCAGTCGCGTCGCTGGATGCCCGCGCTGATGCGCTATGCGCTGGCGGGCGGCGATGCCGGCGAGCATGTCGGCGCCCTGGTCGTCGCGGCCGGCGGGCTGCCGTCGTCGCCCATCTATGCCGGGCTCGACCAGCAGATATTGGCCGGGATCGCGGCCAAGGGGGAATTCGGCATCGCCGGCGGCTATCTGCGCAACATGCGCGCCGGCGGCATCGCGACCGACCCGGGCTTCTCCGCTGCGACCACCGATGCGCGGTTCGGGCCCTTCGCCTGGGCCTTCGCCGACGAGCAGGCCGTGAGCGGCCGGCGTGACGAGGCGGGACGGCTCCAGGTGCGTGTCTCGACCGCGCGACCGCTCAAGGTCGCCGTCCGGACCTTGGTGCTTCCGGCGGGGCGCTACCGCTTCAGCCAGAAGGTCGAGGCGCCCGACGATGACGTCGTCGCCGCGGCGAAGTGGGAGGTGCAGTGCCTGCCCGGCAACCGGCCGGCCTGGTCGCTGGAACTGCCGGTGCGCAAGGCATCGTCCCACTATGCCGGGCAGTTCGCCATTCCCGCCGATTGCCCCGGCCAGCAATTGTCGCTGATCGTCGCCGGCCGCGGCGACGAGGAGGATGCCGAGATCGTCGTCGACGGCCTCGAACTGACCCGCCAGAACTGATCAGGCCGCCGGCGTCGGCGCTTCCGCATAAGGCATGATCATCGTCCCGTCCGGCGCCGCGGTGAAGGTCGTCTGGGTCGGATAGGCGAACCTGATCCCCTGCTTCGCGAAGCTTTCCAGGATCGTGATGCAGATGTCGTGGCGCGCGCTGTTGAAGACTTCTCCATCCTCGTCGAGCACGTCGAACAACAGCTCATAGTCGAGGCTCGACGGCGCGAAATTGACCATGCAGCAGTGGAGGAACACCGCCTTGTCATGGGCCGTGACGATCGCCTTCACCATGTCGGGGATGCGGCGGCAGACCTCGGGCGGCGTCTGATAGGTGACGCTGAGCATCAGCGTCGCCCGTCGCCGCAGCGTATGCGCCAGGTTGCGCAGTTCCTTGTTGAGCAGGTTGGTGTTGGAGATCACCACCTCCTCGCCGGTCGTCGAGCGGACGCGGGTGGTCTTGAGGCCGATCGATTCGACCGTGCCGGTGGTCAGGTCCCATTTGACGGTGTCGCCGCGCCGGAACGGCTTGTCGAAGATGATCGCGAGGCTGGCGAACAGGTCGGAGAAGATTCCCTGCGCGGCAAGGCCGATGGCGATGCCGCCGATGCCGAGGCTGGCGACCAGGCCGGTGATGTTGACCCCGATATTGTCGAGGATCAGCAGGGTCGCGACGATGAAGCAGACCGCAGTGACGAGCAGGCGGATGATGCCGATCGCCGAGCCGAGCGTGGACGAGCCGCTGTCCTCCTCCCCGGCGCGATACTCGACGATGCCGATGACCAGCTCGCGGACCCACAAGGCCGCCTGCACCGCGGTCGCGACGGTGAACAGGAAGCCGATCGTCCCGGCGACGACCGCGGGTGGGGTGGCATAGCCGCTGACCAGCCGGGCCGCGAGCATGACGATGAAGAAGAGGTTGGTGCGCGCGATCGCCCGGCCGACGATGCGCGGCCAGTGGCCGAGATGTTCGCGCCGGCACAGCCGGGTGCCGAGCATGCGCAGGCCGTAGAGCAGCGCGATGATCAGCGCGCCGCTCGCGCAGGCGATGGCGATGCTCAGATAATGGCTGGCGATCCAGCCCTGCGTCTGCTGCCAGAACAGTTCCACGTCGCCGAGCGACTGGATCGGCGGCGCCATGTCGGCGCCGGTCGCGGCGTTACCCGTCTTCGTCATTCGACCTTCCATCATTTGCCGTTCACATTGCCCCAACGAGGCTGGGCGCGGCGGCGTTCCGCCGCGGCCGACAGCGGGCGCTCCGGCTCCGGTTCGGGCTCGGGAAGCGCCTCGGCTTCGCTCGCCTCCTCCTCCGCTTCCACGTCGCGCCTGCGCTTGCGGAAGGGATTCCAGACCCGTCGCTTCACATGGATCTGGACATAGCGGTCGAAGCCGATCTCGACCGCGATGATGTAGTAGATATAGGGCTGGAAGGCGATGCCGACGAAGGAGGAGCCCAGCATGTAGATGAGATGGGCATGCTGGAGCGCCGCCGCGAGCGGCGACACCCAGGCGTTGGCGCCTTGCTCCTTCAGGTAACTTCGTCGGATCACCTCCATGCGGAAGATGCCGATCAGGTGGACCGCCAGGAACAGCGCGAGCCCCGGATAGCCCTGTTCGCCCAGCATCTCGAAATAGGCGTTGTGGAAGGATCGGCCGGCGTCGTAGCCGACCACGCTGACCACCGTCCCATCGGCGGTCCTGTAGCTCATGTCGATGGTCAGCTTGTTGCCGCGATAGGCCTCGAAGCCGCCGCCGAACGGATGGGACTTCGAATAGTCGAGCGTCCATTTCCACACGGCGAGGCGGGTCGAGGCCGATGCGTCGCCCTTATAGCCCTGGATCGTGTCCATCCGCTGGGTATAGGTCTTCGGCAGGAAGGGGATGCCCGCCGTGGCGATCGCCGCGATGATGCCGATATAGAGGAAGCGCCGCTTCGTCGCGCGCAGTTCGAGCACGCCCGCCAGCACGATGCACAGCAGGCCGGTGCGCGTCTGCGTGCCGATCGGGATCAGCAGGCAGGCGAAGGCGAGCGCATACCAGTAGAGCCGCGAGAAGATCGTCGGCCGCACGATCGTCGAATATTTCGCCATGTAGAGGATCAGCGGGATCGAGCAGATCGCGAAGGCCGATATGGTGCTGCTCTCGTACATGCCGCTGTTGTTGGCGACCATCAGGTTGAGGGTGCCGTAGCCGCCGCCGCCGGCCAGCGTCTTGGCGCCGCCCACCACCGCGATCGACGACAGGCAGAGCAGCATGAACAGCAGCACGCCTTCGATGCGGATGCGCGTGTAGAGCGTCATCGGCATGAAGATCGAGAAGACCAGCGCCTTCCACACCCAGTCCCATTTCTCCAGCGCGGCGTCGGGATAGTCGGCGGTCAGCGTCGTATAGCCGCAATAGAGCAGCAGCAGGATCAGCAGCACCTGCCGCGGCGTCGGCTTGCTGAGCGACTTGTCGTCGTTGATCGCCCAGCCCAGGAAGGCGGCGATGAACACGATCAGCGAGACCGGGACCGAACTCAGCAGATAATAGGAGATGCGCTGCGGCGAGACGATGTCGACATAGACATAGGCGCAGACGAACAGGAACGGCCGCCGGAACCCCGCCAGCAGGATCGCAACCAGGAAACCGATGAGGAAAAGGTCACGCACGGTCGGCGCCGGGCCTTGCCTCGCCGGTCTCGACGCCCGCGCGGCGCACCGGCTGCTTCTTCGGCAGCACTGGCTTGAAATGACGGCCGGACGCGGTCGGTTCCTCGTTCAGGTCGGGATGGAGCAGCAGCCTCACGGCGACGAAGGCGATCAGGAAATGGGCCAGCATCAGCGAAAGCGTATCGATCATCGGCGACTTCCGATCCGTTTCCGGTTGACAGGACAAGCCTCTTCATGCGCGTTCGCACGGCATGAAGATCCTCCACATCCTCGATCATAGCCTGCCGATCCACAGCGGCTATACATTTCGTACGCGGGCGATCCTCAAATCCCAGATTTCGATGGGCTGGCAGGTGATGGGCGTCACCGGCCCGCGCTACAACGCCCCGCAGCCCGATCCGGACGAGGAGGAGGGGCTGGTCTTCCGGCGGACGCCGGCCATCCGTCCCGCCCGCGCGCCGGTCGGCGAATGGCGCGAGGTGACGGCGCTCGCCCGCCGGATCGCCGAGGTGGCGGCCGAATGGAAGCCCGATATCCTGCACGCCCATTCGCCGGCGCTGGTCGGGCTGGCGGGGCTGCGCGCGGCGCGCCGGCTGGGGCTGCCCTTCCTCTATGAGATACGCGCCTTCTGGGAGGATGCGGCGGTCGGCAACGGCACGGGGCGGGAGGGATCGCCGCTCTACCGGCTGACCCGCCGGCTCGAGACCCATATCGTCCGCCGCGCCGATGCCGTGGCGGTGATCTGCGAGGGGCTGCGGTCCGATCTCGTCGCGCGCGGGATCGCCGCCGACAAGGTCATGGTTTCCCCCAACGGCGTCGACCTCGACCTGTTCGGCGATCCGCCGCCGCCCGACGCGGCGCTTGCCGCCGAGCTCGGGCTGGAAGGGGCCGAGGTGATCGGATTCATCGGCTCCTTCTACGATTATGAAGGGCTCGACGATCTCGTCGCGGCGATGCCGCTGCTGCTCGAACGGCGTCCGCAGGCGGCGCTGCTGCTGGTCGGCGGCGGCCCGATGGAGGAGGCGCTGCGGGCGCAGGTGGCGGCATCGCCCGCGGCGGCCCGCATCCGCTTCGCCGGCCGCGTGCCGCACCAGCAGGTCGAGCGCTATTACAGCCTGATCGACATCCTCGCCTATCCGCGCAAGTCGATGCGGCTGACCGACCTGGTGACCCCGCTCAAGCCGCTCGAGGCGATGGCGCAGCGCAGGTTGGTCGCGGCCTCCGACGTCGGCGGGCATCGCGAGCTGATCGAGGACGGGGTCACCGGCACCCTGTTCGCGCCCGACGATCCGGCGGCGCTGGCGACGGCGCTGGCGGGCCTGCTCGACGATCGGCGGATATGGGACGAACGGCGCGAAACCGCGCGCGCCTTCGTGGAACGCGAACGCAACTGGGGCGTCAATGTCGCGCGCTATCGTCCCGTCTACGAAGGATTGATAGCTACGGCCTCACGTTAAAACATCGTTGTCAGTAACGGCCGATAAGAATTGAAAAGTAACGGAATCCCAATTTTGCCTTATTATGGGATGACAATAGAGACATATGGGCGTTCCGATGGTTCAAACGAAAGCGCGTCGCCGGTCGAGCCTGATCATGGGCACGCTGCTCGCGCTGTTGCTCGGCGTGGCGGCGGCATTCTTCGTGCTCGCCATGCCGATCCGCATGCTGGAGACGGTGACGACCTTCACCCGGCTGTCCAAGCTGATGGTGCAGGCGGAGCCGCCGATCTCGCCCAACGACCGCACCCTGCTGGCGGTGCTGGCGGCGATCCTCACCGCCGGGATCGGCTGGGTCCTGGTCGACTGGCTGGTGTTCGGCCGCGCCGGGATCAGCACGCTGATCCGCACCCGCGAGGACGATTATGAGGATGAGGACGAGGATCATTTCCGTCCCACCGATCCGCTCGACCTGGTGACGCCGGCCGACGATCCAGGCGCGGAATGGCCGATGCCGTCGGCGGGCGATGCCCGCAAGCCGCTCTCCGCGCGCACCGACATCGGCGATCCGCCGCCCGCGCTCGACCCGTTCGGAGCGCCGCTCGCGGGGCTCAACCAGGCGCTGCCGCCGATCGGCGAGATATTGCCCGGCACGGGCGTCAGCGCGCCGCCGCTGCAACCCAATGCGCTGCCGCCGCTGATCCAGCCCGCGCCCTTCCCGCCGGCTTCGGCGCAAGAGCCGCCGATCGCGCCGTTTCCGGAAGCTGCGCCGGCGCCGGAGGCGTTCCGACCCGCCGGTCCGGAGCCGAGCGACGTGCCGCCGCCCGCCGGCAATCTGCCGAGCTGGATGCCCGCGCCGGGCCTGCGCCCCGACGGCCAGCCCGCCGATCCGCTGCCGGCCGCCTTCTACGAGGAGCCGGCCGAACCGGCTGCGCCCGAACCGGAGGCGGAGCCGGTCTTCGATCCGATCGTGCCGCCGCCGCTGCCGGAGAGTTTCGCGCCGCCGCCGCTGGTGGACGAGACGCCGCCGCTGACGGCGCAGCCTTTCGCCGATTCCCAGCCGGCTCCCGCCGTCCGGCCGCCGGACGAGCCGCCCATGGAGATTCCGGCAGCCCAGCCGGCCCAACCGGTTCCGCCGCCGCGCCCGCTGCCCGAGCCCGGTTTCGATCGCGCCCGGCTCGAAGACCTGCTGGCCCGCCTCGAAAGAGGGTTGCAGCAGCGCAGGGCCGCCGCTGCCGCTCGGGCGCAGGCGGAGCAGCAGCAGCAGGCCCCGATCGCTCCGGCCGCGCGCCAGGAACCGGCGCCGGTTGCCACGCCCCCGCAGCCCTTGCCGGAACCGCCGGCCGCGCCTCCGCCGATCATCGAGCCCGTACCTGTCGCCCTTCGGGATCAGCCGGCTGCGGCGCCCGTCGCCGCGTCGATCCTGCCGGTCGCGCCGCCGCGCGCGGTCCCCGAACTGCGCAACGACGACCTGCTCGACCAGCCGTTGCACGTGACGCTCGATCTGCTGCGGAACATGGTCAAACGCTGACGGCGACGCCGTCGGCGACGGTCAGCGCCTCCAGCCGTACCAGCGCTTCGTCGTCGCGCCGCTCGATCGAGACCAGCTTCATGTCGGCGATCAGATGGCCGGCTATGGTGAAGTCGGATGCCGCGATCCAGGCGGGCAGGGCGTCGAGCGCCTGCTGGACCCCGTCTCCCCGCAGCCTGAGGTCGAGGCGATGCCGCCCGCCGTCGAACAGCAGGCTGCGCCAATCCTCGCTTTCGCCATGATCGAGCAGCAGCTCGGCGAACGGCCGGCAGCAATGGTGGAGACGGCGCGCGATCGCCTTGACCGGATCGCTCATCGCGCACCGGCCATCTTTTCGCGCGCCCGGACGATATAGGCCTGCACCCGCCGGACGGTGTCGTCGCGCGGCTCGCGGCCGCGGCGCAGCATCGCGACGAAGCCGGGATCGCCCATCGCATCGCGGCCGAAGCGCGAGGCGGGGGTGCCGCTCTCGCGAAGATAGCGTTCGATCAACCACAGCAAATCCATCCCAAGCTCCCTCGCGACTCAATCGTTCGCTTTATGTTTCAATCCATTTCCTACTTGTCTAGGAAAAATCCTATCGATAAAGGGGGGCATGGCCGACGACGTCCGCAGCGCTCTCGATGCCCTGATCCGGGAGCGGGGAGAGGATTACAGCGCGATCTCGCGGCTGCTGGGGCGCAACCCCGCCTATATCCAGCAATTCATCAAGCGCGGCTCCCCACGCAAGCTGTCGGAGGAGGACCGGCTTCGGCTGGCGGCCTATTTCCGGGTTCCCGAAACCCGGCTTGGTGGTCGGGCAGATGGAGGGCCGGCGGGGGATATGGCGCTCGCCGCCGCACTGGTGACGGTGCCCAGGATCGCGATCGGCGCCTCGGCCGGGCCGGGCGGCATCGCGGAGATCGAGGAGCGCGATCGCCCGATCGCCTTCGACGACGGGCTGCTACGCGATCTTGGCGCGGGGCGGCGGGCGGCGCTGTCGATCATCCGGGTCGCCGGGGAATCGATGGAGCCGACCCTGCACGACGGCGACGACATATTGGTCGATCGCGACGCCAGCGAAATCCGTCCGGGCGGTATCTATGTGCTGCGGCTCGACGACCTGCTGATGGTCAAGCGGCTGCTCCGCGACGACCGTGGCCTCGTCGTCCACAGCGACAATCCGGCCCATCCGGAGATCGCCGGCTTCGATCCGGCGACGTTGCAGGTGATCGGCCGCGTGTTGTGGTGCGGCCGGAAGCTGTAGCCCGTCGAACGCTCAGCTTCGGGCGCGATCGATCAGGTAGAGGATGACCGCGATCGCCACGCCGACGCCGGTGCCGATCAGCGTTCCGATCGACGGCTGGCCGTAATGATTGCCGACGATCGCCCCGGCGACGATCGTGAAGGCGAGGATCGCGCCGCCCGCGCGGGAGGCTTTTCCGCTATTCTGTTCCATGGCCGTCCCCATGCCACGCCGCCGCGCCGCGCGCCAGCGTTCGTCCCGCCTGTCCCGCCGTGGGACGATGCGTGCCGGCATGGGACGCGGTCAACGCGCCGTTCACCAATCATCCCGTTGACGGCGCGGGATTTGCCGATCGTGGCACGGCTCTTGTGTGGGGTCTGGCGTCGCACGGGAAAGGGGCCGGGGTTGGAAGAGATTTTCTATATCGCGGATCGCACCAGCATCGACCAGGCCGAGGCGCTGATCCGCGAGTTCGGCGTGATGGCCGTCGACGAGGCCGCCGCGCGCAGCCGGCATTATCGCGAGCTCGGCAATGCTATCCGCTTCTGCGAGTGGCGGCAGATGGAGCGCTTCCTGTCGCTCCTGACCCTCGATATCGCGGTCGGCACCGTTCATTGATGCGATGACCGGGCGACGGAGCGGCATCATCCGCCGCCCCGGCCATTGCGATCATTGGGTTTCGACCCTAGGGTCGTGCCATGCGTAACGCCCGTAGGCCGACCTGCGCCCGATCGATCGTACTGGGTGCCATGTTATGCGTGTCGGCCGCGGCGCAGGCGCAACCCGCGCCTCCGCCCGCCGCCTCCGATGATCCCGCCGAGCTTCCCGAACTCGATCCCTCGACCGAGATGGCGCCGCTGCCGGGCATGGAGGTCGACTGGCCCGAGGCGGCCGATACCGCGGGCGAGCAACCTGCCGACGCCGGCGCCGCGACCGGCGCCACGGCGGAATCGACGCTTTCCGATGCGCAGGCCGACCGGCGCTACGGCGTCGACATCACCGGCCTTTCGGGCAAGGACGGGGTGGCGCCCGAGACCGAGAGCGCGATCCGTTCCCGTTTCCGCCAGCTCTCCGCGCTGGAGGAAGGCAAGGGCGCCGGCAACACCGCGCAGATCGACCGGCGCGCCCGGCAGGACGAGGCGCTGCTCAACGAGCTGCTGCGCGCCGCCGGCTATTATGACGCGCGCGTCTCGACCCGGATCGAGGATGAGAAGACCGGCCGGCTCGGCGTCTCCCTCGTCGTCCGGCCCGGCGAGCTCTACACGCTGTCGGGGATCGATTTCGGCGGGATCGATGCGGCCGGCGACGTCGCCGCGCAACTTCGCCGCGCCTTCGGGCTCGAAGCCGGCCAGCCGGCCGATTCGGACCGGATCGAGGCGGGGCTGGGCGCGCTCAAGGCTGAGCTCGGGCATGAGGGCTTCGTCTTC
This sequence comes from Rhizorhabdus wittichii RW1, assembly GCA_000016765.1. NCBI lineage: Bacteria > Pseudomonadati > Pseudomonadota > Alphaproteobacteria > Sphingomonadales > Rhizorhabdaceae > Rhizorhabdus > Rhizorhabdus wittichii. The sequence goes on from CP000699.1 coordinate 5,315,963, forward strand.
GCCAAGATAGGCGAGCCCAAGCTCACCGTCGATCATGACGAACATGCGGTGCGGCTCGCGGTCGACGTCGAGCCGGGCTATGCCCAGCGGATCGGCAAGATCACGATCGACGGCGAGCGGCTGTTCAGCGCCAAGCATCTCGGCCGGATCGCGCGGTTTCGGACCGGCGACATGTACGACGCCGCGCGGATGGAGGATTTCCGTCGCGCGCTGATCCAGACCAGTCTGGTCTCGGCGGTCACGATCAAGCCGGTGGCGACCGCGGACCCGCAGGTCGTCGATATCGCGGTGAAGCTCGAACCCGCGCCGCCGCGCACCGTCGCCGGCGCGATCGGCTACGGCACCGGCGAGGGCTATCGGCTGGAGGCGAGCTGGCAGCATCGCAACCTGGTCCGGCCCGAAGGCGCCGTCACCTTCCGTGGCGTGCTGGGCACCCAGGAACAGTCGCTGGGCGCGACGCTCCGCCGCAACAACTACAAGGCGCGCGATCGGGTCCTCACCGGCCAGGTCATCCTCAGCCATCTCGACCAGAACGCCTATGAAGCGCGCAGCCTCACCATCGGCGCCGGGCTGGAGCGGCAGACCAACATCATCTGGCAGAAGAAATGGACCTGGTCCTACGGCGTCGAGCTGGTGGCTTCGAAGGAACAGGACACGGTCAAGGCGACCGGCGCGCCGCGCAGCCGGCAATATCTGATCGGCGCGCTGCCCTCCAGCCTGTCCTATGACGGGTCGGACGATCTGCTCAACCCGACCCGCGGCTATCGCCTCGCCGCGCGCGTCTCCCCGGAGCTGTCGCTGCAAGGCAGCGCCTTCGGTTATGTGAAGGCGCAGGTCGACGGCAGTTCCTACCTGCCGGTCGGCGGGAGGACGGTGATCGCCGGGCGGGTCCGTTTCGGTTCGATTATCGGCGCGTCGGCCGAACGGATCGCGCCGACCCGGCGCTTCTATGCGGGCGGCGGTGGATCGGTGCGCGGCTATGGCTATCAGAAGATCGGCCCGGTCGACATCAACGGCGATCCCGCCGGGGGCCGCAGCCTCGCCGAATTCTCGATCGAGGCGCGCGTCCGCTTCGGCGATTTCGGCGTGGTGCCGTTCCTCGACGGCGGAAATCTCTATTCGGCACGGCTGCCGACCTTCAACAACCTGCGCTACGGCGCCGGTATCGGCGTCCGCTACTATACCAGCTTCGGACCGATCCGCGTCGATGTCGGCACACCGCTGAATCGCCGGCCCGGCGATTCGCGGATCGCCGTTTACGTCTCGCTCGGACAGGCCTTCTGATGGGCGACGAGATCGCCATGGTCGAGGAGAAGGTGGAGGCCTGGCGCCGCCGCCATCCGATCCTGCGCTTCGTCGCGATCGGTCTGCTGTCGGTGCTGCTGCTGCTCTCCGCCGCGATCTGGATGCTCGACAGCGCCCCCGGCCACCGGCTGATCATCGACCGGATCGGTGCGCTCAGGCCGTCGTCGGGCCTGCGCATCCGCATCGGCCGGATCGACGGCTCGATCTGGAACCGCGCCACGCTCCGCGACCTGCGCCTCTACGACACTCAGGGCCTGTTCCTGGAAGCGCCCGAGATCGCGCTCGACTGGCGGCCCGCCGCCTGGGTCGCGAACAAGCTGTGGATCAGGAGCGTCGATACCGACCTGCTGATCCTGCATCGCAAGCCGAAGTTGCAGCCGTCGCCCAAGAAGGGGCCGCTGCTGCCGGGGTTCGACATCCATGTCGGGCGGCTGCGCGTGGCGAAGCTGCGGCTCGAACCGCCGGTCGCCGGGCGGCGCCATATCGTCCGCATCGCGGCGGAGGCGGACATCCATGACGGCCGGGTGCTGCTCAAGCTCGATGCCGCGTCGAGCGCGCGCGACCGGCTGACGCTCCAGCTCGATTCGGAGCCCGACCGCGACCGCTTCGACCTCGACGCGCGGCTGGTCGGTCCGGCCGACGGCGTCATCGCCGGGGCGACGCGATGGAAGAAGCCCGTCGACGGCGTCATCTCCGGCACCGGGCGCTGGTCCGCCTGGAAGGGCCGGGCGACGATGGACGTCGGCGATATCCGGCTGGTCGACCTGCGGCTGGCCGCCGACCGCGGCAAATATGCCCTCGACGGCTCGCTCGCGCCCAGCCGCCTGCTGTCGGGCAAGTTGCAGCGCCTGTCCGATCCGACGATCCGGATCAACGGCGCGGCGACGCTGGTCGACCGGCAGCTCGGCGGCACGCTGTCGATCGCGACGCCCGCGCTGGAGATTGCCGCCTCGGGCACGCTCGACCTGGCCGCTTCGGCGTTCGACGCGGTCGTCGTCGACGCCAAGCTGCTGCGTCCCCAGGCGATGTTCCCCAATATGACCGGACGCAACATCAAGCTGCACGCCAGCTTCGACGGGCCGTTCGGCACGGCGGACTATGCCTATGCGCTGACCGCCGAGCATGTCGCCTTCGACACGACCGGGTTCGACATCGTCCGCGCCGAGGGCAAGGGCAAGCTGTCCGATCCGCCGGTCAAGCTGCCGGTCCGCCTGTCGGCGCGGCGGGTGACGGGGGTCGGCGACGTCGCCGGCGGCATCCTCGGCAATCTCAAGGTCGACGGCGTGTTGCAGGTGACCGCGCAGAAGGTGACCGGCGAGAAGCTGCGGCTCAGCTCGGACAAGCTGGCGGGGCAGCTCTCGCTCAGCCTCGACCTGCGGACCGGCGCCTATGACGTTGCCCTGACAGGCAAATTGCTGCGCTATTTCATCCCCGGCATCGGCATCGTCGACGTCAATTCGGAACTGAAGGTCATTCCCGGCGCGGGCGGGCGCGGGACGGTGGTCGCTGGGCGCGGGCGCGCCTGGGTGCGCCGGTTCGACAATGCCTTCCTGCGATCGCTGGCCGGCGGGCTGCCGTCGATCGACACGCAGCTCCGGCGCGGACCGGACGGCGTGCTCCATTTCGAGCGGCTGGTGCTGACCGGGCCCGGCATCCGCCTGACCGGCAACGGCTTCCGCCGTCGCGACGGCAGCTTCTACTTCAAGGGCAGCGGCACCCAGGCGCAATATGGCCCGGTCCAGATCACCCTCGACGGTGATATCAGCCGGCCGAAGATCGACCTCGTCCTCGCCAGCCCGGTGCAGGCGCTGGGCCTCGTCAACGTCGCGGTGAAGCTCGACCCGACCGCGCAGGGCTTCGCCTATAGCGCGACGGGCGGCTCGCACCTCGGCCCGTGGGGCAGCAGCGGCGCGATCCTGCTGCCGGCCAACCAGCCCGCCACCATCCAGGTCGCGACCTTCGCGGTCAGCGGCGCCAAGGGCAGCGGCAGCCTGCGCTCCGATCCGAACGGCTTCACCGGGCGCATCGACCTGGCCGACGGCACCGTCACCGGCCCGCTGCTCTTCTCGGTCGAACAGGGCTTGCAGAAGATCGAGGGGCATCTGCGCGCCCGCCGTGCCACCATCGGGGCGGCGGTGCCGTTCACGGTCGGCCGTGGGCGGCTCGACGGCACCGTGCTGCTCGATCCGGCCGGGGTGCAGGTCAACGCCACCGTCGCCCTGTTCGGCACGACGATGCGCGGCATCACCCTCGGCCGCGGCCGCGCGACGATCGCGCTCAAGGGCGAGAGCGGGACGATCAGCGCCAACCTCGCCGGTTCGCGCGGGCGCGGCTTCGAACTGGCGACGGTCGCCCGCCTCACCCCCGACAGCGTCAGCCTGACCGCCGACGGCACGATCGACCAGAAGCCGATCCGGCTCGATGGCCCGGCCGTGCTGCGGCGCGAGCCCGACGCCTGGCGTCTCGAACCGACCACCCTCGGCTTCGGCAGCGGCAAGGCGACGCTCGCCGGCCGCTTCGGCAGTGCGACCAACGAGGTCAAGGCCGGCATCCAGGCGATGCCCTTGTCGGTGCTCGACATCTTCTATCCGGGGCTGGGCCTGTCGGGCGTCGCGACCGGCGACGTCGACTATCGGCTCCAGCGCGGCGCGCGCATCCCCACTGGCCGCGTCAACCTCAAGATCCGTGGCCTGTCGCGCTCGGGCCTGGTGCTGACCTCGCGCCCCGCCGATGTCGCGCTGGCGGGCGTGCTGACCGAGAATGTCGCCGCCGCGCGGGCGGTGGTGTCGAGCGGCGGCAAGGTGATCGGACGCGGGCAGGCGCGGATCACCAACCTGCCGGCGACCGGCGCGCTGCCCGACCGGCTGATGAGCGGCAACCTGCTCGCGCAGCTCCGCTATGGCGGCCCGGCCGACACGCTGTGGCGCCTGATCGGAGTCGAGACGATCGACATATCGGGGCCGGTGTCGATCGGCGCCGACATCAGCGGCACCGGCGCCAATCCGGTGATCCGGGGATCGCTGCGCTCGACCCAGGCGCGGCTCGAAAGCGCGGTGACCGGCACGGTGATCACCAACATCGCCGCGACCGGCCGCTTCAACGGATCGCGGCTGCTGGTCGACAAGCTGTCCGGCCAGACGCGGGGCGGCGGCACCATCGCCGGCCGCGCCGCGTTCGACTTCGCGGCGGAGAAGGGCATCGGCATGGACGTCTCGCTCGACGCGCAGAACGCCCAGCTCATCAACCGCGACGATATCGGCGCGATCGTGACCGGTCCGATCACGATCCGTTCGGACGGCGGCAGCGGCACGATCGGCGGCGACGTCCGGCTGGTGCGCGGCCGCTTCCAGCTCGGCCGCGCCGCGGCGGTCGCGACGATCCCGCAGTTCGACACGGTCGAGCTCAACCGCCCCGACGACGAGGACGACGTCCAGCGGCCCCTGTCGTGGAAGCTCGACATCGACGTGGATTCGCGCAACCAGCTCGCGGTCACCGGCCTCGGCCTCGACAGCGAATGGCGCGGCAAGCTCCACCTCGGCGGCACGATCGACAATCCGGCGATCAACGGCCGGGTCGACCTGGTGCGCGGTGGCTACGAGTTCGCCGGCCGCCGCTTCGATCTCGATCGCGGCGCGATCCGTTTCCTCGGCGAAACCCCGCCCGATCCGCTGCTCGACATCACCGCCAAGGCCAATCTCAACGGCGTCAGCGCGACGATCACGGTCAGCGGCACCGGGCAGAAGCCCGAGATACACTTCAGCAGCATTCCCGCGCTGCCCGAGGACGAACTGCTGTCGCGGCTGCTGTTCGGCACCTCGATCACCAACCTGTCGGCGCCCGAGGCGCTCCAGCTCGCGGCGGCGGTCGGGTCGCTGCGCGGCGGGGGCGGGGGGCTCAACCCGATCAACGCGGTGCGCCGCGCCGCCGGGCTCGATCGCCTGCGCATCCTGCCCGCCGATCCGACGATCGGCATCGGCACCTCGATCGCCGCCGGCAAATATATCGGCCGGCGCACCTATGTGGAGGTGATCAGCGACGGGCAGGGCTATTCGGCGACGCGGATCGAGTTCCAGATCACCCGCTGGCTGTCGCTGCTGTCGAGCATCTCCACCATCGGCCGGCAGAGCGCCAGCGTGAAGGTGTCGAAGGACTATTAGGCTGGATCTGGTCGGCTGCTTGGCAGCGGACCATCCTGTGCTATGTTCGCCTGCCGTAACGAGACGGGGAGGAAGCCGATGAACAGCCTCGATCAGAACCGCCCGCTGATGCTGAGCGTGTTGCGCATCATGTCGGGATTATTGTTCCTGGCCCATGGGACGCAGAAATACCTCTCCTTCCCGGGCGGCGAACGCGCCGGGTCGGGCTGGGCGCTCGACAATCCCGCCGCTTTTGCCGGGATCGTCGAGTTCGGCGCCGGCCTGCTCATCGCGCTGGGGCTGTTCACGCGGCCGGCGGCGTTCCTCGCCTCGGGCACCATGGCGGTGGCCTATTTCATCGGCCACATGCCGAAGAACTTCTGGCCGGTGAACAATATGGGCGACGCGGCGATCCTCTACTGCTTCATCTTCCTCTACCTGGTCTTCGCCGGCCCGGGGCCGCTCAGCCTGGACGCCCTGCGCGCGCAGAAGCGCGGCTGACCTTTCAGGCCTGGGTCGTCGGGCGGCAATTATGCGCCCGGAACAGGCGCCCGCGCTCGGCGACGAGGACGATCAGCAGCGCCGCCGACGACCCGATCAGGAAGCCCAGCGTCAGGGGCAGGGTGGTGCCGCTGAACGTCTGGCCGATGGCGATGCCGATCAGCGTTCCGATCAGGCTCTGCATGAAGCCCTGGATCGACGAGGCGGTGCCGGCGATATGCCCGACGCGTTCCATCGCCATCGCGCTGAAATTCGATCCGGTCAGGCCGAACAGGAACATCGTCGTCCCCTGGAACAGCGCGAAGATCAGCACCGTCTCCCGGCCGGACAGGACGACGCCGAGCCGGACGAGCGACAGCAGGATCATCGCGATCAGCGCGCTGTGCGAGACGAGGCGGGTGCCCAGCCGCTCGACGATCCGCGAATTGAGCAGCGCCGCGATCGCCATCATCACCGCGATCGCGGCGAAGCCGGGCGCGAACAGCTCGGGCGCGTGGAAGCTGTGGGCGAAGATCTGCTGCGAACTGTTGAGGAAGCCGACCAGCCCGCCATAGACGACCGCCGAGGCGAGGGCATAGCCCAGCGAGAGGCGGTCGCGCAGCGTCGTCCGCGTCGCGTCGAGGATCGAGGCGAGCGCGATCGAGCGGCGGCGATCGGGGGCCAGCGTCTCGGGCAGCCGCAGCCATGCCCATAGCGCGACGAACAGGCTGAAGGCGCCGAGCAGGTAGAAGATCCAGTGCCACGGGGCGACGATCAGGACGAGCTGGCCCAGTGTCGGGGCGAGGATCGGCACCGCCAGGAACACCATGAAGCAGAGCGACGTCACCCGCGCCATGCGGCGGCCGGCATAGCAGTCGCGCACGATCGAGATCGACAGCACGCGGGTCGATGCCGCGACGAAGCCTTGCAGCGCGCGGGCCACCAGCAGCAGCTCGAAGCTGCCGGCATGGGCGGCGATGAAGCTCATCAGCGCATAGATGCCCATCGTGCCGAGCAGGAGCGGGCGGCGGCCGAAGCGGTCGGCGAGGGGGCCGTGGACGAGCTGCCCGAAGCCGAACGCGCCGATATAGACCGCGATGACGAGCTGCTGGTGGTTCTCCACCGACACGCCCAGCTCGCTGCCGATCCGGCCGAGCGCGGGCAGCATGATGTCGATGCCGAGGGCATTGACCGCCATCAGCGACGCCATCAGCGCGACGAACTCGCCGAACGGCAAGCCGTGCGACGCGTTTTCGGACTGGATGGGTTCGGGGGCGTTCATGCGGGGGATCCTGCGCGGGGCAATAAGCGTGGGTCCGCCGGCTGGCAACCAAAAGAGAAAAGGGCCCCGGGGCACTGGCCCCGGAGCCCTTTCTCGAAGCGCCTTTCGGCGGATCAGTTCGAGAAGTACATGTCGAACTCGACCGGGCTCGGGGTCATTTCCCAACGGGCGACTTCCGGCCACTTGAGCTCGAGATAGGCCTCGATCTGGTCCTCGGTGAAGACGCCGCCCTTGGTGAGGAAGCCATGGTCGGCCTGGAGCGAGTTGAGCGCCTCGCGGAGCGAACCGCACACGGTCGGAACCTCGGCCAGCTCTTCCGGCGGAAGATCATAGAGGTTCTTGTCCATCGCCTCGCCCGGATGGATCTTGTTCTCGATGCCGTCGAGGCCCGCCATCAGCAGCGCCGCGTAGCAGAGATAGGGATTGGCCATCGCGTCGGGGAAGCGGAACTCGACGCGCTTCGCCTTGGCGCCGGTGCCATAGGGGATGCGGCACGAGGCCGAACGGTTGCGCGCCGAATAGGCGAGCAGCACCGGGGCCTCATAGCCCGGCACCAGCCGCTTGTAGCTGTTGGTGGTCGGGTTGGTGAAGGCGTTGAGCGCCTTGGCATGCTTGATCACGCCGCCGATGAAATAGAGGCAGGTGTCCGACAGGCCGGCATAGCCGTTGCCCGCGAACAGGGGCTGGCCCTTGTCCCAGATCGACATATGGGTGTGCATGCCCGAGCCGTTGTCTTCCTTGATCGGCTTCGGCATGAAGGTCACGGTCTTGCCGTAGGCCTGCGCGACCTGCCAGCAGACATATTTGTAGATCTGCATGCGGTCGGCGGTGGTGACGAGCGTGCCGAAGGTCAGGCCGAGCTCGTGCTGCGCCGCGGCGACCTCATGGTGGTGCTTGTCGCAGGGCAGGCCCATTTCGAGCATGGTCGAGACCATCTCGGCGCGGATGTCGACCGCGCTGTCGACCGGGGCGACCGGGAAATAGCCGCCCTTGGCGCGCGGGCGGTGGCCCAGATTGCCGCCTTCGAGCGCCTTGCCGCTGTTGGTCGGCAGCTCGATGTCGTCGAGGCGATAATAGCTGGTGTTGTAGCTCGTCTCGAACTGGACGTCGTCGAACATGAAGAACTCGGCTTCCGGCCCGACATAGACGGTGTCGCCGATGCCGATCGACTTCACATAGGCCTCGGCGCGCTTCGCGGTCGAGCGCGGGTCGCGGCCGTACAGCTCGCCGGTCGAGGGCTCGACGATGTCGCAGACGAGGATCAGCATCGGGGTCGCCGAGAAGGGATCGATCCAGACCGCGTCCAGGTCGGGCTTCAGGATCATGTCGGACTCGTTGATCGCCTTCCAGCCCTCGATCGACGAACCGTCGAACATGAAGCCGTCGGTCAGCTCGTCCTCGCCGACGACGCTGGCGACCATGGTCAGGTGCTGCCACTTGCCCTTGGGGTCGGTGAAGCGAAGATCGACCCACTCGATCTCCTTGTCCTCGATCAGTTTAAGAACGTCAGCGGGCTTGTTCGCCATGTGCCTTGCCTTCCCCGTGAGAAAATCCATTGAAATGTTTCGGACGATCGTTGCGCCCGGTTGCGACGGCCTGACGCGATTCAGATCGCGTCGGCGTCCCTCTCTCCCGTCCGGATGCGGACCGCGCCTTCGACCGGCAGGATGAAGATCTTGCCGTCGCCGATGCGACCCGTCTGCGCTGCGGAAGCGATCGCTTCGACCACGCGGTCGGCCAGGCTGTCGTCGACGACGACCTCCAGCTTCACCTTCGGCAGGAAATCGACCACATATTCCGCGCCGCGATAGAGCTCGGTATGCCCCTTCTGGCGGCCGAAGCCCTTCGCCTCGGTCACGGTGATGCCGGAGACGCCCACCTCGTGGAGGGCTTCCTTGACCTCATCCAGCTTGAACGGCTTGATGATAGCTTCGATTTTCTTCACCCGTGCCCTCCCCGGCCAGCGCTTGCGGGCCTTCCATGGCGTGCGATCCCGCGAGTCGCAAGGACGCTGGGGCGGAACGGGGCGATATTCTGCCGCATTGCCGCAAAAGGCGGCATCTATCAGCGGCATGCCTGAAAAATGGGCAGTTTGTGCCCATGGATTGATCTTGGACGGTCGCCCCTGTCGATCAGATATAGGGCGGCTGGTGCAGTCCCTTGGGGCTGGCGGTGAAGATCTCGCAGCCGTCCTCGGTGATGCCGATCGAATGTTCGAACTGGGCGGAGAGCGACCGGTCGCGCGTCACCGCGGTCCAGCCGTCGTCGAGCAGCTTCACGTCGGGCCGGCCGATGTTGATCATCGGCTCGATCGTGAAGAACATGCCGGGGCGCAGCTCGGGCCCGGCGCCGGGGCGGCCGACATGGACGACCTCGGGCGCGTCGTGGAACACCCGGCCGAGGCCATGGCCGCAGAAGTCGCGGACCACGCCGTAGCGATGCTTCTCGGCATGGCGCTGGATCGCGTGGCCGATGTCGCCGAGATGGTTGCCGGGCTTCGCCTGCTCGATCCCCAGCATCAGGCATTCATAGGTGACGTCGACCAGCCGCTTCGCCTTGATGCCGACGTCGCCGACCAGGTACATCCGGCTGCTGTCGCCGTGCCAGCCGTCGAGCAGCGGGGTGACGTCGATGTTGACGATGTCGCCGTCCTTCAGCGTCCGTTCGCTCGGGATGCCGTGGCAGACGACATGGTTGATGCTGATGCAGCAGCTATGGGTATAGCCGCGATAGTTCATCGTCGCGGGCACCGCGCCCGCCGCCACCGTCATGTCGTAGACGATCCGGTCGAGCTCCTGCATCTCGACCCCGGGCACGACATGGGGGGCGAGCGCGTCGAGGATCTCGGCGGCCAGCCGGCCGGCGGCGCGCATCCCGGCGAACCCGGACGGCCCGTGGAGCTTGATCGCCCCCGTGCGCGGATGGGAGGCGGCGGCGTCGTCGGCGGTGATGTAGGTGGTCATCCCCGTCATATAGGCGATCTCCGGCCCTATTGCGAGCGCCGACGGGCCGCGGGCGGGAAATGCGGAAGGGAAGGGGTGCAGGGTGCTTCCCCCTCCGCCGATCCCGCTCTATGGGACCATCATGATCGGCCCGGAAACAGAAGAGCGAATCTGGACGGCGGCCCTGCTCGTCATCGGCGACGAGATATTGTCGGGGCGGACCCAGGACAGGAACGTCGGGCAGGTCGCGACCTGGCTCAACCTGCAGGGGATCAGGCTGGCCGAGGTCCGCGTCGTCGCCGACGACATGGACGCGATCGGCGAGGCCGTGCATCAGCTCAAGGCGCGCAACGACTATCTGTTCACCACCGGCGGCATCGGCCCGACCCATGACGACATCACCGTCGACGCGATCGCGCGGGCGCTGGGCGTGTCGGTGGTCGTCCATCCCAAGGCCCGCGCCGCGCTGGAAGGCTATTATGCGACGCGCGGCGGGCTGACCGACGCACGGCTGCGCATGGCGCGCGTGCCCGACGGGGCCGAGCTGATCGAGAACGCCATGTCGGGCGCGCCCGGCATCCGCCTCGGCAACATCTTCATCCTCGCGGGGGTGCCGCATATCGCCGGGCTGATGCTGGAGGCGCTCTCCGACCAGCTCGAAGGCGGCCTGCCGGTGCTGTCGCGGACGATCGGCTGCTGGGTCCCGGAAAGCGAGATCGCCGACCTGCTGCGCGAGACCGAGCGCGCCCATGCGGGGGCGCAGATCGGCAGCTATCCCTTCTTCCGCGAGGGCCGGGTCGGCGCCAATTTCGTCGTTCGCTCGACCGACCCGCTGACCGTCGACCGCTGCATCGCGGCGATCGGCGAGGGCCTCGTCCTGCTCGGCTACGCCCCGGTCGCCGACGGCATCTGATCCACCGCCGCGTCGTCGCGTATCCGCCGCGTCATCGCCAGCGACAGGAGCGCGGCGAAGGCGAAGGCCGAGGCGATGACGAAGGCCGCGCCGGGGAAATGGACCGGCGCGTCGGGGCCGGTGAACCAGGCGAGCGCGGGGTTGAGCAGCAGCGGCGCCGCGATCGCGCCGACCGCGTTGAGGCTGCCGATGAAGCCCTGCATCTCGCCCTGCGCGTCGGCGGGCGCGCGCTGCGACATCAGCGCGGTGATCGACGGCTGGACCAGCGCCTGCAGCGCGGTGATCACGATGACGATCATGCCGAACCAGGCATAGGGCACGAGGGCGTAGCCGAGATAGCCGAAGGCGGCGACGGCGACCCCGATCATCGCGGTGCGCCGCTCGCGGAAGCGCTTGATCACCCGGCCGAGAACGGTGGCCTGGACCACCGCCATGGAGATGCCGGCGAGCGCCAGCGACAGGCCGATCATCCCGTTCGACCAGCCATATTGGGCGATCGCGAAGAAGGACCAGGTCGCCGGATAGACCATCGAGGCGATGTTCCACAGCAGCAGGATGCCCGACAGTCCCAGCACGCCGCGCATCTTGCGCGCCTGCAGCAGCGCGCCGACCGGGTTGGCGCGGGCGAAGCTGAAGGGCCGGCGCTTCTCCGGCGGCAGCGTCTCGGGAAAGAAGAAGAAGCCGAAGGTGAAGTTGAGCGCCGAGCAGATCGCGGCGGCGTAGAAGGGCATGCGGTGCCCGAACTCGCCGAGGATGCCGCCGAGCGCCGGGCCGAGGATGAAGCCGATGCCGAAGGCGGCGCCGACCAGCCCGAAGCGCTTGGCGCGGTCCTCGGGCGCGGTGATGTCGGCCAGCGCGGCGGTCGCCGGGCTGAACGACGCCCCGAACACGCCCGCGATCAGCCGCCCGAGGAACAGCAAAGCGAGCGTATGGGCGAACCCCATCAGCACATAGTCGACGGCGAGGCCGGCGAGCGACAGCAGCAGCACCGGCCGCCGGCCGAAGCGATCGCCGAGATTGCCGGCGAGCGGCCCGCACAGGAACTGCATCAGCGCATAGACGACCGACAGCCAGCCGCCCACGCGGATCGCCGCGGGCAGGTCGAGCTGGCCGACCTCCATGACGAGGCGCGGCAGCACCGGGATGACGATGCCGAAGCCGATCGCGTCGATCAGGATGGTGGCGACGATGAAGACGGTGGCGTTGCTCTTGCCACGCTCTGAAACCGACATGCGTTCCCCGAATCTTGGCCGGGCCCACACCGGCGCCCGCTACATCGGCGCTTGCCGGTGAAAAGACAAGGACGGCAGCGGAGGGGATGACGACGCCCGGCGCTTCGTTCATGAAGGCGGCGAACAGGGGGAGGCCCGCATGACCCGCATCATCATCGCCTATTTTGCGACGCTCGTCGTCTTCGCGATCGTCGACGCCGTCTGGCTGACCCAGGTCGGCCCTTCGCTCTACCGACCGATCATCGGCGCGATCCTGGCGCCCGAACCGCGTATGGCGCCGGCGATCGTCTTCTATGCGCTCTACATCGCCGGCCTGATCGTCTTCGCGGTCCACCCGGCGCTGGTCGCGGGCGCGTGGCGGACGGCGCTGGTCAAGGGCGCGCTGTTCGGTTTCTTCGCCTATGCGACCTACGACCTGACCAACCAGGCGACCCTGTCGGTCTGGTCGACCCGGATCACCCTGGCGGACATGGCGTGGGGCACCTTCGTCTCCGCGGTCGGATCGACCGGCGGCTTCCTGCTCACCCGGCTGGCGACGAAGGGCTGAGGGCGTGAAGGTCGAGGGCGGCTGCCATTGCGGGCTGGTGCGGTTCGAGGCCGAGGTCGGCGAGGAGCCGCTCGAGATACTCGACTGCAACTGCTCGATCTGTTCGATGACGGGCTATCTGCACCTGATCGTGCCCGACAGCCGCTTCCGCCTGATCGAAGGCCAGCGCGAGACGACCACCTATCGCTTCGGATCGGGCAAGGCGCGCCACATCTTCTGCGGGCAATGCGGGATCAAGAGCTTCTACCGGCCGCGCTCGCACCCCGAGGGGATCAGCATCTCGCTGCGCTGCATCGACGGCTGGGAGGAGCTGAACGTCGCGATCACCCCCTTCGAGGGCCGCGACTGGGGCAGGGGGGAGAATGTGCCGGGTGACTGACCGCCGCCGCCCGTCGCCGGCCGAGGGCTGATGCGCCGTTCGTTGAGGTCGCTCTTGTTGCCCCTCGCGCTCCGCCAGCGACGGCGGCTGCGCGAGAGCGAGGCGGCCTTCATCCTGCTCGCGACGATCGTCGGCCTGGCGGCCGGGCTGCTGACCAATGTCCAGCAGGCGCTGGCCCATGGCTTGCAGCAGCTCTTCTACGGCGTCACGATCAACCGGCTCAGCGCGCTGGGATCGATCCACCACCCATGGAAGCTGCTGGCCCTGCCGATCGGCGGGCTGTTGCTCATCCTCCTGTCGCGGCTGGTGCGGCGGCGCAGCAGGCCGCTGGTCGACGTCGTCGAGGCCAATGCGCTGCACGGCGGGCGGATTCCGCCGGCGGACAATCTCGTCATCGCCGCGCAGACGATCATCTCCAACGGCGCGGGGGCGTCGGTCGGGCTGGAGGCCGCCTATGCGCAGGTCGGCGGCGGCGTCGCCTCGATGCTCGGCCAATGGCTCAAGCTGCGGCGCGGCGACCTGAGGACGCTGGTCGGCGCCGGGGCGGGGGCGGCGGTGGGCGCGGCGTTCGGCGCCCCGCTGACCGGCGCCTTCTATGCGTTCGAGATCGTCATCGGCAATTACACGCCGGCCGCGATCGCGCCGGTGATGGGCGCTGCGCTGGCGGCGGCGTTCGTCACCCGCGCGCTCGGTGTCGAGCCCTATCTCCTCGTGTCGAGCGCCGAGCGGACGGTGACCAGCGTCGACTATCTGCTGTTCGCGCTGCTCGGCCTGTTGTGCGCCGGCCTCGGCATCCTGGTGATGCGGCTCGTCACCTCCACGGAGCGCCGGGTGCAGGGCTGGAAGATATTGGACGGCTGGCGGCCGCTGGTCGGTGGCCTGATCCTGATGCCGATCGCGCTGATGTCGCCGCAATCGCTGTCCGCCGGACATGGGGCGTTGCATCTCAACCTGCTGCTGCATCCCGCGACGACCTTCCTCGTCGTCGTCCTGGTGCTGAAGATCGCGGCCTCGGTCATCTCGCTCAGCTTCGGCTTCCGGGGAGGCCTGTTCTTCGCCTCGCTCTTCCTCGGTTCGCTGGTCGGGCAGATCTATGCGCAGTTGCTCGCCCTCGGCCCGCTGGGGCCGATGGTCGACGTCACCGACGCGGCGCTGGTGGGGATGGCGGCGCTGAGCGTGGCGATCGTCGGCGGGCCGATGACCCTGTCGATCCTGGTGCTGGAGACGACCCGCGATTTCGGCCTGATGGGCGTGGTGCTGACCGCGTCGCTGGTGTCGAGCGCCTTCACGCGCGAGATGTTCGGCTATTCCTTCTCGACATGGCGGCTGCACCTGCGCGGCGCCGGAGTGCGCGGGCCGCGCGACGTCGGCTGGGCGCTCGATCTCAACGCAGGCCGGCTGATGCGGCGCGACTGGGTGCCGGTGCAGGCCGACATGACGATCGCCGAGTTCCGCATGCGCATCCCGCTGGGGTCGACCAGCCGCGCGGTGATGGTCGACGCCGACGGCCATTATGGCGGGATCGTCCCGACCGCTGCCGCCTACCGGTCCGATCTCGACCAGGCCACGCGGATCGACGCGCTGGCGACGCTCGGCGACGCGACGCTCCAGCCGACGAGCGGCATCGAGGCGATCCTCGACCGGTTCGACGCTGCCGGAGCCGACGAGCTGGCGGTCGTGGACCCGGAAGGCCGGGTGGTCGGCGTCGTCACCGAACGCTATGCCCGGCGCCGCTATCTCGAGGAGGCGGAGACGGTCCGGCGGGAGGCGTTCCGCGAGGATTGACGATGCGGGCCGGTCAGGCCGCCTTCCGTCCGTGCAGGCGGCGGCCGAGTCCGTAATCGCCCATGATCGTCGTGCGCTCCATGATCCGCACCTCGTTGGGGGCCGCGCCGGTGACGCAATGCGCCATCCGCCAATTGTCCCACAGCAGCATCTCCGACGGCTGCCATTGGTGGAAATAGGCGGGGCAGGCGGTCAGGTGATCGACCAGGCGGCCGAGCAGCGCATGGCCGGCCTCATCGTCATGGCCCAGGATATGCAGGGCGCCGAACGGCGAGACGTTGAGCACTTTGCGGCCGGTATCCGGCTGGACGAACACGACCGGATGGACGACCGGCGGATAATCGGCGTCGAGGCGCGGCCCCACCGATTTCTCGAAATCGCCGGTCAGGATGGTGCGCACCCGGCTCCTGGTCCCGTAGCGCGATCCGCCGGGATTGACGCAGAGCTGGTAGACGATCTCCAGCCCCTCGATCTCCGCCTTCAGCGTCTCGGGCAGCAGCTCATAGGCCTGGACCTGGTCGATGAAGCCGGTCTGCCCGCCCCAGCTCGCGATCGTCTTCGCGGTCAGCAGCCCGCCATGGTTGATGCTGTCGACGAAGATCAGGTCGGAATGCCAGGGCAGGAAGGCGACCGATTCGACGCCGTCGACCTCGAACAGCCCTTCCTTGTCCTTGTCGGAGACGAGGGTGATCAGCTCGGGATGGTCGGCGGATCGCAGCTCGGGGATCGGATGGACCTCCAGCTCGCCGAACACCCGGCTCAGCGCGATCTGGAATTCGGGCGTGACCTCGCTGCCGCGAAAGACGACGAGGCCGTCCCGGATCCAGTGGTCGCGCAGTTCGGCGCGCACCGCTTCCCGATCGATGTCCTGTCGGGCGAGGCCGACGACCTGCTTGCCGAACCCCAGCCCCTCCCGGAGCGTCTCCACCGAATAGCCCATCCTGCCGCCTCTCCGCGTCGTTCGCCGGGAAGAGTAGGGCAGGGCGGTGCGGCCCGGTAAGCCGCGCGCCCGCGATATCGTCTATCTGATAGGGGCGGGCGGCCTTACCCCGCCGGCCGCAGCCGATAGTGGCTGACCGCCCAGGGGACGCCGTCCTTGTGGCCGAACAGCCCGGCCGTCGCCAGGAAGAACAGTCGCCAGCGCCGCTCCCACAGCCTGGCGTCGGCGCCGTAGGTCTGGCGGAATATCTCGGCGATCGCCGGCTGGTTGGCGTCGAAGCGGGCGAGCCAGTCGAACGCGGTGCGGGCATAATGCTCGCCGTTCCAGCGCCATTCCTGCTCGACCGCGAACAGGTCGGGGAAATGGCGGAGCAGGCCGTGGCTGGGCATGATCCCGCCGGTGAAGAAATGCTGGGCGATCCAGTCGGCCTTGTCGCCATGGTCGAAGCGGTAGCTCGCCCGGTCATGGGTGAAGATGTGGATGAACAGCAGCCCGTCGGGCTTCAGCCAGCCCTTCACCCGGGTCAGCAGCGCGCGCCAGTTCGACATATGCTCGAACATCTCGACCGAGACGACCCGATCGAAGCGGCCGTCCGCCTGGAAATCGTTCATGTCGCAGGTGACGACGGTCAGGTTGGTCGATCCCTGCGCCCTGGCGAGCGTCTCGATATGCTCGCGCTGCGAATGGGAATTGGAGACCGCGGTGATCCGCGCGTTGGGATAGCGGGCGGCCATGTACAGGCTGAGCGAGCCCCAGCCGCAGCCGAGCTCCAATATCTCCTGCCCGTCCCGCAGGTCGGCATGCTCGGCGGTCTGGGCGAGGGCGGCTTCCTCGGCCTCGGCGATCGTCGTTTGCGGTCCCTCATAATAGCAGCAGCTATATTTGCGGCGCGGGCCGAGGCAGAGGTCGAAGAAGGCGGCCGGCACCTCATAATGCTGGGCATTGGCGTCGTCGGTGTGGATCGCGATCGGGAAGCCGTCCATGTCGCGGGCGAAGGCGGCCTCGATGTCGGGCTGCTTCGCCAGCTTGCGGCCGGTGCGGCCGACGAGGAACTCGACCCCCGCCAGGGTCACGGCGTCGGGAAGCGGCAGCCGTTCGACGGCTGCTGTGGCGGCGGCGATGATGTCCATCAAGCTTTCCTGGGTGGGAGGGGGAAGAAGGCGCTGGTCCGCGCCATATAGGATCGGAAGGCGTCGCCCCGGCTGCGCAGCATGTGCGCCTCCAGCGGCGGGATGCCCGAGACGTGGACGAGCAGCCAGTACATCAGCAGCGGGCCGACCAGCGCCAGCCAGCCCGGCCACCAGCCGCCCGTCACGGAGATCGCGATCACCGGATAGGCGAGCCAGCCGAGCCATTCGAAGAAATAATTGGGATGGCGCGACCAGCGCCACAGCCCGCGGTCGCAGACCTTGCCATGGTTGGCGGGGTCGGCGGCGAAGGCGCGGAGCTGGCCGTCGGCGACGCCCTCGCCGACCACCGAGACGATCAGCAGGGCGAGCCCGATCCAGTCGGCGGCGGCGAAGGCCGGGCCCGGCCGGTGCGCGGCGGCGTAAACGGTGGCGACCAGCCCGATCCCGCACAGCGCCTGGATCTGGAGGAACAGGAACAGCCGCGCCTGGAAGCGATCGCCCCATTCGCGGCGCAGGTCGGCATAGCGCGGGTCCTCCGCCGTCGCGGTCGCGGTGCGCGCGAGGATGTGGAAGCCGAGGCGCATCGACCAGAAGACGACCATGCCGGCGACCAGCCAGCGCCGCTCGATCGGCCCGTCGCCGGCCGCCATCAGCGCCGTCACCAGCCCGCCGATGCCGATCGCGAAGGACCAGAAGACGTCGGCCCAGCCCGATTGCCCGGTCGCCCGCTGCACCGCCCAGGCCACCGCCATCATCGCCGACAGCACGACCGATGCGGCGAGGATGCTGTCCAGTCCGCTCATCAACCCCCCGCCTTATTGTCCTGGCCCAAAGCTATTTCATGCCCATCCTCCTCGTCATTCCCGCTTTCGCGGGAATGACGGAGAGACGGTGGGCCCGGCACCCGAACTCAGCCGGAACCATCTCGTAACCCTATACGGCGCATCCCGCCAAGGCGGTTGCGCAAGATTCGACTTTGCGCTTTCCGCAGCGCGGTTTAGCAGACGGACGAGGGGCCGCGCGCAACTCCCTGGCTTCGCCCGCCGTATCTGGGGGCGAGGGCAAGGGAGCAGGGTGACATGACGGGGGCTATGGGCATGACGAACATCCGCATGGGGCGGCGGATCGCGGTGATCGGCAGCGGCATCAGCGGACTGTCGGCGGCATGGCTCCTCTCGAAGCGGCACGACGTCGTTCTCTACGAGGCGGAGAACCGGCCCGGCGGCCACACCCGCACCGTCGACGTCGATACGGGCGACGGCGGCGTGCTGGGCGTCGACACCGGCTTCATCGTGTTCAACGACCGCACCTATCCGAACCTGATCGCGATGTTCGAGCATTTCGGCGTGCCGACCCGCGCCACCGACATGAGCTTCGCGGTGTCGCTCGACGACGGCAAGCTCGAATATGCGGCGGGCGATCGCATCTGGCAGCTCTTCGCCCAGCCCTCCAACCTCTTCTCGCGCCGCTTCTGGTCGATGCTGCGCAACCTCGTCCGCTTCTACCGCGAGGCGGCGGCGCGGATGGGCGGCTTCGGCGACATGACGCTGGGCCAGCTGCTCGAACAGGGCCAATATGGCGACGCCTTCCGCGACGATCATCTGCTGCCGATGGCGGCGGCGATCTGGTCGGCGCCCGCGCAGCTGCTGCTCGACTATCCGGCCGAGGCGTTCGTCCGCTTCTGCAGCAACCACGGCCTGCTCGACCTCGGCCGCCGCCCGAAATGGCGCACCGTCGTCGGCGGCAGCCAGATCTATGTCGACCGCGTCCTCGCCGATTTCGACGGTGAGCTGCGGCTGGCCTCGCCCGTCGCGCGGATCGAGCGCAAGGGCGGCCGGGTGACGATCACCGACCAGCGCGGTCATGCCGACCGGTTCGACGAGGTGGTGATCGCCGCGCACGGCAACCAGGCGCTCGCCATGCTCGCCGATCCGAGCCCGCAGGAGGCCGAGCTGCTCGGCGCGTTCCGCTACAGCTCCAACCTCGTCGTGCTGCACCAGGACGCCGCGCTGATGCCCAAGCGGCGGATGCTGTGGGGCGCGTGGAACTATTTCGGCCGCCGTCACGCCAACGACGCGACCGGCGACCTGTGCGTCAGCTACTGGATGAACCAGCTCCAGGGCTATCGCACCCGCGATCCGCTGATCGTCACGCTCAACCCGCACTGTGCGATCGACCGCGCCAAGGAGATCAGCCGCACCAGCTTCGACCACCCGATCTTCGACCATGCCGCGATGGACGCGCAGCGCCGCATCTGGGCGATCCAGGGGCAGCGCAACACCTTCTATTGCGGCGCGCATCTCGGCGCGGGCTTCCATGAGGACGGCCTCCAGTCGGGCCTCGCCGTCGCGGAGATGCTCGGCGCGCGCCGGCCCTGGACGGTCGACGAACCCAATGGCCGGCTGGCGATCGATCCGGTCGCCGGCCCGGCGGCAACACGGGAAGCGGCGGCGTGAAATCGGCGATCTACGCGGGCACCGTCTTCCACCGCCGCTTCCGCCCGCGCGCGCACAATCTGCGCTACCGCATCTTTCAATGCCTGTTCGACCTCGACGAGATCGATGAGATATCAACACGTTGCCGGCTGTTCTCGCGCAACCGTCTCAACCTCTTCTCCTTTCACGACCGCGACTATGGCGATCGTTCGGGCGCGCCGCTCAGGCCCCAGGTCGAGGCGCTGATGCGCCGGGCGGGGCAGGAACCGGACGGCGGGCCGATCCGTTTGCTCACCATGCCGCGCATGTTCGGCCATGTCTTCAACCCGCTGTCGGTCTGGTTCTGCCATCGCCGCGACGGGAGCCTCGCGACCATCGTCTATGAGGTGACCAACACTTTCAAGGAACGCCACAGCTACGTCATCCCGGTGGCGGAGGGGCATGGGCGCGATCCGCTGATCCGCCAGGCGTGCGACAAATGCTTCTATGTGTCGCCGTTCATGGACATCGACATGCGCTACGACTTCACCGTCGAGCCGCCGATGGAGAAGACCCGCGTGGTCGTCGCCGGCGGCGATGCCGACGGGCCGCTGATCGTCGCCGCCTTCCAGGGCGATCGGCGCGAACTGGGCGACGGCGCTTTGTTCGGCGCCTTCCTGCGCCACCCGCTGCTGACGCTGAAGGTGGTCGCGGGCATCCATGTCGAGGCGCTCTGGCTGCTGCTCAAGCGGATCGGCGTCCGTCGCCATGTCCCCGCGGGCGGCGACGGCGTGTCGATCGTGGCGGCGGCGTGAGCGTCGCCTTCCGCCGGGAAAGCGACGACGAGCATCTCGAACCCAAGTTCGAGCTGCCGATCCCGCCTGGTCCGAACCTCGTCACCGAACGCGGCGCGGCGCTGATCGCGGCGAGGGTCGCCGAACTCGAAGCCGCGATCGAGGCCGCCGTCGCGGCCAAGGCGACCGAGGAGCAGCTCAAGTCGCTCAAGCGCGACCTTCGCTACTGGACCACCCGCCACGCGACGATGGAGATCCAGCCCCCGGCGGACGGCGACGAGGCCGCCTTCGGCACCCGCGTCCGCTACCGCCTCAACGGACAGGAGAAGGCGGTCGCGATCGTCGGCGACGACGAGGCCGACCCGGCGGCCGGCCTCGTCTCCTTCTCCTCGCCGCTCGCCCGCGCGCTGATCGGCGCGGGGGAGGGGGATTTCGCCGACTTCGCCGGCAAGGCGGACGCGATCGAAGTGCTGGGGGTGGAGGCGGTCTGAACCGCCGTCCGTCCCACCTTACGCGTCCGTGAGCAGCGGCGCCTCGTCGACGATATTGCCCGATTGCCGGTCGAACAGCCGGCGATACCGGCCGTCCGGATCGGCGAGCAGGCGGTCATGGTCGCCATCCTCGATGATCCGGCCCTGGTCGAACACCAGGATGCGGTCGAGCGTGCGGACCGTCGACAGCCGGTGGGCGATCACGATCGCGGTGCGGCCCTTCATCAGCCGGTCCATCGCCTGCTGGATCAGCGCCTCGCTCTCCGAATCGAGGCTCGACGTCGCCTCGTCGAGGATCAGGATCGGCGCGTCGGCGAGGAAGGCGCGCGCGAGCGCCACGCGCTGGCGCTCGCCGCCCGACAGCTTGACGCCGCGTTCGCCGACCAGCGTCGCATAGCCGCGCGGCAGCTTCATGATGAAGTCGTGCGCATTGGCCAGCTTCGCCGCCGCCTCGATCTCGTCCTGGCGCGCGCCCGGGCGCGCATAGGCGATGTTGTCGGCCAGGCTGCGGTGGAACAGGATCGGCTCCTGCTGCACGATCGCGATCTGCCCGCGCAGCGACTGCTGCGTGGCGTGCGCGACGTCCTGCCCGTCGATCGTCACCCGGCCTTCGGTCACGTCGTAGAGCCGCTGGACGAGCTTGACGAAGGTCGTCTTGCCCGATCCCGAATGGCCGACCAGCCCGATCCGCTCGCCGCCCCGCACGGTGACGTCGAGATGCTCGTAGAGCGGCGTCTCGTGCCCGCCATAGCGGAAGGTGACGTCCTCGAAACGCACCTCGCCCGCGCCGATCCGGATCGGCGCCGCGTCGCCGCGATCCTCGATGCCGAGCGGCTGGTCGTGCAGGTCGACCAGTTCCTCCATCTCGTTCACCGAGCGTTGCAGGTGGTGGATGTGGAAGCCGATGTCGAACAGATAGCCGTGGACGACGAAATAGCTGGCCAGCACATAGGTGACGTCGCCCGGCGTCGCCTCGCCGCGCCACCAGAGCCACAGGCCGGCGCCGGTGATCGCGCTGCGGATGCCCCAGAGGACCAGGATCTGCGCGCTGCCCGACCAGGTGTAGCGCATCCAGGTGCGCCGCGTGCGCTTCGCCCATTTGCCGAGCAGCCGGCCGACGCGCTCCTCCTCGCGGTCTTCGGCGCCGAACGCCTTGACCACCGCGTTGGAGCCGATCGCGTCGGAGAGGAGCCCGCCCAGCTTCGTGTCCCAGGCGTTGGACAGCGTCGCGGCAGGGGAGGCCCAGCGCGTCGCGAGCACTACCGTCATCGCGACATAGGCCGCCGCGCCGATGCCCATCACCAGCCCGAGCACCGGCCAGCGCCAGCCGAGCAGCAGCATCGTGCCGAGCAGCACGACCGTGGACGGCAGCAGTTGCAGCAGCAGCACGTCGTTGAGCGTGTCGAACGCCCACATACCGCGCGTGATCTTGCGGACGGTGGACCCCGCGAAGCTGTTGGCGTGCCAGTCGGTCGAGAAGCGCTGGACGCGGTGGAAGGCGTCGCGGGTCACGTCGCCCATCATCCGCAGGGTGAAGGGCACGATCCCCGCCCAGGCGATATGGCGGAACACCACCATCGCCAGGCCGAGCGCGGCCATCGCCCCGAACAGCGCCAGCGCGGTGTCGCGCCGGTCTGCGGCGAGGGCGTCGATCAGCCGGCCCGCGAACAGGGGCACGAAAATCTCGGTGACCGTCGCGGCGGTGATGACCAGCGCGACGAACGCCGCGCGGCCGCGCAGCCTGCTCCAGTGCCGGAAGGTGAAGGTGAGGACGCGACGGATCGAATCCGTGCGGCCCTTGTCCCGTGTCGATGTCATGTCGTGAACCGGCGCCGGGGCGCCGTCTCCAATGCGAGGAATGTCAGGGGCGATCCGGACGAAGAGGCCGGATCAGGGAGGTCTCAGGACCTAGTGGCGAAAACGCCCGATGGCCTGGAACCCGCCGAGAGGGCGTATTGCGGTCGAAAACAACATCTGCGCCCTCCTTTCCTCGAAATTGGGACGGTGCAGGAGGTAACGATCTCCCGCCCGGCTGGCAACCCCTTGCGTTTTCGGGCCGGCAAGGGAGGGAGCGCTTGCAATGTCCGGCGTTCCGGCGGCAGGCTGGGGCAAGCCGATCAGGAGTCTCCGTCATGGACCTTCGCCCCGCGCCTGCCTTGATCACCAGCGGCTGGCTCAACAGTCCGACGCCGCTCGACATTCCCGACTTTCGCGGCCGGGTCCTCGTCATCGAGGCGTTCCAGATGCTCTGTCCGGGCTGCGTCGAGCATGGCCTTCCCCAGATACAGCGCGTCGCGCGCACCTTCCCGGCCGACCAGCTGGCGGTCATCGGCCTCCACACCGTCTTCGAGCATCACGCCGCCCAGGGCACCCGCGAGGCGCTGGCCGCCTTCGCGCATGAATATCGGCTGGGCTTCCCGATCGGCATCGACCGCCAGGACGGCGCGCTGCCGGCGACGATGACGGCCTATGGCATGCAGGGGACGCCGACCCTGATCGTCGTCGATCGCAACGGCTTCCGCCGTTTCCAGCGCTTCGGCCATATCGACGACCTTGCGCTCGGCAGCATCCTCGGGACCCTGCTGGCGGAGCCGGCGGCGGCGAGCGCCATGGCCGACCCCGCCGGGGGATGTGATGCGACGGGCTGCGCGGTGCCGCCCGCCGCCTAGGGAGCGCGATCAATATTGATCGTGCAGGCGCACCCAGCTCATCGTGCCGCCGGTCTCGTTGCGGCCCTTGGGGGTCAGGTCGAGCCAGTTGAACGCGCCCATCAGCAGCTCGGTGCCGCGATGATAGGTCGAATAGCTGTGGAAGACGTCGCCCGCTTCGTCCTTCGCGAAGACGCTCAGCCCGAACATGTCGGCGCTGCGCTGGATGTGCATATGGCCGTAATTGTAGAGCGCCCGCCCGGCCTCGCGGTCCTCGGCGGTGAAGGACACGTCGAAATCATAGGCGAAGCGGCCGTCTTCGCCCGACGACACCCATGGGAAGGTCCAGCCCAGCCGCTTCTTCGCCGCCTCGATCTGGGCGACCGGCGCGCGCGACACCGCGGCGAAGGCGAGGTCGGCCTGCTCGAAATGCCGTCGCGCGGCGTCGGCATGGTCCATGGTGAACGAGCATCCGGGACAGATATGGTCCGAGCCGGGCGTCAGCATGAAATGGTAGACGGCGAGCTGGCTGCGGTCGCCGAACAGGTCGTCCAGCGTGCAGGAGCCCTGCGGCCCTTCGAAGACATAGGGCTGGTCGATCCGCACCCAGGGCAGTGCCCGCCGCTCGGCGCGCAGCGCGTCGAGCGCATGGGTGATCTCGCGCTCCTTGTCGAACAGGGCCTTGCGGGCGGTCAGCCATTCTTCCCGCGAAACGATGGCATGGGACATGGTTGGTCTCCTTTCGTGATCGGTCAGTCGCGCGCGGCCGGGCTCAGCCAGGGCGCCAGGTGGAACAGGGTCATCAACAGGTACATCGCCGTCATCCCGTCGACGGGCAGGACGGTGGCGCCGGCCGCGCAGAGGGCGACGGGCGGCGCATCGGCGAAGGAGACCAGCGCCATCAGCGCGAAGGTCGGCGCCGCCGCCAGCCGGAGCGGGCGCGCCACGGTGAAGCTGGTCCTCGCGGTCATGGCCATCGTCATCCTCCGGTTTCCATCGTCGTGCCGGCGAGGATAGGAGTGGGGGCCGCGATGGCGGGAGTTACAACTGTGACGGGATTGCGATGGACTCGCTGGTGACAGCCGCCGCCCGGTCGCTAGCCCTGGGCGATCCGCTCGGCGCGCTGAACCGCGTCGCGCTGCGCGAGGACCCGGCGGCGCTGGCGCTGCGCGGCATCGCGATGGCGCAGCTCGGCGATCTTCCCCGTGCGCGGGAGCTGCTGCGGCGCGCGGCGCGGGCATTCGGCGCGCGCGAGCCGGTCGCCCGCGCCCGCTGCCTCGTCGCCCAGGCGGAGATCGCGCTGGTGTCGCGCGACCTGGCCGAACCGATGCGTGCGCTCGGCACGGCGCGCGCGGTGCTGGAGGCGCACGGCGATCGCGCCAATGCGGCGCATGCCGGCTATCTGGAGGCGCGCTGCCTGTTGCTGATCGGCCGGCTCGACGAGGCGGGGAGGGTGCTCGACTCGATCGATGCCGATGCGCTCCCGCCGGTCTCGCGGCCGGGCGCCTGGCTGGTCGCCGCCGGCATCGCGATGCGCCGGATCGAGGCGGAACCGGCGCGCGCCGCGCTCGATCGGGCAGCGCGGGCGGCCCGCCGGATCGCCGTGCCCGCGCTCGTCGCCGAGGTCGAGCGCGCCGCCCAGGCCTTCGAAGCGCCGGCCGCCCGACTCCATGCGCGGGGCGAGGGGCGCCTGCTCCTGCTCGGCGATGTCGAGGCGGTGCTGGCGTCGGACATGCTGGTCGTCGACGCCTGCCGCAACCTCGTCCACGCTGGCGACAAGGTGGTTCCGCTGAGCAGCCGCCCGGTCCTCTTCGCGCTCGCCCGCGCGCTGGCGCTGGCCTGGCCGGGCGACGTCTCGCGCGAGGAACTGCTCATCCAGGCGTTCCGCGCGCGGCAGGCCGACGAATCGCATCGCGGGCGGCTGCGCGTCGAGATCGGCCGGCTGCGCGCCGAACTGGGGCCGCTGGCCGAACTCCACGCCACGGAGGGCGGCTTCCTGCTCCAGCCGCGTGGCGACGGCGCGTCGGTCGGGCTGCTCCTGCCGCCGCACGAGGAGGAGCATGCCGCGCTGCTGGCGCTGCTCGCCGATGGCGAGGCCTGGTCGAGCTCGGCGCTGGCGCTCGCGCTCGGGGTCAGCGCGCGCACCGTCCAGCGCGCGCTGGAGGCGCTGGCGGCGGCCGGCAAGGCCGATTGCTTCGGCCGTGGTCGCGCCTGCCGCTGGACGGCGCGGCAGGTGCCCGGTTTCCCGACAAGCTTGTTACTCCCGGCCGCGCTGCCGGTGGGGTAAGGGGAAAGCGCACCCGCACCCCTTGCAAGGATGATGATCATGAAGCCTCGAACGGCGGAAATCCTGCGCGAGTTCGGCCCCTTTCCCGAGGTCGACGCTGTCCATGGGGTCGGCTTCGACGGGCGGCGGGTCTGGTTCGCCTCGGGCGATCGGGTCAATGCGCTCGATCCCGACAGCGGCGAGATCGTCGATGCGGTGGAGGTTCCCGCCCATGCCGGCACCACCTTCGACGGCGCGCATCTCTTCCAGATCGCCGAGGCCGTCATCCGCAAGATCGACCCGCGCACCGGCAAGGTGCTGGCGACCATCCCGGCGCCGGGCGGCGGCGGCGATTCGGGTCTGGCCTGGGCCGAGGGATCGCTGTGGGTCGGACAATATCGCGAGCGCAAGATCCACCAGGTCGACCCCGATACCGGCGCGATCCTCCGCACGATCGACTCCGACCGTTTCGTCACCGGCGTCACCTGGATCGACGGGGAGCTGTGGCACGCCACCTCGCAGGCGGACGCCAGCGATATCCGGCGGATCGACCACCGTAGCGGGGCGGTCCTCGATCGCATCGACATGCCGGCCGGCATCGGCGTTTCGGGGCTCGATTCCGACGGCGGCGGCCGCTTCTTCTGCGGCGGCGGCACCAGCGGCAAGCTGCGGGTCGTCCGCCGCCCGGCCTGACCGGCGAGTGCCGAGGAGACTCAGTCGGCCAGCAGGGCGATCGCGCCGTCGACCAGCCGCGCTATCTCGCCGGAAGCGAGCGACCGCTGCCGGAAGGTCGCGTGATAGAGGATGCCGCCGATCAGCGTGTCGCAGGCGAAGGCCAGCGTCGCCTCGGTCGCGCCGGGCCTGAGGCGGCGCAGTTCGCGCAGATAATATTCCCGCTCATTCTCCCCGAAGCTTTCGGTGGCCGATGCCAGCTCGGGCAGGCGGAAGGTGGCCATGGTGAGGTTCAGCAGCGCCTGGCCCCGGTCGCCGGACATGTACAGGGCCGCCGCCGTGGCATGGGCGATCAATATGTCGCGCGGCTGGGCATCGGCCGGGACGGTCGGCTCGATCGAACGCGACGTCTCATAGAGGACGGCGGCCACGAGTTCGACCTTCGACGCATAGCGCCGGTAAAGCGTCGCGCGGCTGCAACTCGCCAGTTCGGCGACGCCTTCGAAGGTCAGCCCGTCGAAGCCGCGCTCGGCCAGGATGCGCCATGCGGCTTCGCGGATCGCAGCGTCCTTGCCCGAGTCCCGGGGCCGACCGCGGGCGCGCTGAACGAGGATCGTGTCGGTCATCCGGATTCCTTTTGCGGCGCAGCAATTCTGTCACAGTATATCGATACACGGCCGTCTCGTAAATACCTCAGGAGGCCGCGCCGTGCTGTATCGAATATTGATCTGTTCCAGTCTTCTCTCGCTTTCGATTGCCCAGGCGCAGGCGGCCGAGGTTGCCGACATGGCCGCCGCCGACTCCGCCGACGGCGGCGCGGAGATCATCGTCACCGCGCAGAAGCGCGAGCAGCGGATCACCGACGTGCCGATGTCGATCAGCGCCTATGGCGCGCAGTTCCTCGAACAGGTCGGCGGAACCGAGCTGTCGAAGGTGTCGGCGATCACGCCGGGCTTCGTCATCCAGTTGCAGGACAAGTTCGCCCCCGGCTTCTCGGTGCGCGGCATCACCTCCAACGATTTCTCGCCGCAGAGCGAATTGCGCGTCGCGGTGTTCCAGGACGGCGTGCCCGCGTCGCAGGCGACCGCCTCCTATGGCGAGATGTTCGACGTCGACCGGGTCGAGGTCGAGAAGGGCCCGCAATCCACCCTGCATGGCCGCTCGGCGCTCAACGGCGGCGTCTCGATCTTCCAGAAGCGGCCGACCGACGATCTGAGCTTCGAGCTCAAGGGCGGGCTGGGGACCTATGACTACAAGCATGTCCAGGGGATCGCGAACATTCCCCTGTCGGACGCGGTCGGCGTGCGCTTCGGCGCGATGCTGCGCAAGCGGGACGGCTTCGTGAAGGATGTCGACGGGCAGGGGAGCTACAACGCGCTCGATGCCCAGGCCTATCGCTTCGCGGCGAAGTTCGAGCCGAGCAGCGATTTCAAGTTCAACCTCATCGCGACCTATGACGTCGACGACACCGACGGCGGCGTTCCCTTCAAGTCGCGCACCTTCGTCCCGCTCGACCAGGCGACCGGGGCGGTCGTCGGCGACCTCAATTTCTGGACGCCCACCCATCTGAACAGCTTCGGGACGATCCCGACCGCCTATTTCCATCGCGAGATACTGGGGATCAGCGGCACGGCCGACTGGACGATCAACGATCGCTTCTCGATCACCTCGATCACCGGCTATCGCTGGTTCGACGCCTGCCAGAGCGGCGACAATGACGGCACGCCGACCAACATCATCGCCTATGAGCAGTGCAATTACGGCAAGCAATATTCGCAGGAGACCCGGCTCAACTTCCAGGATGTCGGGCCATTCGAGGGCTTCATCGGCGGCAGCGCCTTCAAGGCGAAGAACGGGATGAACTTCGACCTGGGTTATGACGAGCGGGCGATGGCGCTGATGTTCTCGGGCACCCTGCAGAAATTCGCGCCGCGCGGGCTGACCAACAACGAGATCAACGCGCTGCTCGGGCCGGCCGCCGCCGGGCTGAAGCCCTTCACGCTCGACCGGCAGCTCACCAAGGCCGACATCACCACCTTCGACATCTTCGGCGACGTCACCGCGCATCTCGGCGAGCGCCTCGAGGTCTTCGCCGGCGGCCGCATCACCTGGGACAAGAAGAAGGCGTCGCTTCAGGGGCTGACCCCGCTCGGGCCGTCGAACCTGACCGGCGCGGGCATCCTGCTCCAGCCGACCCCCGGCGGCGCCGTCCTGCGCGGCGAGAACAGCTCGACGATCGTGACCGGCCGCGGCGGCGCCCGCTTCAAGCTGACGCCCGACGTCAACCTGTTCGTCGCCTATGGCGTCGGCAAGCGGCCCGAGACCCTGCAGATCAACCCGACCCGGCCGGCCGACCTGATCCCCGAGGAACGGCTCGATTCGGTCGAGGGCGGCGTCAAGTTCCGCCTGTTCGACGGGCGCGTGGTCGGCGACGCCACGCTGTTCCATTATGAATATGAGAATTTCCAGACCCAGGGCCTCGTCAACGGCCGGCTGGCGACGGTCAACGCCGGCAAGGCCGACGCGACGGGCTTCGAGACCCAGCTCAACGTCGCGCTGACCCGCGAGCTGTCGATCTTCGGCAGCTATGGCTACAACAAGGCGCGTCTCCGGTCGGGCGCGTTCAAGGGCAATCGCTTCCGCAACAGCCCCGATCACAAATTCGCGGTTGGTGCCGACGTCACCCTGCCGGTGGCGGGCGGATCGGTCAGCTTCGCGCCGCTCTATAGCTGGCAGTCGAAGATGTACTTCTTCGACGACAACGACCGGCTCGACCTGCAACAGCGCGTTCCGGTCGCCCTGTCCGACATGGTGGTGGACGAATTCCAGGGCGGCTTCGGCCTGCTCAGCGCCCGGCTCACCTTCAAGGGCGCCGACGATCGCTGGAGCTTCGCGCTGGTCGGCGACAATCTGACCGACAAGAAGTTCCTCGTCGATGCCGGCAATACCGGCGACTATTTCGGCATCCCCACCTTCATCGCCGGTTCGCGCCGCACCTATCGCGCCGAATTCGGCATCAAATTCTGATCCCAAGAGGAGAATCCCCCATGGCATCCTTTTCTTCGCTGACGCGCAAGCTCGCCCTCGGGTCGGCGATCGCCCTGGCCGTGCTGGCTTCGCCGGTGCTGGCGGGCGATGACAGCTTCACCATCGCGGTCATTCCCGACACGCAGAACTATGTCGACTACACCCACCAGACGGCCGAGGGCTTCGCCTTCGACGCGAACCGGATGTTCTTCGAACAGATGCAATATATCGCCGACAACGTCGAAAGCGCCGGCGGCGACATCGCCTTCGTCGCGGGCCTCGGCGACGTGTGGCAGCACCAGACGCTGAAGATGGACGCCGGCCATGCGGCGCGCGGCTTCAAGACCGCGCCGAACCCGGTGCTCGACGCGCATTTCGCGCCGACCCCGAAGGTGACCTCGGTGGAGATGCCGGCGGCGCGCAAGGGCTATGAGCTGCTGATGGGCAAGGTGCCCTTCTCGGTCATCCCCGGCAACCACGACTATGACGCGATGTGGACCGATTCCAAATTCCCGCCGGCGGCGAAGTTCGATCCCAAGGACATGTCGACTCTGGGCATGCTGCACCCCGGCGGCCTCGACAATTTCCGGTCGGTGTTCGGGGACCAGAGCGCCTTCTTCAAGGGGCAGCCCTGGTATGTCGCCTCGCATGACGGCGGCGCCGACGCGGCGCAGCTCTTCACCGCGGGCGGCTATCGCTTCCTGCACATCGGCCTGCAGTTCGACGCGCCCGACGCCTCCCTGGAATGGGCGGCGTCGGTGATCCGCCGCTTCCCCGGCCTGCCGACGATCGTGTCGATGCACGACTATATGGACAAGGACGGCAAGCGCATTCCCAACCCGATGATCGACGGCCACGCCGCGGACCCGCAGGACAACAGCCCGCAGATGATCTGGGACAAGCTGATCAGCCAGCACGACCAGATCTTCCTGGTGCTGTGCGGGCATGAGCATGGGCAGGCGATGCGGGCCGACGCGAACCGCTTCGGCCATGTCGTCCATCAGGTGCTGGCCGACTATCAGGACCGGGGGCAGACCGCCAAGGACGCCGGCGTGAAGTCGGATTGGCCGATCGGGATCGGCGACGGCTGGATGCGGCTGATGACCTTCGACATGGCGGGCAAGGTTCCCGTGGTGAAGGTCCGCACCTATTCGACGCACTACAAGAAGCTGAGCGTCGACACGCCCGAATATGCGGCCTGGTACAAGGGGCATGAACAGCCCCATCTCAGCGACGCCGACTATCACCGGATGGACGACTTCTCGATCGAGCTCACCGATTTCCGCCAGCGTTTCGACGCGTCCGCCAAATAGGAAAAAAGGCCGCGTTCCGATGAGGAACGCGGCCTTGCTTTGCTCCCGGCAGCAAATCCGGTGACGGGGTCAGGCGGCGACCTGGCCCTCTTCGGGATCGCGCAGCACATAGCCGCGGCCCCACACGGTCTCGATATAATTGTCGCCGCTACAGGCGAGGCTCAGCTTCTTGCGGAGCTTGCAGATGAAGACGTCGATGATCTTCAGCTCGGGCTCGTCCATCCCGCCATAGAGATGGTTGAGGAACATCTCCTTGGTCAGCGTCGTGCCCTTGCGCAGCGACAGCAGCTCGAGCATCGCATATTCCTTGCCGGTCAGGTGGACGCGGGCGCCGTCGACCTCGACGGTCTTGGCGTCCAGGTTCACCGCCAGCTTGCCGGTGCGGATCACCGACTGGCTGTGGCCCTTCGAGCGGCGGACGATCGCGTGGATGCGGGCGACCAGCTCCTCGCGGTGGAAGGGCTTGGTGACGTAATCGTCGGCGCCGAAGCCCAGCGCGCGGACCTTCGAGTCCATCTCGCCGATGCCCGACAGGATCATCACCGGGGTCTGCACCTTGGCGCCGCGCAGCTTCTTGAGCACGTCGTAGCCGTGCATGTCGGGCAGGTTCAGGTCGAGCGCGATGATGTCGTAATCATAGAGCTTGCCCAGATCGAGGCCTTCCTCGCCGAGGTCGGTGGTATAGACGTTGAAGCCTTCGGCGCCGAGCATCAGCTCGATGCTCTTGGCGGTCGTGGGATCGTCCTCGATCAGCAATACGCGCATGGGATGTCTTCCTGCTCATCTGCCGGGAGAGGAGCCCGCTTGCTCCGCGCTTCCCGTCAACCTCTGTTAACCACGCCGTTAATGAAGGTAAAAGGTTAACGCGCTCTTAAAGGCCAGTCCCGATTTTTACGTAGGTAAACAAACCGTGTGAATCCGGGAACTTATCCACCAATTGTTTCGGGCATGTCGAGCAGCCGCCCGAGCATCGCGATCTCCCCGTGGAGCCGGGCGTTTCCGGCCAGGATGGTCTCGTCGGCTTCCTCGTTGCGGTCGTGGTCGTCGAAATAGCTGCCGTCGCGATGGGTAAATTTCATCGGGTCGCCGACCGCCCGCAACGCCGATCCGCGCGCCCGCTTCGACTCGAACTCGGCGCGCGATTTCAACACATAGTGGTTAACCTGCGCGTGGCCGTGCCGGGCGGGCGCGAAGCCTCGGCCGGGGTCGAGCGGCGCGCCCGCCGCGTCGACATAGCGGCCGCGCCCACGCATCAGGCGGACGCGGTGGGCGGTGACCTTGCAGATGTCGGCCGCGACCGCGATCGTCTTGATCTGCCGGCTGCTGGGATGGTCGAGCGGCGCGGCGCGGGTGAAGCGCTCGGTCACCAGCCCGGCTTCCTTCTCCAGCCGGCCGGCCGATCCGAACACCCGCCAGTTGAGGCCCACCGCGCTGGTGTCCGCGGGCAGGCCGGCCAGGAAGTCGCCGACCGTCGCGGCCTGCTTCAGGTTGAGGAACTCGTCGAGGTCGAGAAAGGCGATCCAGCGCGTCGCGCAGCGGACGATCGCGTCCTGATAGGCGGCGATCTGCGACGATCGTCCCTCGACCCCCGGCCAGGGACGATAGTCGATGACGCCGAGCGCGCCGAGCCGGGCGAGCAGGGCGTCGCTGCCGTCGTCGCTCTCGTTCGAATAGAGGATGATGCGCTCGACGCCGCAGAGCCGGTGCCAGGCGATCCATTCGAGCAGATAGGGCCCCTCGTTGCGCGCGATTCCGCAGAGCGTGACGCCGGGCGTCCGATCCGCGGGCGCGACGGCGGGGCCGCCGGCAAGCTGGCGCCGTCCTTCGTGGCGGCCGTGCCGGTCGAAATGCTCCCACGGGTCGAGGCCGTCGCGATACGGGTCCGCGAGATCGCCGCAGCAGAGCAGGTAGCGCTGCGCGTCGAAATTGGCGTCGGTGGCGATCTCAGTGGCGAGTGGGTCGTTGCTTGCGGTCACGCTGGTTCCAGATGCGCTCTACGGTGATGCCCTCGGCGGCGAGCATGGATTGTACCGACAGAGGCCCCGCCAGATGCCCGGCGCCGACCGCGACGAACACCGTGCCCGGCGTCGCCAGCCGCTTCTTCAGCCATTCGGCCCAGTTGGCGTTGCGCCGGCGCAGCAATATCTCGCGCAGGTGCGGGGTCAGGTCCTTGTCGTCGGCGAAGGCCTTGGCGATCGCCGCCTCGTTGCCGCTCGCCCAGGCGGCGAGGAGCCTGGCATAGTCTTCCTTGGCGTCGCCCTGTCCGTCGGCGAAGCTCGCCAGCATCTCGCGCTGGTCGGCCTCGGACAGGTTGGCGAACAGGGCGAGCTGTTCGGACGCGGTCTCCAGCGCCTCGACCTTGCGGGGGCTGGCGTCCTTGGCATCGGGGGAAGGCGGCGGGGCGAAGGCGGGCATCAGGCTGTCCTCCACGCCGGCGTCGCGCTGGATCCCCAGGTCCTTCATCATCGCGCCCATCAGCATGAAGCTCGCCTGCCAGGTCGGCATGCGGCTGAGCATGGCCGGGTCGAGGCCCGATTTCTTGAGCACCGCGGCGAAGGCGGGGCGGCTCTTCTCGGGCACCCGCTCCAGGATCGGCGGCAGGCTCGGGTCGGGCGGCGGGAACAGGCTGGCGATCGCCTGCGGGTCCTTGTCGAGCAGCGTCTCGATCACCAGCGTGTCCGACGCCGCCATCGCCTTCTCGATCCGCGCGTCCTGCCATTTGTAGCCGGGCGGCAGCGCGTGGATCGTGCCGAACAGGTAGATCGTCGTGTCCGCGTCGCCGAACTTCCACAGGGCGGGCGAGGCCGTGGCCGGGGCCGTTAGGGTGAGGGCGAGGAGTGCGGCAAGCGCGCGGCGGAAGAAGGACATGGTTGTGATCTAGAAACGGACGGCGCGAATTGCGAGCCCCCCTCGCTTTTCCGCCCGTGGAGAAGGGCCCGGGGAACCTCGCCATCCTTGACCCGCCGCGCCCCCTGACGCAAAGGGCCGGTCACGTTCCCAACCGCCTCGAAGGACCCGACCTTGGCGACCAAGCCGCTATCGTTCCAGCGCCTGATCCTGACGCTCCACGACTATTGGAGCGACCAGGGCTGCCTGATCCTCCAGCCGTACGACATGGAGATGGGCGCGGGTACCTTCCATCCCTCGACCACGCTGCGCGCGCTCGGGCCGCAGCCGTGGAAGGCGGCCTATGTCCAGCCGTCGCGCCGCCCGACCGACGGCCGCTATGGCGAGAACCCCAACCGGCTCGGCCATTATTACCAGTATCAGGTGATCCTGAAGCCGTCGCCCGCCAACCTGCAGGAGCTCTATCTCGGCAGCCTGGAGCGGATCGGCATCGACCCGCTCGCGCACGACATCCGCTTCGTCGAGGACGATTGGGAGAGCCCGACGCTCGGCGCCTGGGGCCTCGGCTGGGAAGTGTGGTGCGACGGGATGGAGGTGACCCAGTTCACCTATTTCCAGCAGGTCGGCGGCTTCGACTGCAAGCCGGTCGCGGGCGAGCTGACCTATGGGCTCGAACGGCTGGCGATGTACATCCAGGGCGTCGACCGGGTCTATGATCTCGCCTTCAACGACGAGGGCGTCACCTATGGCGATGTCTTCCTGGAGAATGAGCGCCAGTTCAGCGCCTATAATTTCGAGGCCGCGAACACCGACACGCTGTTCAAGCAGTTCACCCAGGCCGCCGACGAGTGCCGCGCCCTGCTCGAACGCGACAGGCCCTTGCCGCTGCCCGCCTATGACCAGGCGATCAAGGCCAGCCACATCTTCAACACCCTCCAGGCGCGCGGCGTGATCTCGGTCGCCGAGCGCCAGGCCTATATCGGCCGCGTCCGTGACCTGGCGAAGGGCGCCTGCGCCGCCTGGATGGCGCATAACGGGTGGGAGGCCTGATCATGCTTTCCAATGGCGTCATCCCGGCGAAAGCCGGGATCTCACTTCTTTCTTCCCGCGGCCGGCACGAAGGCAGGGAGATCCCGGCTTTCGCCGGGATGACGATAGGGGAGAAGGCCCGTGGCTGATTTCCTGCTCGAACTCCTCTCCGAGGAAATCCCCGCGCGGATGCAGGAGAAGGCGTCGGCCGACCTCGCCCGCCTGTTCACCGAGGAACTGGCCAAGGCCGGGCTGACGCCCGACGGCATCACCTCTTACGTCACCCCGCGCCGCCTCGCGCTGATCGCGCACGGCCTGCCGGTCGAGACGGCGGCGGTGTCGGAGGAGCTGAAGGGGCCCAAGGCCTCCGCGCCGCCGCAGGCGCTCGAAGGCTTCCTGCGCAAGACCGGCCTGACCCGCGAACAACTCGTCGAGCGCGACGGCACGCTGTTCGCGGTGATCGAGAAGCCGGGCCGCGCGACCGCCGCGGTGCTGGCCGAGGCGATCCCCGCGATCGTCCGCAACTTCCCCTGGCCCAAGTCGATGCGCTGGGGCACCGCCTCGCTGTCGACCGCCGCGCTGCGCTGGGTCCGCCCGCTCCAGGGCATCGTCGCCCTGCTCGGCGAGGAGATCGTGCCGTTCGAGATCGACGGCGTGGCGAGCGGCGCGGCGACGGTCGGCCACCGCTTCCACCATCCCGGCATCATCACGATCGGCAGCGCCGCCGACTATGCCGGGAAGCTGCGCGCCTGCCACGTCATCGTCGACCATGCCGAGCGCCGCGACATCATCCGCGCCCGCGCCGCCGAGCTGGCGGCGGGGCAGGGCATGACGGTCATCCCCGACGAGGGGCTGGTCGCCGAGAATGCCGGCCTCACCGAATGGCCGGTGCCGCTGCTCGGCCATTTCGACCCGGCCTTCCTGGAGGTGCCGCGCGAGGTGATCCAGCTCACCCTGCGCACCAACCAGAAATATTTCGTGCTCAACGACGCCGAGGGCAAGCTCGCCCCGGCCTTCATCTGCACCGCCAACATCAGCGCCAGGGACGGCGGCGCGGCGATCGTCGCGGGCAACGGCAAGGTGCTGGCGGCGCGGCTGTCGGACGCGAAATTCTTCTGGGAACAGGACCTCAAGGTTCCGCTCGACGATTATCTCCCCAAGCTGGAGGCGATGCTCTTCTACGAGGGCATGGGCACGCTGCGCGAGAAGGCCGATCGCATCGCGGCGCTCGCGGCCTGGATCGCGCAAGCCTATTTCCCCGAGCGCGATCCGGAGACGGCGCGCCGCGCGGGCCTGCTCGCCAAGGCCGATCTCGCCACCGCGATGGTCGGCGAGTTCCCCGAGCTGCAGGGCGTGATGGGCGGCTATTATGCCGAGAAACGCGGCGAGAAGCCGGGCACCGTCTCCGCGCTCAAGCAGCAATATGTCGCGGCGGTCGAGGGTTGCATCCCCGCCTGCGTCGCGTTGGCCGACCGCATCGACACGCTGGTCGCCTTCTTCGCGCGCGGGATCAAGCCGACCGGGTCGAAGGACCCGTTCGCGCTGCGCCGCGCCGCGTTGCAGACGATCCAGACGATCCTCGTCAACGGCACCCGCATGAACCTGCTGGCGACGATCGAGCAGGCCAAGACGGGGCTCGGCGCGAGCGGGCTCGACAGCGCCGAGCTGCTCGACTTCTTCGCCGACCGCCTGAAGGTCCAGCAGCGCGAGGCGGGCGTCCGCCACGACCTGATCGACGCGGTGTTCGCGCTGGGCGGGGAGGATGATCTCGTCCGCCTGCTGGCGCGGGTGAAGGCGCTCCAGGCGTTCGTCGAGACCGAGGACGGCGCGAATCTGCTCGCCGGCTACAAGCGCGCGGCCAACATCCTCAGGAAGGAGGGCGGGGTGCCCGAAGGCGCCTCGGCGACCCCGGATTACCAACCGGAAGTCGCGGAATCGGCACTGATCGCCGCGCTCGACGCGGCCGAGCCGAAGGCCGCGGCGGCGGTCGAAGCGGAGGATTTCGCGGGCGCGATGGCCGCTCTCGCCACGTTGCGCGGGCCGATCGACGCCTTCTTCGATCAGGTCATCGTCAACGATTCTTCGTCATCGAAAAGAAACACTCGGCTCGCGCTGCTTGAAAAAATCCGTGTTGCGGTGCACAACGTCGCCGACTTCTCGAACATCGAGGGCTGATTCGATTGCCGTGCTCCCTGCCGGGAGCGGGTCGTGATGGGGAGAGTGACGGGCGTATGACGACGCAATATGTCTATCGGTTCGGCGGCGGCGTTTCCGACGGCGGCAAGGGTGACAGGAACCTCCTCGGCGGAAAGGGTGCGAACCTCGCCGAAATGGCCTCGATCGGCCTGCCGGTTCCGCCCGGCTTCACCATCTCGACCGAGATGTGCCAGCGTTATTATGACGAGGGCCAGCAATTCCCCGACAGCCTGAGGAGCGAGGTCGCCAACGGCATCGCCCATATCGAGGCGATCACCAACAAGAAGTTCGGCGTCGCCGCCGATCCGCTGCTGGTGTCGGTCCGTTCGGGCGCGCGCGCCTCGATGCCGGGGATGATGGACACCGTCCTCAACCTCGGCCTCAACGACGAGACCGTGGTCGGCCTCGCCGCCGTGTCGGGTGACGCCCGCTTCGCGTGGGACAGCTATCGCCGCTTCATCCAGATGTATTCGGACGTCGTCCTGGAGCTCGATCACAGCGCCTTCGAGGAAGCGCTGGAGATCGCCAAGGAGGACAAGGGCTACAATCTCGATACCGAGATGACCGCCGACGACTGGCAGGCGCTCGTCAAGCGCTACCAGGAACTGGTCGCGGAGATGTGGGACAAGCCCTTCCCGCAGGACGTGCACGAGCAGCTCTGGGGCGCGATCGGCGCGGTGTTCGGCTCCTGGCAGTCGGAGCGCGCGAAGGTCTATCGCCGCCTCAACGACATTCCGGGCGACTGGGGCACCGCGGTCAACGTCCAGGCGATGGTGTTCGGCAACATGGGCGACACCTCGGCCACCGGCGTCGCCTTCACCCGCGATCCGTCGAAGGGCGACCGCGCTTATTATGGCGAGTTCCTGATCAACGCGCAGGGCGAGGACGTCGTCGCCGGCATCCGCACCCCGCAATATCTGACCAGGATCGCGCGCGAGACCGCCGGCGCCAAGCCCGCCTCGATGGAGGAGGCGCTGCCCGAGGTCTATGGCGAATTGGCCAAGGTGTTCGACCTGCTGGAGACCCATTATCGGGACATGCAGGACATCGAGTTCACGGTGCAGCAGGGCAAGCTCTGGATGCTCCAGACCCGTTCGGGCAAGCGCACCGCCAAGGCCGCGCTCAAGATCGCGGTCGACATGGCGAACGAGGGGCTGATCACCCGCGAGGAGGCCGTCGCCCGCGTCGATCCGGCCGCGCTCGACCAGCTTCTCCACCCGACCCTCGACCCGCAGGCGCCGCGTGACGTGATCGCCAAGGGCCTGCCGGCCTCGCCGGGCGCTGCCTCGGGCCTCGTCGTGTTCGATGCCGAGACCGCCGAGAAGCGCGCCGAACTGGGCGATGCGGTGATCCTGGTCCGCGTCGAGACCAGCCCCGAGGACATCCACGGCATGCATGCCGCCAAGGGCATCCTGACGGCGCGCGGCGGCATGACCAGCCACGCGGCGGTGGTCGCGCGCGGCATGGGCCGTCCCTGCGTGTCGGGCGTCGGCACGCTCGCGATCGACGCCAAGGCGAAGGTCTTCCGCGTCGCCGGCCGCGAGGTGCGCGAGGGCGACGTCATCACCATCGACGGCGCGACCGGCGAGGTGATGCTGGGCGCCGTCCCGACCGTCCAGCCCGAGCTGGCGGGCGACTTCGGCACGTTGATGGGCTGGGCCGACCAGGTCCGCCGCCTCAAGGTCCGCGCCAATGCCGAGACGCCGCTCGACTGCAAGACCGCGCGCATCTTCGGCGCCGAGGGCGTCGGCCTGTGCCGCACCGAGCATATGTTCTTCGACGCCGCCCGCATCACCGCGGTTCGCCAGATGATCCTGGCCGAGGACGAGAAGGGTCGTCGCGTCGCGCTCGACAAGCTGCTGCCCGAGCAGCGCGCCGACTTCACCGAGATTTTCGAGATCATGGCCGGCCTGCCGGTCACGATCCGTCTGCTCGATCCGCCGCTCCACGAATTCCTGCCGCATGAGGAGGAGGAGTTCGCCGAGGTGGCGACGGCGACCGGCATCGGCATCGAGGCGCTCAAGCGCCGCGCCGCCGAGCTGCACGAGTTCAACCCGATGCTCGGCCATCGCGGCTGCCGCCTCGGCGTGACCTATCCCGAAATCTACGAGATGCAGGCGCGCGCGATCTTCGAAGCGGCCTGCGACGTCGCCGCGAAGTCGGGAAGCGCGCCGATCCCCGAGGTGATGGTCCCGCTGGTCGCGACCCGCCGCGAGCTGGAGCTGATGAAGGCGGTGATCGACAAGGCCGCCAAGGCGGTGTTCGCCGAGAAGGGCCGCACGCTCGACTATCTGGTCGGCACGATGATCGAGCTGCCGCGCGCCGCGCTCAAGGCGGGCGAGATCGCCGAGGTCGGCGAGTTCTTCTCGTTCGGCACCAACGACCTGACCCAGACGACGCTGGGCGTGTCGCGCGACGACGCCGGCCGCTTCCTGACCACCTATGTCGACAAGGGCATCTATCCCAAGGACCCGTTCGTCAGCCTCGACGTCGACGGCGTCGGCGAGCTGATCGAGTTGGCGGCCGAGCGCGGCCGCAAGACCCGTGGCGACATCAAGCTCGGCATCTGCGGCGAGCATGGCGGCGACCCGGCCTCGATCGCCTTCTGCGAGGCGACCGGGCTCGATTACGTCTCGGCCTCGCCGTACCGCGTGCCGATCGCCCGCCTCGCCGCGGCGCAGGCCGCGCTCAAGGCGAAGAGGTAGGCCCGACTACCCGTACGTCATTCCAGCGAAAGCTGGAATCTCCCTGCCTTTCGACGCCTCGGCACGAAAGACGAAGAGAAGGGAGAGCCCGGCTTTCGCCGGGATGACGTCGGGGGGATAGATGACGAGGTCAGGCGCATCCGCTAAGCCCGGCCGATGTCCTCGCCCCTCCGGCCCGCCGATCCCGCCCAGCGGCTCCTGTCGATCGACGCGCTGCGCGGGCTCGCCCTGTGCGGCATATTGCTGATCAACATCGTCGACATGGGCGGCCCGATCGCGATGGACCGGCCGATGGCCGAGCCGTCGCTGGCCTCGCCCGACTGGCAGCTCTGGGGCTTCTCCCAGCTGTTCATCACCGGCACGATGCGCGGTCTCTTCTCGATGCTGTTCGGGGTCGGCCTGCTGCTGTTCCTCGGCGACGACGACAGCGCCGATCGGCCGCGCCTCTACATGCGCCGGCTGATCCTGCTGTTCCTGTTCGGCATCGTCGACTCCACATTTCTGCTCTGGCCCGGCGACATCCTGCTGATCTACGCGCTGGCCGGGATCGTCGCGATGATCCTCCACATGCTCTCGCCGGCCCAACTCGTCTCGGCGGCGGCGGTGATCCTGCTGCTGCTGTCGGCCTGGGCCGGGCTGGAGGCGCCGTCCTTCCAGCCCGGCGACACCGTCTATTCGGCCGAGATGCTGGCCCGCGAGGGCGCCGCGCGGCTGGGCGGCTATTGGCAGACCTTCGATTATATGAGCTACGTCAGCTGGAACTGGACGGTCAACGCGCTCACCTATCGCTGGATCGGCGACGCGCTCGCCTTCATGCTGGTCGGCATGGCGCTCTATCGGATCGGCCTGTTCGACAGCCGCTTCGAGGAGCGCCGTCTGTGGCAGATGGTGCGGATCGGCTATCCGGTCGGGCTCGCATTGCGCCTGATCCACGCCGTGCTGGTCTTCCACAACGACGGCGCGCCGACCGTGGTCAGCGGCATCGTCGACCAGCCGGGGCGGCTGGCGATGACGATCGGCCATGCCGGCCTGTTCCTGCTGCTGTGGCGCAAGGGAGCGTGGCCGCGCCTGATGAGCGGCCTCGCGCGGATGGGGCGGATGGCGCTGACCCTCTATCTCGGCCAGAGCCTGATCGCGGCGTGGATCTTCTCGGGCTTCGGGCTGGGCCTGTGGAATCGGCTGTCCTGGCCGGCGCTGTGGCTGGTCGCCTTCGTCATCCTC
This sequence comes from Rhizorhabdus wittichii RW1, assembly GCA_000016765.1. Classification (NCBI taxonomy): domain Bacteria; kingdom Pseudomonadati; phylum Pseudomonadota; class Alphaproteobacteria; order Sphingomonadales; family Rhizorhabdaceae; genus Rhizorhabdus; species Rhizorhabdus wittichii. The sequence continues at coordinate 5,356,657 of CP000699.1, forward strand.
GCCGCCCAGGCGCTGTTCGCGGCGTTCTGGTTCCGGGGGTTCCGCTACGGCCCGGTCGAATGGCTCTGGCGCTGGGGGACCTACGGCCGGCGGCCTTGAGACATCGGGGCGACGGCTGCATTGTGGAGGGGGCGCGGAACCGCCTTTGTCATTCACAGGCATGACAGACGGTTCCTGCTGGCCGGGCTACGATCGGGGCGAATGCTCGAACACCGGAGAGACGAGGAGCGCCGGGATGGCTGAGGTTGCGCCGAAGATCAAAGAGGCATCCCGTCGCGCGGACGCACGGCTCGCGGGCCGCGCGACGCCCTTCATCTTCAACTGCTGGTATGTCGCCGGCTTCGCCTGGGAATTCGCGAGGGACCTCAAGGCGCGTACCATCCTTGGGCGCCCGCTGGTTTTCTACCGCACCTCCGCCGGCGATCCGGTGGCGCTTTCGGATCGCTGCGTGCATCGATCCTTCCCGTTGAGCAAGAGCCAGCTCGACGGAGACAGCATCGTCTGCGGCTATCATGGGCTGCGCTACGATTCCGGCGGCGCGTGCATCGAGGCGCCGGCGGTCGGGGAATGTCCGCGCGGGATTGGCGTGCGGTCCTATCCCTTGCGGCAGCAGGGGCCGCTCGTCTGGATATGGATGGGGGATGCCGCTCCGGCCGATGAGCTCCCGACCGGATCGTGGGTCGCCGACGAACAATGGCCGGCGAGCCAGCAATATTATCACCTTCCGGCGAGCTATGTCGCGCTGCACGAGAATCTTCTCGATCTGACCCATCTCTCCTTCCTCCACGCTCATAGCTTCGGGACGCCGGACTATGCCGCCGCGCCCTATGCGGTGGACCTCGACGAGGATGCGGGTCGCTTCGCCCTCACGCGCTCGGTCGTTCCCACCCGGCTGCCGCCGGTCTGGGCCGAGCCGACCGGGCTCACCGGCAAGGACGCGGCGCGCGTCACGACATCGGAATTCCTGGGCCCCTCGACCCATGTCGTCTCCGCGCAATTCTACGGGCTCGACGTCGCCGAGGCCGAGCGGGGGCGGACCGGGATCAGGACGGCCCATTTGCCGACTCCGGAAACGGCGACGTCGACGCACTACTTCATCCACCATGGCCGGAATTTCGCCCAGGACGATCCGTCCGTGACGGATTTCATGCAGGAGCAGTTGACGGTCGCGTTCACGGAGGACGTGGTCGGGCTGACGGAAATCGAGAGGATGATCGCCGAAACGCCGGAGGACGACCGGTACGAGATATCGCTCGCGTCGGATCGCCCCGGACTGGCCATGCGCCGCTGGATCTATCGGACCGCGATGGAGGAGGGCGAGGGGGCCGGATGACGATCGCCGCTGCGATCGACGCGATCGCGAGGCCCGGCTTCGCCTCCACCGTGGTGGAAGGCATATCCAGGCCGGTCGGAGTCGCGCATCTGTCCGTTTTCCTGTTCCAGCAGGCGCTGTCCCCCGTCGTGGCCCTGGCGTTCAGCCGGGACGGCAGCGATATCGCCCGGCGGGCCGGCGAGGCCTATCTGCGGCTCGGGCTCTATCTGGGTGATCCGCTGCGCAGTGCGTTGCGCGCCAGGCTGGACGACGGCGATGCGACGGTCCGCCTCTTCTCGGACGATCCGGGTGCGGCCAACGCCGCCCGCCGCGCCTTCTTCGCCCGTTTCGATCTGGGCCAGCGGCTGACGATCTTCGGGCATACGCGCCTCGGATGGATGTCGGTCAATCTCTATCGCGATCGAGACGCCGCGACGCTTCCGCGCAAGGACGTTCGCGCGCTCGAACAGGTCGCTCCGCTCATTCACGCGGCGGTCGCAAGGCATCTCGAACTGGTTGATCCGTCGATCGGTGGAATCGACCTCGACGGCGTGCTCGGCGAACGGCTGAAGCGGCTCGATCGCGGGCTGACGCGCAGGGAAACCGACGTTTGCCTGGCCGCGCTCGGTGGACGGGCCAATGCCGAGATCGCGGCGGCGCTGGGCATCGGCCTGTCGACGGTGGGAACGCTTCGTCGCCGGGCCTATGAACGGCTCGGCGTGTCCAACATAGCCGAGCTGTTCCTGGTCTGCCTCAACGCCACCAGATAGCGGGCGGAGCGGCGTCGCCCATCGCCATCATGCGAACCGCCGCGCATGCTCGTCGACATCGCCCTTGCGCAGGATCTCGGCCTGTTCGCGCCAGCGCTCGTCGGCGATCGCGCCCGGGGCGATGCCCATGCGGCCTTCGAGCTCGGCCTCCTCGGTCGGGCTCAGCGCGACGATGTCGGCATAGCGATGGATGCCGAGCTCGTTGAGCCTGATCTCTCCGCCGCGCCCGACGCCGAAGATGCGGGCCAGGTCGTCGCGCTGGCCCGAGGCCGCGGCGGCGATCGTCCCGGCGGTGTCGGCGTTGATCGCCGGGCGGCGCTTCTCCAATTCGGCGATCCGCTCGCTCGCGGCGGCGGCGCGGGCGGCATGATGCTCGCGCTCGCGCTCCAGCTCGCTCCGCCGGTCGCGCTCCCCCTCCAGCTCGGTCAGCTTGGCCGACAGCCTGTCATTCTGCTCCTCCGCGGCGATGCGCAGCGTGCGCTCCCGCTCGAAGTCGGGTTTCCAGCGGCGATTGCCGGAAAGGGTGAACAGGCCGAACAGCCAGCCGAGGATGAAGACGAGCGCAATGATGACCCACTGATTGGTCGTGAACGCAAACATGTAGCGAAGCCTCCCTGAAACTGGAGGCTAAAACCGTTTCGCGGCGTTTACGTTCCGCGCGAGGGAGGCGGAAAAGCGCGGCTTGAATATGCGCGCCGACCTCAATGGATCACATTGTCGCGGATCGAGCAGGCCGCCGGGCCGAGGATGACGATGAACAGCACCGGCAGGATGAACATGATCAGCGGCACCGTCATGATCGCGGGCAGCCGCGCGGCCTTTTCCTCCGCGCGCATCATCCGTTCGTGGCGGAACTCGGCCGACAGCACGCGCAGCGCGGCGGCGAGCGGGGTGCCGTATTTCTCGGTCTGGATCATCGTCGTGACGACGCCTCGGATCGAATCGAGGTTCACGCGCTGGGCGAGGTTCTCGAACGCCTGACGCCGGTCGGTGAGGAAGCCCAGTTCGATCGCGGTCAGCGCGAATTCGTCGCCCAGTTCGGGATAGGCCTTGGACAGCTCGCGCGCGACCCGGTTGAAGGCGAGGTCGACCGACAGGCCCGCCTCGGCGCAGATCACCAGCAGGTCGAGCGCATCGGGCAGCGCCTTGCGGATCGCCTGCTGCCGCTTGGTGATCAGGTTCTTCACATAGACGTCGGGCGCCTTGTAGCTGGCGATCAGCGCGCCGGCGACGATCATATATTGCTTGAAGGCGCTCGCCTCCGGGAACCAGTGGAGCACATAGACGCCGACGACCGCCGTGCCGCCGATCAGGACCGGCGACACCAGCCGGAAGAAGATCACCGTGATCGCGGCGTCCTTGGTGCGGATGCCGGCGCGGGTCAGGCTCAGCGAGGCGGCCTTGAGCTGCGAATCCTGGAGCATCTTCATGCTGCCGAGGATCGCCTTCATCCGGTCGACCGAGATGCTGGCCTTCTTGTCCATCTTCTGGCGGCGGCGGGTCTTCGACGCGGCGACGCCGGCCTTGAGCTGCTCGCGCCGGTCGTTGAGCGCGCGGACCCGTCGCGCCATCGGATCGCGGGCGATCGACTTCACCAGCGCATGGCCGACCACCAGCATGACGATCGCCGTGGCCAGCGCGATGCCGATCGACAGCAGCGTGTCGAAGAACTGGGGGGAGGGGGCGGGCTGCATCGCGGCCTCAGATCTCGAAATTGATCATCTGGCGCATGATATAGGCGCCGATCGACATCCAGATCAGTCCGCCCGCGCCCGCGATCATCAGCCGCTGGTCGGCGAAGAAGCCGGCCATGTAGGTCGGGCTGATGAAGCTGATCAGCCCGAACACGACGAAGGGCAGGACGCCGATGATATAGGCCGACGCCTTGGATTCGGACGACATTGCGGAGATCTTGAGCTTCATCTGCATGCGCTTGCGCAGCACGTCGGCGAGGTTGCCGAGCGTCTCGGCGAGGTTGCCGCCGGTCTCGCGCTGGATCGCGAGGGTGATGACGAAGAACTGGAACTCGGCGGTGCCCAGCCGATCGGCGGTCTCCTGCAATGCGCCCTCCAGCGTGCGGCCGATCCGCATGCGGTCGCTGACCGCCTGGAACTCGCTGCCGACCGGACCTTCGATCTCGGACGCGACCGCGCCCATCGTCTCGGCGATCGGCAGGCCGGCGCGCAGGCCGCGCACCAGCAGTTCGATCGCGTCGGGGAAGCGCGTGATGAACTGCGCGATCCGCCGCTTGGCGAGGATGTTCAGCACCAGCCGGGGGAGGCCGAGCCCCGCCGCGGCGCCGACGATCAGCGCCATCCACGCCGGCAGCCCGACCAGCATGAGCAGCAGCATCGGCACTGCGAAGGCGAACCCCGATCCGGTATAATATTGCCGGACCGTCCATTTCTTGCCGGCTGCCTCGATCTGGTGATGGATGTCGGCCGGATCGGGCAGGAAGCGGTTGAGCAGCGTCTTCTCGCGCCGCACCACCGTCGCGCGGCTGGCGAGCAGCTTGCGGACCTGTTCGTTGACGCCGGGCTCGCCATTGACGTTGTAGCGTCCCCGCACCGTCGACAGGCGACGCGCGAAGGCGCGCTGCGCGGGCGGGCGCGCCAGCACGAAGATGAAGACGGGCACGACCGCGGCCATGACCATCAGGAAGAGCATCGTCAGCATGGGGCGGACACGCTCCCGCCGCTCACTTCTTCGCGGTCTTGGGCTTGGGGGCGAAGATCGCCGCCAGCTCGTCGATCAGCGATCCCTTGCTCTTCCTCGCGTCGCGGTCGGGATCGTCGCTGGCGAGCGACAGCAGCTTGTCGGCGATCTGCGCCAGGCCCTGGCCCAGCTTGGAGCTCTTGCCCGCCTCGGCGATCGGCTTGCCCAGCTTGGCGGCGTTGACCGCCTGCTTGTGGTCATAGGGCAGGACGAAGTCGATCTCGCGCTCGATCGAATTCTCGAAATCCTTGCGGCTGATCTCGGTCAGGCTCGGATGGACGCGGTTGGCGACGACGAGCACGCCCGCCTGCGGCGCGTTGTTCTTGAGCCAGGCGAGGATGCGGATCGTGTCGCGGGTCGCGGCGAGGGTCAGGTCGACCACCAGCACCACCGACTGCACCTCGTGGAACAAATGGGGATGCTGGACCATCATCGTGCGCGGCACGTCGACGATCGTGCATTCGAACGCGCCCTTCATCTCCTCCTGGAGCTGGAAATAGGCGCCGCCGTCGGTGATGATCGGATGGTTGATCGGGGCCTCGGCCGACAGCACCGACAGCTTCTCGTTCGCCTTCACCAGCGCGCGTTCGAGGAACAGGCCGTCGATGCGCGCGGGATTGTCGATCGCGTCGGTCAGGCCGCGTCCGGGCTCGAGGTCGAGCGACAGCGCGCCGGTTCCGAAATGGACGTCGAGATCGAGCAGCGCGGTCGTATGGCCGCCGCTCTCGCCCATCAGCCAGGCGATCGAGCTGGCCACCGTCGAGGCGCCGACCCCGCCGCGCGCGCCGACCACGGCGGTCATGATGTGGATGCTGTCCTCGGCCTGGACGCCGTGGCGCGGGCCCATCAGCATCATCTGCGCCTGGGCCAGCGCGTCGCGGATCTGGTCGGCGGTGAACGGCTTGAGCAGATAGTCCTGGATGCCGCTGTTGAGCAGCTCGCGATAGAGGCGGACATCGTTGGCGGTGCCGGCCGAGATCACGATCGTCCCCGGCTCGCACACCTCGGCGAGCGCGTTGACGTCGCCGAGCGGGTCGGTCGATTCGCTGAGGTCGACGAACAGGATCGTCGGGCTGGCCGAGACCGACAGCGACTGGATCGCCGCGCGCAGCCCGCCCTTGTTGACCGATTCGGGCGCCCAGCCCAGCTCGAAGACGAGTGGCTTGAGCAGTTCGGAGCTGACGTCGTCGGTGACGAAGGCGGCGAACGGGTTGCGCGTCTGCTGCTGCTTCGCGTTGAAGGGCGCGTTCATCAATTGCCTCCCTTCGTCGATTCGATCTTGAGGCCGCTGCTCGACGTCGGCTCGGTGTTGCGCCAGATGCGGATCGCCTTGGTGGCGGTGTCGGCGTTCGATCCGCGCGCGGCCTGGCCCTTCACCAGGTCCTCGGGATTGGCGACCATCGCCGCGAGGGTCGAGTTGATCGCGCAGCCATAGTTGGACGAGGCGGCGGCGGTGAAGTTGGGTTGCGACCACTGGCTGTAGTCGGGGCAGCCCGGCACGCTCGCGGTCGACCGGCTGACGACGATGCGGACATGGCCCGGCGCGATCGCGCCCTCGGTCATCGGCGCGGCACTGCCGACGAACAGGCCGTAGCGGCCGGCGATCTCGGCGATGTCGCGGTTCGATCCGGTGCCGCCGGCGCTCGTGTCGATCGCGATGCGGTCGCCATAGCCGAGGCCGATCGCGTCGAACCACTGGCCGACCCGGTCGCGCGCGGCGGGATCGAGGCCGTCGGCCGGCACGTCGAGCACATAGTCGCTGCGCTGCACGACCGGCTGGTGCACCGATTCGACGCCGCGATTGTAGCGATCGGCGAGAGCCGGCGTCGCGGCGAGGGCGATGATCCCGAGTGTCCCGAGGATCGTCATCCCGGCGAAAGCCGGGATCTCTCTTTTCTTTCCGGACCTCTCCCCGGATTGCTCGTCGAAAGGCAGTGAGATCCCGGCTTTCGCCGGGATGACGGCTGGTTGGGCGGCGGGACGCCGGCGCAAGAGGATGTCGTCGATCATCGGAAACCTCCTCTCAATTGGGCGAGAAGCCGGCATTGGGAACCGGCGCGGCCTTGTCGGGGATGGTGCGCGGCGGCGCGGCGGCCGGGGCGGGGCTCTTCTCGCCCGACTTGCCCATGAAGGTCTGCCCGGCGATCAGCCGCTCGCCGTCGGTGGCGGCGCGCAAGCCCGCGGTCGGCAGGGCGATCTGCTGCGGCGAGACCGGCTTCACCAGATAGGGGGTGACGACGATCATCAGCTCGGTCTCGTTGCGCTTGAACCCGTTCGACCGGAACAGCGCGCCGAGGATCGGCAGGTCGCCGAGGAACGGCGCCTTGTCGACATTGCTGTTCTGCGCGTTCGACAACAGGCCGCCGATCATGAAGGCCTGGCCCGAGCCGAGCTCGACCGTGGTCTCCGCCCGGCGGGTGGTGATGCCGGGGATGGTGAAGCCGTTGAGGCGGACCGAGCCCGCGTCGGTGAGCTGCGACACTTCGGGCCGCACCCGGATCGAGATGCGCCCGTCGCCGAGCACCGTCGGGGTGAAGGACAGGCTGACGCCATATTGCTTGAACTCGACCGACACCGCGCCGAGCCCCTGTGCGAGCGGGATCGGGATCTCGCCGCCGGCCAGGAAGCTCGCGGTCTCGCCGGAGATCGCGGTCAGGTTCGGCTGGGCGAGGGTGGTGACGAGCCCGTCCGCCTCGGCCAGGTCGATCGCGGCGGCGAGGTCCATGCCCAGGAACTTGCCGGCGAGGCCGAACGAGGTTCCCGATCCGGCGCCCTTGCCCAGCTTGTCGAAGGTGTAGGCGGTGCCGCCCGCGATGAACTGTCCGGTCGCCGGATTGAACGGCAGCGACAGCGATCCGGCCGGCAGCCCGTAGAGCGACGAGGCGTCGAGCTTCGGGAAGGCCGAGGTGTCGAGATTCCCGATCGACCCGAAATTACGTCCCTGCGCCACGCCGAACAGGAAGCCGCCCGTGGTGTCGCGGTTGAGCAGGTTGATGCCGATCGACTTGGCGAATTCGCGGCTGACCTCGGCGATCTTGACGTGCAGGCTGACCTGCAGCGGCACCGCCGACTTGAGCCGGTTGACGACCTGGGTCTCCTTGCCGACGAACTGCTCGACCAGCTTCTGCGCTTCCTCGACGTCGCTGGGCGAGGCGACCGTGCCGGTCAGCAGGACGATGCCGTTCATCGTCGTCGCGGTGATCGCCGCCTCGGGCATCGCCAGCTTCAGCATCGTGTCGACGCTGGTGATGTTGCTGCCGACGCGGACGATCGACGACCAGACGACGTTGCCGGCCTTGTCGGTCGCATAGACCGCCGTCTCGCCGGCGCCCTTGCCGAACAGGTAGAGCTGCGTGGTCGAACGCACCTGGACGTCGGCGATCTTGTCGTCGGCGACGAACAGGTCGCTGATCGGCGCCGACAGCGCGATCATCTGGCCCGATCCGATCGACAGGGTGGTGGTCTCGCTGGGCTTGCCGATCGTCGCGGTGCGCACGGCCGCCGCGCCGCGCGAGGGGCGGACGGCAGCGCTTGCCGCGACCGGGGCCAGCGCGATCGCAGTGATCAGCGCACCGCCGGCCAGGAACTTCATGGAGGCGCGCATCACCGGGCTCCGACCGTGCTGACGGTGACGTTGTTGCCGCGCGCCACGCGGACGGCGGGGCCGGCTGGGGCGGCGGGGGCGCTCGACGGGGCGGGGGCGGCGTCGCCGCCGGCCTTGGCGGGAATGCTCGACCGCTGGTAGCGCGAGACGTCGGCGCCGACCGTATAGGTGGTGTTGGTGTCGATCGGGCGCGATGTGATCTCGAGCAGCATCTGGCGCTCGGCCTTGGGATCGCCCTGGGCCGGCAGCTTGATGTCGCCATTGGCGATCCGCTCCTCCAGTTCGGCCCTGTCGTCGGCGATCGAGCGGAGCGCGAGCGAGAGCTGGCCGATCGTCTGCGCGACGGCGATCTTCTCGGCGATCTTCGGGGTCGCCTCCAGCGTGACGTTCGACGTGTTGGCGACCACCGTCTTGCCCTCCTCGTCGACCGTCTTGTCGGTGCGCTGGTCGGCGGCGAGGACGCGGATGTTGCGGATGATCGTCTCGGCGGCCTTGAGCGGCGGGCCGTCGCCCCCGCCCGGAACCTCCTGGGTCAGCATCAGGTCGACCCGGTCGCCGGGGAAGACGAAGCCGGCGACGCCCGACTGGGCCGAGACGGAGATGGTGACGGCGCGCATGCCGGGGCCGAGCGCCGCGGCCAGGAAGCCGCGATCGCCGGGCTTGACCAGCGCGCCCTGCGTGACCGGCGCGCCGGCGGTGATCGCGTAGCGGACGACCGATCCGTTGAGCGCGGCGAGATCGCTCTCGCCCTTGATGAAATAGGTCTTGCTGACCAGCTCGGCCGGCCAGCGCTGGTAGCGGAAGCTTTCCGGGCCGATGATCGTGCCGACCGGCAGCGGGCGGACCGCGACGGCGACCTCGGGGCCGCTCGGCTGGGGCGCGGCGGCGGGGGCCGCCTCGGCCTCGCTGTTGCCGCCGAACATGCTGCGCGCCACGACTGCCGAGATGCCCGCCATGACCAGCGCCATGATCAGCAGCAGCAACTTCCTCGCGTCCATCTTTCAGACCCACCTTCGCCCCGGTCGGGGCATGAAGAATACGTGGCCCGGAAGCGGACCCGGAAACGCTATGCAACGGGCGTGGTTAACAAGCCGTTTGCGATGACCCACAGCCCGCCGATCGCGATCGCGACGCCATAGGGAACCTCGGGCCGGTCGGCGTTCGGCCGCCAGCGCTGCCGGATCAGCAGGCCGAGCGTGATCGCGCCGCCAGCCAGCGCCATGACGGTCAGCATCACGATCAGCGCGTGGAACGGCAGCCACAGCGCGAGCGCGCCGATCATCTTGACGTCGCCGCCGCCCATCATGCGGAGCATGAACAGCACCGCGAACAGCGCGAAGATGGCGAGCGCCACCCCGATCCGCAGCGCGACGTCGGGCCATAGCGCCTCGCCCGCGATCCACCAGAAGACGATCGCCAGCAGCGCGATCGCGGCGTTGAGCTCGTTGGAGATCGTCCGCGTCCGGATGTCGGTCCACGCCGCCATCAGCAGCAGTACCGCCAGCAGGATGCCGAACAGGTCGGGAATTTGAATGGACATGGTTAAGCAGGCTAGACGGCGGCTCTTACCAAAATCTAAACGCCCTCCATGACCGCACCCCACATCACCGCGGATATCGCCATCGTCGGCGCCGGCATGGCGGGCGCCAGCCTGGCCGCCGAGATCGGCGACGCGGCGCGGGTCGTGCTGATCGAGGGCGAGGCGCAGCCCGGCTATCATAGCACCGGCCGGTCGGCGGCCTTCTGGTCCGAAACCTATGGCGGGCCGGCGGTGCAGCCGCTGACCAGCGCCTCCTTCGCCTATCTCGACGGGCATGGCTTCCTGGGCGACCGCACCGCGATCCACATCGCCCGGCCCGAGGATATCGGCGCGGTCGACGCCATGCTCGCCACCTTCGCCGGCAATGTCGCGCTGGAGCAGGTGGCGGCCGAGGCGCTGCCGGCCCGTATTCCGGGGCTCCGGCCAGGCTTCGCGGGCGGGGTCGCCGAGCCGAGCTGCCGCGACATCGACGTGGCCGGGCTCCACGCCCATTATCTCGGCCGGGCGCGCCGCACAGGGACAAGGCTGATCGGCGACGCGCGGGTGCGGTCGATCGAGCGGGTCGCGGGCAACTGGCGGATCGCGACCGATGCCGGCACGATCGAGGCGGCGCTGCTGGTCGACGCGGCGGGCGCCTGGGCGGACGAGCTGGCGGCGCTCGCGGGCGTCGCGCCGATCGGCATCCAGCCCTATCGGCGCACCGTCGTCCAACTCCAGCTCGATCCGCCGGTGCCCGCATCGCTGCCGCTGGTGCTCGACATCGCCGGGCGCTTCTACTTCAAGCCCGAGGCGGGTCGGCTCTGGCTGTCGCCGCACGACGAGACGCCGATGCCGCCTTGCGACGCGGCCCCCGACGAGCTCGACATCGCTATCGCGATCGACCGGCTCGAACGCACCGTCGACTGGCGGGTCCTGCGCGTCGAGCGCGCCTGGGCGGGCCTGCGCAGCTTCGCCCCCGACCGCGCGCCGGTCTACGGCTTCGACGACCGCGCGGAGGGCTTCTTCTGGTTCGCGGGGCAGGGCGGCTTCGGCATCCAGACCGCTCCCGCCGCCGCGATGATCGGCGCCGCGCTGCTGCTGGGAACGGCGCTTCCCGATCCTGTCCGCGCCATTGATCTGGCCGCTTATCGGCCGGCTCGCTTCGGGGACTGAGGAACGCACATTTCTCAACGCCAAAGCGAAGCATCTTCATTGATATGGCATATCGTAAATTATGGGCGACTTATCATCGATCATCGTCATTTTTGTGTGATCGTATGTGATAGGTATTTCCCCGTAATATGCCTCGGCGGATAGGGTTCAAATTTTCCTGGTATCTGTAATCGATCCAAAACGGACGGGATAAATCATTGCTCGTCTGAAAGGATTTGGACATATTATTCGTATCGGGGGATAGAGCTCATTTTGGGGATCTATCATGTTGAGATTGATTTGCTTTGCGATTGTCGCGAGTTTTTCGACTGTGGCTTTCGCAACGGAGACGATCACCTACACCTATGATGAACTAGGTCGCCTGATCAAGGTCGTGCATTCTGGTACGGTCAATAATGGTGAGCAGGTCACTTACACCTACGATCCTGCTGATAATCGAACAAACGTCACAACCACCGGCGCTTGATTTTTCGCCTTTATAGGCAGCCACCACCTACCAGAACTGGACTTCACGATGCGGCTGCTCACCAGCGGCGCGTTGCTTGTTGCTGCGTGCCTGTCTCCCACCTTCATCCTCGCGGCGCCGGAGAGCGTGGCCCATACTAGTCGTTCTGTTACTCCTTCAGATTGTCGACTGGACGCCCAGTCGGGAGGTTCCTCCGGACAGCGATATATCTTTATCTGCGGCAAGGACGGTGTGTCGCTGGGTATCAGTCACAATGCCGTGCTCCGCTACAGTGCAAGTCTTGGCCGCTATCTCGCCGTCCTCGATGGGCCGGCTAGCAAGGCGGTTCTCCTTGCCTGGCCACGGGCCGGCGGTTCCTCTCCCGTCATCGAGGACATGGGCCGGGACATTGCGGTCGCGGCATTCGGTGAAGGTGCAGACTCCAATCTCGGCGAAGCCGACATCGACAGCACCCGCTTCGCCGACAGCAATGTCATCAAAGTCAGCGGGAGTCGCGGATCTGCCGAGGTTGAGTTTGTAGCCGACGGTATCGTGACTCGGGTCAAGCGGCGCTGACGCGCCCTTTCTGATCAATCTTACCATCGAGGAGGCCGCCATGGCTGTTGCTCCTACGCGCCTGAACATCTGGAAGTCGCGTTCCTCTCCCTTCGTCATCGCTTGGGCGGCGTTGGCGGCTCCCGCTATCGCGCAGTCGGTTCCAGCGCCCGCGCCGCCAATCAGGTCGGTGATCGACGAGAATGGTGTCGATCTCTCGCGCGGCACCTTCAACGTGACGACGCCGGGCGTTTCGATCGGGGCGGGCCCTGGTGCCCTTTCCTTCTCGCAGACCTGGACCGGATCGGGATGGCGGGACACCATAACGGCCACGTTGACCGGAAACCTCGCGCATCCGGTGGTGAGCATCGGCGGTATTTCCGAAAGTTTCACCGCTGACAGCGCTGGCAATTACACGGCAGATCAAGGCAATGGCGCATCCTTGACCTATTACAGTGCCTTCAATCAGTACAAATATGTCGGTCGGGATGGAACTCGGATATCCTTCTCCCCCGTTGTCATCAACCGCATGGCATCGAATTTAGGAACGGCTGAAATCATTACTACGCCTGATGGAAATCAGACGGTCTATCGTTTCGAGTGGGCGAACTATCTATGGAGAACGATTTCGATATCCAACGATTATGGATATCAAATCCGTTTCAGCTATGCGAGCAACAATCCTCAGTTCCCAGTTGAATTTGGAACAATAACTAAGGCTGTTGCCTCCAACGGTATTATCGACTATTGTAGTGAAACCGATCCAGCGCCTTGTAATTACTCACGAAAATGGCCATCCATTTCATTCGCATTAACGGGCGACTATAATTCCGGATCGCAGACCGTCAATGACGCGATGAACAATGTTACCCGCTATACGTATAGCGGTGGCAAGATCGTCGCCATCAAGCGGCCGGGATCTACTACCGACACAATAGGCATCGGTTACGATGCCAATCTCCGAGTGAACGGTTACAATAATTCAGCCTCCAACTGGACCTACACTTATGTCGATGCGGGTTCTACCCGTACGACCACGCGCACGAACGTCGCGGGTAAATCCATTCAGGCGGTGACCGATCCGTTCAACGGGATTCTGACCTCCTACCGTGACGAGAACAATCACACGACCAGCTATCTCCATGATAGCCTGGGGCGCCTCACTCGCGTGACGGCCCAGGAGGGTAATTACGTCGGTTACGGCCTTGATGCCCGTGGCAATGTGAGTTCGACGACATATGTCGCCAAAGGCGGGTCTGTGCCGAATATCGTCACATTGGCGTCCTTTCCCGCCACCTGTACGGTGATCTTCACCTGCAACAAGCCACAGACGACGACCGACGCGAAGGGGAATGTAACCAACTATACCTATGATCCGGCCAACGGAAATCTGCTGACGGTCGCGGCGCCGGCAGTAACGGGCGGACGGCCGACCACCACTTACAGCTACACCCCGCTCAGTGCTTATTTCAAACGCTTCCCGGACGGCAGCTTCTCGGCGGCTGCTCCCATTTCGACACTGACGGGCGTCACTATATGCCGCACGGCCGCGACCTGTCCGGGCAATGTCAATGAGAACAAGTCGACCTACGCCTATGGCACGCCGAGCACTCCCAACAACCTGCTGCTGACCGCGGAATCGCACGGCGCAGGCAATGGCTCGCTGACGGCCACCACCAACTACGGCTATGACCCGGTGGGCAATCGCCTGACGATCGACGGACCCAATCCTGGAAGTGCCGACACGACGCGCTTCCGCTACGATATGAATCGCCAACTGGTGGGTATCGTCGGTCCTGACCCGGATGGCGCGGGTACGCTCAAGAACCGGGCGCAACGCTACACCTACAACGCCGATGGGCGAGTGACCCTCATCGAACAGGGTACCACGCCTGGGCAAGCCGATAATGATTGGGCGCAATTCAACAGCTTGCAGGAGCAAGCGACTGGCTATGACAACGCGATGCGTCCCTATCGCACCGCTACGATAGCGGGCGGCATCATGTATACGCTGACCGAATTCAGCTATGATGCACTTGGTCGGCCTGATTGTGTGGCTGTCCGGATGAATCAGCCGACCTTCGGTTCGGTGACGCCGGCCTGCACCCAGGTCACGCCGGCCGGCGGTTTCGGGCGCGATCGGATTCTGAAATATGGCTATGACGCCGCTGGCCAGGTTCTCAGCGTCACTACGGGTTATGGCACGACACTCAGCCGGGCGGAAGCAAGCTACACATATACCCCGAACGGCCAGATCGCCTCGATGGCCGATGCCAAGAATAATCTCACCAGCTATGTCTATGACGGTTTCGATCGGCTGAAGGTTACCTATTTCCCGAACAAGACCGGTGGCGGCTCGACCTCGAATTGCGCTTTGTCGACGACGGACTGTGAGGAACTGACCTACGATGCCAACAGCAACATCGTCGATCGTCGGGTCCGAAATGGGAGCCACATCGTTCAGGCCTTCGATGCCTTGAATCGGTTGGCGTCGCGCAGCTTGCCTGCGGGTTCCGGCAATCCCAACCCGGCCTTCACATATGATCTGGTCGGCAATCTGCTGACGGCGAACAATTCCAACAGCAGCCCGGTCTATTCCCATGGATTGACCTTCACCTGGGACGCGCTCGGCCGGAAGCGCAGCGAGACTTCGACCTATAATGGTACCGGCGCCATCATGAAGACGATGGACTATGATCTTGCAGGAAACCGGACCAAATTCGCGTGGCCTGACCTCTACGTTACCTATGACTATGACAACGTCAATGAGATGACGGCCGCCCGTGAGAATGGCGGCTCCTTTGTCCTGGCAAGCTTCACTTACGATGATCTTGGCCGCCGTACCAGCCTGACCCGCGGCAACAACACTCAGACCAACTACACTTATGACCCGGTTTCTCGGCTCGAGACGATCGGTTTCGGAGGAGGTGGTTCAGGCACGCTGATCACATTGTGGAACTATAATCCCGCTAATGAAATCGGGGCGCGCGTCAACAGCAACGATGCCTATGCCTGGACCGGCGGTGTCAACGCCAACAAATCCTACGGGCGCAACGGCCTCAACCAATATACCACCGTTGGTTCATCGAGCTTGTCCTATGATCCCAAGGCGAACCTGACCTCGATCAATGGCGTGGCCTATACCTTTGGCACCGAGAACACGCTGACCACCGGCGCGGGCGGCTCCTATTGGCATGACGCCCTGCAGCGGATCACTTATTTGACCTCGACCAGTCAGCGCCAGGATTATGACGGTGATCAGCTCATTGGTATCTACAACAGCGCCAACACTCTCGTTCGCCGTTATGTGTTCGGGCCCGGCATCGATGAGCCGATCCTGTGGTATGAAGGGACGGGCACCGCTGACCGACGCTATATGGACGCTGACGAGCGAGGTTCGATCATTCGTGTAACCAGCCAGGGTGGCGGGCTTATACGGATCAACACGTATGACGAGTTCGGCGTGCCTGGTGCGAACAATCTCGGCAGATTCCAATATACCGGTCAGGTTTGGATGGCGGATATCGGTAAGTATAATTACAAAAATCGTCTCTATGCCCCGGAGATCGGGCGCTTCATGCAGCCGGACCCGATCGGCTATGATGGAGGAGCGAACCTGTACAATTATGTGGGAGCGAATCCGGTCAATTTCACTGACCCGATGGGTTTCGCTCCTGATTCTAATAATCAATGCACGGCTTGGTGGTGTACCCTTGTTGCGTCAGGCGCAGTGCCTGGCGAGCCGTCAGGCTCATCGAGTGGAGGCGGAGCTCCGATCTTTGACCCCTTGGGTGGGGCGAGCTTCAATTTTCAAGGTTGGGGCGCCTTGTCTTCTTTTGTTGCAAACTCGCCACTATTTATGACGTATAAACCCTATATTGATCTCAGCGCGCCGGCCAAGCCGAAACCGCAAAATGAAGCGCGCATGAAACCGGAAACCAAGAAGTACCTTTGCGGGAAACTGAGCTCCAACGAATTCAATGTTCCTAAGACATTTCGCAATGTTCTAACGGACAGGCATAGTCGAACGAATGGAAAAAGTAACTGGAGTGTGCCGCGATTTAGACAAGCTGAAAATTTTCTTTATGCTACGGGGCAATGGCGCTCTCCTTCAACGGATGGTTCGACTTATCCAGGTGTTTATATTCATCAATTTTCTAAGTATGTTTCTTCTAATACCTCCGAATTCTCCTGGGATGCTTTGAATGCAGGTCTGGATGGCGTTGACCATAAGAACGACACCGCTGCCGAGCTAAAGGCGTTTTGCAATGTCAGATAATTATTGGATAGGAAAAGAGTTTTTTTCTTTTCTCATTGTAACAATATTTTCAACGATATTCTTGAATATGGATATCGTGCATTTTCAGCCATTGGCTCTTTGGGCTAAGATGCTGCCTCCTATTTTTATCTTAATTGGAGGAATTGGTACGGTCCGTAATATAAGAATGTTGAGGTTCGCTGGTTGGGGCGGAATAGCTCTATTTCTGTTGGTCTCCTTGATGGCCTCGTTCCCAAGCGAAGATTATATTTTGGGCGGTCCCGACACTGACCTCGTAGAAATACCCCGCATGGTCAGTACCGCAAACATTTTGGTAAGGGTGGCTGTTGGACTGGTGATAACTGCTCTACTGTTTTGGCGGTATCGACGGCTGCAGACTTCCACAAATATCAAATGATCGTGCCGAGTAATTCTGGGGGCGCTAATTCCGGGGACACAATACTGAATTGAAAAACTGCTGGCTGATATGGGGAAGGCGAGGAGTAAGAAATTAGCATGGCGTCCCCGAAAGACCAGATCCAGGTTCGCCGGGCAGGGCGGCTTCGGCATCCAGACCGCCCCCGCTGCCGCGATGATCGGCGCGGCGCTGTTGCTGGGACGCAGCCTTCCCGATCCCGTCCGCGCCATCGATCCGGCCGCTTATCGGCCGGCTCGCTTCGGGGACTAATGCTTTTCCGCCAAAGCCACCGCATATTGGTTGTGGTCGCCCGAGGCGAGGACCTCGTCCAGCAAGAGAAGCGCGTTCAGGAGTGCGTCGTCTTCCGCTTCGAAGTTATTGAGGACGTCGTTGAGCGCGAGGTGATATACGACGCCCCCGGTCGCCATGATGGAGGCGTCCGGGAACTCGGCTTTTAGCGCGTGGACTATATTGCCGCTATCCGCCGCCTCGGTCGGATCAGCCTCGATCATGGCGGCGATCGCGGGCCGCTCCAGCTTGCAAGGAAGCCGTTTCTCCGGATTTCCTGGATGGACGAGGAGGCGTTCCGGCAGGAGGCTTCTGACTCTGGATGCGATCTCCAGATCTTCGTCGGACCATTGGAAGCGCGTGGCGCCTACGAAATCGTCCATCGCGAACCAGCCGCCCGGCTGGAGAGCGCGGCGGCTCCAGGACACCGCCGCCTTCGCATCGAACATGTGATGCAGCGCGTTATTCCAATAGACCAGATCGAACCCGGCGACGATGTCCTCCCGGAACGCGTCACCGATATGGATGGTGATCCGGTCCTCCAGTCCATGCTCCGCCGCCTTGGACGCGATCTGCTCGCGTCGGTGCTCCCCGATCTCGAACAGGTCGAAGCTCCGGACGATGCCTTGCTTGAGCAGGCGCATCTCCTTCCCGCCCGAGCCGCAACCGACCGATAGGGCGCGCCTGAAGCCTCCTTCGGGCATCCTATCGTGGATGAGGCGATGGAAGCCTTGATGGATTCCGTCGATCGCCTCGCCGCATGCCAGCCGATTGATATGCCGGATGATCGTCTCGTGCATCCACCATCGCGATCGATCGGCTCGTCTCTCGATCGACCAATGCCTGGCCGCGGCTTCGAGTCTCTCATCCATCGGCATTCCTTTCCGGATCGTCTTTTAGATGGGACTGAAGGGGGTGCAACAATTCTGCAAGAAATTGAAAAGAAAAGATATTTTTGATTAGACTATCGGACTACGCAATATTCCCGTCATGGATTCATCCTAGCCACGGCCTAAGAAGGCCCGACATTCGGTCGGGTCGGTAAAGGGTCGCGTCATGGGGATCTATATCAGGGGCCTCGATTTCTATCCGGCGATGATCAGCCGCGAGGACGGGGTGTTCCGGGCCGATTTCGTCGATATCCCCGACTGCCGCGCCTATGGCGCCACCACGATCGAGGTGGAGAGCAACGCCCGCCAGGCGCTCGGCGTACATATGTCGACGCTGGCCCGCTTCGGCCGCGCTCTGCCGGCGCCGTCGGCAGTCAGCGAGGGGGGCCGGGCCGCCGACCGATATCTCGTCTATATCGAAGGGCCCGAGCGGATCGACGCCACCCGCCTGTCGCAACGCAAGGCGGCCTGATCCTCAGAATATCATCAGCCGGTCGTCCCCGGCGGCGGCGAGCAGGCCGACCGGTCCCTGCGCCTCGATGCGGTGGTCCAGCGTCGCCAGGTCGATTTCGTAAAGCGCGAGTCCGCTCTGGCAGACGCTGACGGCTACGCCCAGCGCCAGCACCTCCTCCAGCAGTTCGGCCAGCATCGGAATCCCGGTCCGCGCCCGATCCGCGTCGGCGGGCGCCCGGATCGGCGGGCGCAGCAGGCCGACGGCCAGTTCGTGCAGGTGCAGGCGGACCCGGTCGCCCCGCGCTGCGCCGGCCGCCGCGAAGCTCAGCGCGGCGTGGAGGCGATCGCCGTCGTCGGCGGCGACGAGGATCGTCAGCCCGCGCACCGGCACCCCGGGTCCTTGGGCACCGCGATCGTGCGGAAGCGGAAGGCGAGCGCGTCGACCAGCAGCAGCCGGCCCGCCGGATCGTCGCCGAAGCCGGTGATCGCGCGGACCGCCTCCATCGCGCCGAGGCTGCCCATCACCCCGGTCAGCGCGCCGAGCACGCCCTGGTCGGCGCAGCTGATGTCGGGTCGGTCGGGATCGTCGCCGACCAGGCAGCGATAGCAGGGCTTGTCCGCCTCCCACCCGCGCCAGACGCCGAGCTGTCCGTCGAACTGGCCGACCGCCGCCGAGACGAGCGGGATGCCGAGCCGGGTCGCGGCGTCGGAGACGGCGAGGCGGGTCGCGAAATTGTCGCAGCCGTCGAGGACCAGGTCGGCGCCCTCCAGCAGATCGTCGGCGGTGTCCGCGTCGATCCGCACCGTCACCGGCTCGACGAGCACGTCGGGGTTCATTGCCGCCACCCGCGCGGCGGCGACCTCGGCCTTGGGGCAGCCGATGTCGGCGGTGCCGAACAAGGTCTGGCGCTGCAGGTTGGACAGGTCGACGACGTCGTCGTCGATGACGCGCAACAGGCCGATCCCGGCCGCCGCCAGATATTGGATCGCGGGCGACCCGATCCCGCCCGCGCCGATCACCGCCACCGTCGCCTTCAGCAACGCCTGCTGCCCCGCGCCGCCGATCTCCTTGAGGATGATGTGGCGCGCGTAGCGGTCGAGCTGTTCGTCGGTCAGGGACATGGTGCGCGTCACTCCAGCGGATGGAGCTTTATCGTCCGGTCGATCCGAACCCGCCGGCGCCGCGCGCGGTCTCGTCGAGGTCCGAGACCTCCGCGAACGCCGCCCGTTGCACCGCGGCCGGCACGAGCTGGGCGATGCGCTCGCCGCGCTTCACCTCGAACGGCTCCGAACCGAGATTGGCGAGGATCACCTTCACCTCGCCGCGATAGTCGGCGTCGATCGTGCCGGGCGTGTTGAGGCAGGTGACGCCATGCTTGAGCGCGAGGCCGGAGCGCGGGCGCACCTGCACCTCATAGCCTTCGGGGATCGCGATCGCGAAGCCGGTGGCGACGGCATGGCGCGCGCCGGGCGCCAGCGTCACGTCCTCGGCCGACACCACGTCCAACCCGGCGGCATGGGCGGTGGCATAAGCGGGGAGCGGCAGGCCCGCACCATGGTCGAGGCGCTTCAGCTTGATCGAAATCTCAGGCGAACTCATCGGCGATCCTTGTAGCGAGGCGTTGGGCGACCTCGGCCTTGGGCATGGTTTCCCAGCTCTCGACCCCGGTGCGCGTGACGATATGGATGCTGTTGCTGTCGCCGCCCATCACGTCTCCCGACACGTCGTTGGCGACGATCCAGTCGGCGTCCTTGCGCGCGCGCTTGGCGATCGCATGGTCGACGACATTCTCGGTCTCGGCGGCGAAGCCGACCAGCAGGCGGGGGCGGCGCGGATTGCGCGCGAGGCCCGCCAATATGTCGGGATTCTCGGCGAGGGGCAGCACCGGCGGCGCGCCCGATCCGTCCTTCTTGATCTTCTGCCCGGCGGAGGTCTCGGCGCGCCAGTCGGCGACGGCGGCGACCATCACCGCGACGTCGGCGGGCAAGGCGGTCTCGACCGCCGCCGCCATGTCGCGCGCGCTCTCGACGTCGATACGGTGGACGCCGGCCGGGGTCGGCAGGCTGACCGGCCCCGACACCAAGGTCACCCGCGCGCCGAGCGCCGCCAGTGCCTCGGCGATCGCATAGCCCTGCTTCCCCGAGGAGCGGTTGGCGATGTAGCGGACCGGGTCGATCGGCTCGTGGGTCGGCCCCGCCGTCACCAGCACATGGCGCCCGGCGAGCGCGCCGCCCTTGATCCCCGGCGCGGGCGCGGCACGCGGCCGGTCGAGCGCCTTCTCGATTTCGCTCCAGATGAACGGCGGCTCGGGCAGGCGGCCGGGCCCGAACTCGCCGCAGGCCATCGCTCCATCGTCGGGATCGAGCACCGTCACCCCGTCCGCGCGCAGCCGCGCGACGTTGCGTTGGGTGGCGGGATGGAGCCACATCCGCACGTTCATCGCCGGGGCGACGAGCACCGGCTTGTCGGTCGCCAGCAGCAGGGTGGTGGCCAGGTCGTCGGCGATCCCGGCGGCCATCTTCGCCATCAGGTCGGCGGTCGCCGGGCAGACCACCACCAGGTCGGCCTCGCGGCTGAGCTGGATATGGCCCATCTCGGTCTCGTTCTTGAGGTCCCACAGGCTGGTGTGGACCTCCTGCTCGCTGAGTGCGGCGAGGCTCATCGGCGTGACGAAATGATGCGCCGCCTCGGTAAGCACGCAGCGCACGCTGCCGCCGCCCTTGCGGATCAGCCGCACCAGCTCGCACGCCTTGTACGCCGCGATGCCGCCGCCGATGATGAGCAGGATGCGGGGGGCGATCATAGCCCGACCACCGTTCGGAGCGCGTGAACGACCGCGTCGCGGTCGGCTTGCGACAATGTGCCGATCCGTCGCTCGATCAGCCGATGGTCGAGGGTGAACAGCTTCATCCGGACCTTGCAGGGCTTGGGCAGGCCGGCGCGCGCCCGATCGCTGAGGGCGGTGTCGCCCGGCCAGTCGGATTGTTCGGCGGAGGTTATCATCGCGAGCAGCGCATTGTCGGTCGTCTCACCAAAGGCCCGGTCGCTGAGCATCAGCGCGGGACGCCGCTTGGTCGTGCGCCGGTCGGTGAAGGGAAAGGGCACGACGACCGTGTCGAACCGGTCAAAGGTCACGGAAGGCCTCTTCGTCGGCGTCGCTCGACCATTCGCTCAAGGTCGATCCGGCCGCCGCCGTCCAGGCCCAATCGATCGCGCGAGCCTTGCGCACGATCACCTTGCCGTCTTCGACCTCGAAGGCGACATGATCGCCCGATTTGACGCCGAGCTGCTGCCGGACGTCGGCCGGGATCGTCACCTGGTTCTTCGCCGTGAGCTTGCTGACGTCCATACCGTATTACGTAATACCGAATGGCGGCGCCATCAACCGACGAGCAGCATCGCCGCCGCGCCAGCCACGGCCGCCAGCGCCGCGACCGCCGCGTAGCGCCAGCCCGATCCGATGCGGATCACCTGCACCTCGGGCAGCGGCGGGGGCGGGGGGGCGCCGCCGGGGGCGGGGAACTGCGCCTCGATCCGGCGGACGAGGTCGGGCAGCCCGGCCAGGGTGCGCAGGTCGCCGACGATGCGGTCGGCCAGCCACGCCTCGGGGCCGAGTTCGGAGCGGATCCATTCCTTCACGAACGGGCCCGACGTCTCCCACATGTTCAGGTCGGGATCGAGGCCGGTCGCCACGCCTTCGACCATCACCATCGTCTTCTGGAGCAGCAGCAGGTGCGGCTGGGTCTGCATGTCGAAGTCGCGGGTGATCGTGAACAGGCCGTCGAGCATCTGGCCGATCGAGATGTCCTTGGCGGGCAGCCCGCGGATCGGCTCGCCGACGGCGCGCAGCGCGGTGGTGAACTCGCCGATATTGTGGTGCGGCGGCACATAGCCCGCTTCGAAATGGATCTCGGCGACGCGCTTGTAGTTGCCGGTGATCAGCCCGTGCAGGATCTCCGCCAGCCACACCCGCGCGCGCCGGTCGATCCGGCCCATGATGCCGAAGTCGATCGCCGCGATCCGCCCGTCGGGCAGCGCGAACAGATTGCCGTGGTGGAGGTCGGCGTGGAAGAAGCCGTCGGCGATCGCCTGTCGCAGGAAGGCCTGGACGAGCAGCGCTCCGAGCGCCTTGCCATCATGCCCGGCGGCGGCGATCGCCGTCCGGTCGGCCATCTTGATGCCGTCGATCCATTCCATGGTGAGGACGCGGCGCGCGGTGCGGCTCCAGTCGATCGCGGGGACGACGAAGCCCGGCACCGCCGCCATGTTCTCGGCCAGCTCGGATGCCGAGGCGGCCTCGCGGCGCAGGTCCAGCTCGCGCGCGGTCCACTGGCGGAAGGTGGCGATGACGAGGCGCGGGCGCAGCCGCGCGAATTCGCCGCCGATCAGCTCGGCATGCGCGGCGGCCCATTCATAGGTCTCGATCGCGCGGGCCATCTCCTCCTCGATGCCCGGCCGCAGCACCTTGACCGCGACGGTGCGGCCGTCGGTCGTCACCGCGCGGTGGACCTGCGCGATCGAGGCGGCGCCGACCGGCTCTTCCTCGAACGCGGCGAACAGTTCCTCGATCGGCTTGCCGAGGCCCTGCTCGATCGCCGCGCGGATCAGCGGGAAGGGGGCGGGGGGCAGAGCGTCCTGAAGCCGCGACAATTCGGCCGCCGCCTGCTCGCCGACCAGATCGGGGCGGGTGGCGAGCGCCTGGCCCAGCTTGATCGCCGCCGGGCCCAGCGCCTCGAAGGCGTCGGCGTAAGCGGGCTGCGCGGGCAGGCGGGCGCCGATGCGCAGGATTCGGCTCAAGCGCCGGACCTGCGGCGGGGCCAGCGGATCGCGTTCGATCCCGCGCAGCGCGCCGTGGCGCGCGAGCGTGCGGCCCCAGCGGAACAGCCGCCAGATATGGACGAAGCTGGGGGTCAAATCTTCCAGCCGCTGTGAATGGCGACGAGGCCGCCGAGCAGCGGCTCGACCTTCGCCTGGACGAAGCCGGCCTCGGCGATCTCCGCCTTGAAGGCGTCCATCGTCGGAAAGCGGCGGATCGATTCGATCAGGTAGCGGTAGCTTTCCTCGTCGCCGGCCAGCATCTTGCCGATCTTGGGGACCAGCCGGTGCGAATAGGCGTCATAGGCTTCCTTGAAGCCCGGCCACAGCGTCGTCGAGAATTCGAGGCAGTAGAAGCGCCCGCCACGCTTCAGCACGCGATGCGCCTCCTTCAGCGCTTGCATCCGATGGGTGACGTTGCGGATGCCGAAGGCGATCGTATAGGCGTCGAACCGGTTCGCTTCGAAGCTCAGCGTCTCGGCGTTCTGCTCGGACCAGGACAGGCCCTCGATCCGCTTCTTCGCGGCGCGCTCCTTGCCGACCTCGAGCATCGCGGCGTTGATGTCGGAAACGGTGACGGCGGCGCCCGAGCGGGCGAGGCGGAAGGCGATGTCGCCGGTGCCACCCGCCATGTCGAGGATGACCTCCCCGGCGCGCGGCTTCACCCGGCGGACGAAGCGATCCTTCCACAGCCGGTGCATCCCGCCCGACATGGCGTCGTTCATCAGGTCGTAGCGGCTCGCGACGCTGCGGAAGACCTCGCCGACCTTGGCGGTCTTCTCGTCGGGGGAGACGTCGGCATAGCCGAAGGAAACGGTGTCGCTCATGCGCGACGCTCTAGCGACAGGATGCCGCGCCCGCAAACTCTCGATCGTCATTCCAGCGGAAGCTGGAATCTCCCTCTCTTCCCGCGACGAGCAGAAGCGAGATCCCGGCTTCCGCCGGGATGACGACTGGTCTTGGTTCTTTGAAGAGAGCCTGATTCACGTCATCAGCAGAAGCGCAAAGCGCTTCCACCTCGGACGATCAGGCTCTAGGTCGGACCCATGCCCGAGCTTCCCGAAGTAGAAACCACCGTCCGCGGTCTGCGTCCCCCGCTCGAGGGGCGGCGTCTGACCCGGGTCGAGACCCGCCGCGCCGACCTGCGGCGCCCCTTTCCGGCCGACCTGCGCCAGCGGATGACCGGGGCGACGATCACCGGGCTCGGCCGCCGCGCCAAATATGGCCTGATCGAGACCGATCGCGGCGACGTGATGGTCTTCCACCTCGGCATGTCGGGCCGCTGGCGGATCGACCCGAGCGAGATCGGCGCGCACGATCATCTGGTGCTGGAGACCGACGAGGGGCGGACGCTGTCGCTGTGCGACCCGCGCCGCTTCGGATCGGTCGACCTCGTCCGGGGCGAGGAACTCGCCGGGTTCGGCCCGTTCAAGGCGCTGGGGCCCGAGCCGCTGGGCCCCGATCTGACCGGCGCCCATCTCGCCGGGGCGCTCGAAGGGCGCGTCGCGCCGATCAAGGCGATGCTGCTCGACCAGCGGATCGTCGCCGGGCTCGGCAACATCTATGTGTGCGAGGCGCTGCACATGACCGGCATCGCGCCGACCACCATGGCGGGCCGGATCGCGAAGAAGCGGCTCGACCGGCTGGTCGATTCGATTCGCGAGGTGCTGGCGGCGGCGATCGAGGCGGGCGGCTCCACGCTGCGCGACTATGCCCGGCCCGATGGCGAGCTCGGCTATTTCGCCAAGCAGTGGCGCGTCTATGGCCGCGAAGGCGAGCCGTGCCATTGCGGCACCGTGATCCGGCGCCGCGTCGATGGCGGCCGATCGACCTTCTACTGCCCCAAATGCCAGAAATAGGGCGAGTTGGAGGTTGACCATGCGGGCCGGCCTGTGTATTGGCGCGGCCTTCCGGCGGGGACCCGTTCCCAGCCGTTCCTGTCATTATAGCTAGGGTTTGAACGAGCATGGCGAATACGCCGCAGGCAAAGAAGCGCATCCGTCGCAACGATCGTCGCGCCGAGATCAACGGTGCCCGGGTCAGCCGGATCCGCACCTTCGTGAAGAAGGTCGAGGCTGCGCTTGCCGCCGGCGACAAGACCGCCGCCACCGCCGCGCTGGCCGCTGCCCAGCCCGAGCTGTTCCGTGGCGTCTCGAAGGGCGTGGTCCACAAGAACACCGCCTCGCGCAAGTTCTCCCGCCTGACCAAGCGCATCGCCGCCCTCGGCTGATCGTTCAGGCCCGTATGACAAAAGGCCCGCCGGCAGAGATGCCGGCGGGCCTTTTGTCATGTCGGCGTCACGGAACCGTAACTCTCGGAATTACTTTGATTCGTTGTCAGAACCCCTCCCAAGAAACTGAAAAACAAAGATAAAATTTTTTTCAGCGGG